>NZ_JBFAOG010000018.1:0-83303 GCF_040659695.1 Modestobacter sp. NPDC049651
GGGTGGGAGAGTAGGACGCCGCCGGACAATCATTCGAAACGGGGGTCGGAGCATCATGCTCCGGCCCCCGTTTCGCATACCCACCCCCGAGTCCGCACCCCTTCCCGGGTCGTCGCGAGAAGCGGCGCGGTGGGCAGCGGACTACGCACGCACGCACACCCCCGCTTTCGGCGCCGAAAGCGGGGGTCAGCGGCGGCGGTCGGGTGGGGCGGTGCTGGCGCCGACGTTGTCGGCCAGCCACCGGTTGAGGTCGGCGAACTCCCGCCAGGCGTCCCGCACCCGCTCGAGCGCCTCCGGCCCGTGCAACCACTCGGCCGGCTCCCACGCCCGCGACCCGTGCACCGCCTTGTGCCGCAGCAGTTCGATCCGCTCGTGGTCGGTCGGGTAGCCCCGCGGTGCGCGCACCAGCCGCTCGCCCTCGATGGCGAACCCGGCGTCCCGCAGGCGCTCCACCTCCGCGACGAGCCGGGCGCCCTGCAGGTCGTCGTCCACGGCCCGCCGGTAGCGCTCGACCTGGTCGGGCTGGAGCCGCCAGCACCCACCGGACACGAGCAGCCCGTCGGCGGAGAACTGCACGTACACCGAGCCGGCACCCGCGCCGTCCTGGTGGAGGACGGCGCCCTGGTGCGTCTTGTACGGGGTCTTGTCGTGGCTGAAGCGCACGTCGCGGTAGGGGCGGAACAGCTTCGGCGTGCCGAACTCCGCCGCCAGGTCGTCGACCAGGGCCTGCATAGGCGCCCGTACCGCGGACTCCCATGTGGTCCGGTGCTCGGTCCAGTAGGTCTTGCTGTTGTCGGCCTCCAGGCCCTCGTAGAAGACCAGCCCCTCGTCGGGGAAGCCGCGGAAGCTCACGGTGCTCCTTCTCCTCCACCGGCCGTCGGCCGGTCGTCGTCCAGCTCGGTGTGCCAGCACAGCTGGCGGACCGTCGTCGTCCCTGCGGCCAGCGAGCGGGCTCGCCCGTCCGGCGCCCAGCCGGCGGAGGCGAGGAAGCCGCTGGTGGCCGGGTCCGCCTCCGGCACCCACATGATCATGCGCCGGGTGCCGTCTGCGCGCGCCAGGTCGGTCGCGGCGGCGAGCAGGCGGCTGCCGTGCCCGCGGCGCCCCCAGCGGGGCTCGACCAGCAGGGCCACGAGCTCGGCGGCGTCCGGCCCCGCGTCGGCCGGGGCGACCGCGGCGAGGCCGACGAGCTCCGCCCCGTCGACGGCCACCAGCACCCGGTGCGCCGGGGTGGGCGGGTCGGTGACAGCGGCGGCCCACGACGCGGTGGTCGCGACGTCGTCCCACCCGGCCAGGACGGTCGGCGGCAGCAGGTCCCGGTAGGCGGTGGTCCAGGTGATCCGCTGGACCCCCGCGATGAGCGGGGCGTCCGCCGCGGTGGCCGCGCGCACCCCGACGGCCCGGCCGCGGTCCGGGAACGGGGGCAGGTCCACCGCCGCAGCCTAGGCAGCCCGACGGGCGCCCGGTGGCCCGCTGTCACCCCCGCCAGGCAGGATCGGCGGCCGTGACCACTCCCGTCGACCGGTTGTCCGCGCCGCTGGCCCGGCGCATCGCGCTGGCCGCCCAGGGGTTCGCCGACCCGCGGCCGAGCGGACCGGTCGGCACCCGGCAGCTGCGCCGCACCGCCGAGCGGCTGGGCGTCGTCCAGATCGACTCGGTGAACGTGCTGTCCCGGTCGCACTACCTGCCGTTCTTCAGCCGGCTTGGCCCCTACCCGAGGACCGCGCTGGACCAGCTGTCCAACCGGCGGCACGACGTGTTCGAGTACTGGGCGCACGAGGCGTCGTTCCTCCCGGTGGCGTTGCAGCCGGCGCTGCGCTGGCGGATGGCGGCCGCCGAGCAGGAGGCGTGGGGGTCGATGACGCGGGTGCAGCGGGAGCGCCCCGAGTTCGTGGCGTCCCTGCTGGAGCGGGTGCGGCGGGACGGGCCGCTGCGCGCGAGCCAGCTGGACGAGGAGCGGCCCAACCTCCCCGGCAGCATGTGGAACTGGCACGCGGGCAAGGCGGCGCTGGAGTACCTGTTCTTCACCGGCGCGCTGACCGCGCGCGGCCGGACGGCGGGCTTCGAGCGGGTGTACGACCTGCCCGAGCGGGTGCTGCCGGCCGTCGTCGTCCAGGCGCCCACCCCCGACCGGCCGGACGCCGTCCGCGAGCTGGTGCGCACCGCGTCCCGGGCGCTGGGCGTCGCCACCGAGACCGACCTGCGCGACTACTTCCGGCTCTCGCCCGGCGACGCGCGCACCGCGATCGCCGAGCTGGCCGAGGCCGGTGAGCTGCTGCCCGTGGAGGTCGAGGGCTGGGGGCGCCCCGCGTGGCTCGACCCCGCCGCCCGCCGGCCCCGCTGGATCCGGGCCCGGGCGCTGCTCTCGCCGTTCGACTCGCTGGTCTGGGAGCGGCCGCGGGTGGAGCGCATCTTCGGCTTCCGGTACCGGCTGGAGATCTACACCCCGGCGGAGAAGCGGGTGCACGGCTACTACGTGCTGCCCTTCCTGCTCGGCGACCGGCTCGTCGCCCGCGTCGACCTCAAGGCCGACCGCAAGGTAGGCGTGCTCCGGGTGCAGGCCGCCCACGCCGAGACCGGGGTCGATGCCCCGCCGGTCGCCCTGGCCCTGGCCGAGGAGCTGCGGCTGATGGCCGCCTGGCTGGAGCTGGACGAGGTCGCCGTCGCCGCGCGAGGCGACCTCGCCGCCGACCTCGCGGTCGCGGTCGCCGTCGGCTGACCCGCCGCAGCGGGCCGACTCAGCCCTCCCGGGCGGCCCGCCGCAACCGCACGTCCCCGGACACCGACGACACCAGCACGCGCAGGTCCGCGGCCCCGTCGGGGCCCGTGGTGTCGTCCTGCAGCTGGAGGTCGAGCCGCCCGGACACGCTCTGCACGTCCAGCCAGACGCGCAGGCCCGGCTCGACGGCGACGGACGCGCCCGCCGAGACGGTCTTGAGCTGCACGGTGCCGGCGCGCGCCCGGCCGATGACGACCTCGCCGGAGGCGGTGGACACCCGGACGTCGGTCGCGGCGTCGCCGACGGTCACGTCGCCGGAGGCGGTGCGCACCTGCACCGGCCCGGCGGCCGACCCGATGCGGACGTCGCCCGACGCGGTGGCCACGGTCGCCGCGCCGGCCACGGAGCCGAGGCGCACGTCGCCGCCGGCCGACCGCACCTGCAGGCCGGCGCACCGCTCGACCGCGACGGCCCCGCTGGCCGCGGTGACGACCCCGGCACCGAGCCGCCCCTCCAGCGTCACCGAGGCCGAGCCGGCGGTGACCGCGACCTCGGCCCCCGGTGGGGTGAGCACCTCGACCGCCACCTCGGGGGACCGGCCGAGGCGGCGCTGCGGCACGGCGACGCGCAGCGCCGACCCGGTGGCCACCACCTGGACGCGGTCGAGCACCTCCTCGGCGGCGCGGTCGAGCGCCGTGAGCCGGACGACGACCTCCGGTGCGTGCTCGTCGGCCCGGACGGTGACCGAGCCGGCGGGGTTGCGGACGTCGATCGAGCGGGGCGCCGCGGTGAGCGGGGCGCGGTGCTCGCGGACGGACGTGGTGGGTGCGGACACGGGGGCCTCCTGAGGTCAGCTGCGGGCGAAACCGGAGTAGCGGCGGGGACCGCGCCCGGAGCGGGGCGGGTCGGCGGGTGCGCGCAGCCCGGCGTCGACGGCGCGCACCAGCCAGGCGTTCAGCGACACCCCGGCGTCGGCCGCGGCGGCCTCGGCCCGGGTCTTGAGGTGCTCGGGCAGCCGGAGGCTGATCCGGGCGACGGTGCCGTCGTCCGCGGCGGGCTCGGGCTCGGGCCCGGCGGCCGGGGGGTCGTCGGGCTCGGTGTGCGGCACGGGCGTGACGACCACCTCGGGGTCGCGCCCGCGGAAGCGGATGTCGACGACCGTGCCGTCGAGGGCCGCGGTGACCTCGGCGGCGGCCGCCGACAACGCGTCGGTGACGGTCAGCCGGACGGCCGGCTCGAGGGTGTCGGCCAGCAACCGCGCGGTCTCCCGGGTCTGCTCGGTGCCGGCGGCCGCAGCGGTCGTGAGGTGGCTGCGCAGCGCCTCGACGTACTCGCTCAGGTCCATGACGTCAGCATGACGTCATCGTGGCGTCACCGCAAGCGCCTGCGGGATCCTGTCCGTGCCGGGCCGTACTGTCGGGTCCGTGCCCGCGATCGCCCCGCTGAAGGTCCAGGTGGTCGCCCAGACGCAGTTCACCCCACCGGCGGACGTGCCCTGGGAGACCGACGCCGAGGGCGGCCAGGCGCTCGCGGAGTTCGCCGGCCGGGCCTGCTACCAGTCCTGGGACAAGCCGAACCCGGCCACCGCGACCAACGCCGGCTACCTGCGGCACATCCTCGAGGTGGGCCACCTGTCGGTGCTCGAGCACGGCACGGTGAGCATGTACCTCACCGGCATCTCCCGGTCGCTCACCCACGAGCTGATCCGGCACCGGCACTTCTCCTACAGCCAGCTCTCCCAGCGCTACGTGCCCGAGCACGACGCCGCGGTCGTCGAGCCGGCGGTGATCGCCGAGGACCCCGAGCTGCACGAGCGCTTCCTCGCCGCCACCGACGCCGCGGTGGCCGCCTACACCGAGCTGCTCGCGGCGCTGGAGGAGCGGTTCGCCGACGGGCCGAACGCCACCCTGCGGCGCAAGCAGGCCCGGCAGGCCGCCCGGTCGGTGCTGCCCAACGCCACCGAGACGCGCATCGTCGTCACCGGCAACTACCGCGCCTGGCGGCACTTCGTGGCCATGCGGGCCAGCGAGCACGCCGACGTCGAGATCCGCGCGCTCGCCGTCGCCTGCCTGCGGGAGCTGCAGCGGGTCGCCGGCCACGTGTTCGAGGACTTCCGGATCAGCGAGCTGGCCGACGGCACCGAGGTCGCCGCCAGCCCCTACGTCAGCGAGGGATGAGCAGGGCATGACCCAGACCGAGAGCCGCGTCGACACCCGCGTCGACACCCAGTACGAGGACCTGCTGCGCCGGGTGCTGGAGACCGGCACGCCGAAGTCCGACCGCACCGGCACCGGCACGCTGAGCCTGTTCGGCGAGCGGCTGCGCTACGACCTGTCGCAGGGCTTCCCGCTGGTCACCACCAAGAAGGTGCACTTCAAGTCGGTCGCCTACGAGCTGCTGTGGTTCCTGCGCGGCGAGGGCAACGTGCGCTGGCTGCAGGAGCACGGGGTGACGATCTGGGACGAGTGGGCCGCCGAGGACGGCAGCCTGGGCCCGGTCTACGGCGTCCAGTGGCGGTCGTGGCCGACCCCGGACGGCGGCACCGTCGACCAGCTGGCCCAGGTGCTGGAGACGCTGCGCCGCGACCCCGACTCCCGCCGGATGCTGGTGTCGGCCTGGAACGTCGCCGCGCTGCCGGAGATGGCGCTGGCGCCCTGCCACGCGCTGTTCCAGTTCCACGTCGCCGACGGCCGGCTGTCCTGCCAGCTCTACCAGCGCAGCGCCGACCTGTTCCTCGGCGTGCCGTTCAACATCGCCAGCTACGCGCTGCTGACCCAGATGGTCGCCCAGCAGGTGGGGCTGGAGCCCGGTGACTTCATCTGGGTGGGCGGCGACTGCCACGTCTACACCAACCACCTGGACCAGGTGCGCGAGCAGCTCACCCGCGAGCCACGGCCGTTCCCGCGGCTGACGATCGCCCCGGCGCCGTCGCTGTTCGACCACGGGTACGCCGACTTCACCGTGACCGGCTACGACCCGCACCCGGCGATCCGCGGGGCGGTGGCGGTCTGACCCCGCCCGCCGTCCGGCTGGTCTGGGCGCAGGGGCACGGCGGCGTCATCGGCGCGGACGGCGCGCTGCCCTGGCACGTGCCGGAGGACCTGCGGCTGTTCCGGGCGCTCACCCTGGGCGCGACGGTGGTGATGGGCCGGCGCACCTGGGAGTCGCTGCCCCCGCGGGTGCGGCCGCTGCCCGGGCGGCACAACGTCGTCCTCAGCGCGACGCTGGACCCCGCCGCCGCGGGCGTCGAGGTGGCCCGGTCGGTGGACGACGTGCTCGCCGCGCACCCCGACGTGTGGGTGATCGGCGGCGGGGCGGTCTACCGCGCGTTCCTGCCGCACGCCGACCAGGTCGTGGTCACCGAGGTCGACGCGGCACCGGCCGGCGACACCTGGGCGCCGGAGCTGGGGCCCACGTGGGAGGCGGCCGGGCGCTACCCGGCGGCGGGCTGGGCGGCGTCGGCCGGCGGCCCGCGCTTCCGGGTCACCGCGTGGCGGCGGGGGACCGAGGGGCCTCCCGTCCCGGCCGTCCTGGCCGAGCACGCCACGACCTGGCCGACCGGTGGACGGTCCGGCGAGGACGTCGGCGCGGGCCGGTAGATTCTGCGCCATGACCACCGACCCCGCCCGGCCCTTCGGGCGTGTGATCACGGCGATGGTCACCCCGCTGGCCGAGGACGGCACCATCGACCTCGCGGGCGCCCAGCAGCTGGCCGCCCACCTCGTGGACCGGCAGGCCAACGACGGGCTGGTCGTCTTCGGGACGACGGGGGAGTCGCCCACCATCAGCGACAGCGAGCAGCACGCGGTGCTGGAGGCGGTGCTCGACGCCGTCGGCGACCGGGCCACCGTGATCGCCGGTGTCGGCACCAACGACACCGCGCACTCGATCGAGAAGGCGCAGGCCGCCGCGCGGCTGGGCGTCGACGGGCTGCTCGTCGTCACCCCCTACTACAGCCGGCCCACCCAGGCCGGGCTGCTGCGGCACTTCACCGCGGTCGCCGACGCCACCGAGTTGCCGGTGATGCTCTACGACATCCCGCCCCGGTCGGTCGTGCCGATCGAGGTCGAGACGCTCGTGCGGCTCGCCGAGCACCCGAACATCGTCGCGGTCAAGGACGCCAAGGGCGACCTCGGCGCGGTGCAGTGGACGCTCGCCCGCACCGACCTCGCCTACTACTCCGGCGAGGACATGCTCAACCTGCCCCTGCTGGCCGTCGGCGCGGTCGGCGTGGTCAGCGTGGTCAGCCACCTCGTCGGCACCCGGCTGGCCGAGCTGGTCGCCGCCGTCGAGTCCGGCGACCTGGTCAAGGCCCGCGCGGTCAACGAGTCGCTGCTGCCGGTCTACACCGGCGTCTTCCGCATCCCCGGGCTGGTGTCGGTCAAGGCGGCGCTGCGCGCGCTCGGGCTGCCCGCCGGCCCCGTGCGCCCGCCGCTGGTCGACGCCACCCCTGACGAACTGGTGCAGCTGCGCGCCGACCTGGCTGCCGGAGGAGTCCAGCTGTGACCACCACCAACCCCCAACCGCACCTCGACCTCAAGGCCCCGCCGCCGCTCCCGGCCGGCGGGCTGCGGGTCATGGCGCTGGGCGGCCTGGGCGAGATCGGCCGCAACATGGCCGTCCTGGAGTTCGACGGCCAGCTGCTGGTCATCGACTGCGGCGTCCTGTTCCCCGAGGCCGAGCAGCCCGGCGTCGACCTGATCCTCCCGGACTTCGGGGTCATCCAGCACCGCCTGGACGACGTCGCCGGCGTCGTGCTCACCCACGGCCACGAGGACCACATCGGCGCGCTGCCCTACCTGCTGCGGCTGCGCGGCGACATCCCGCTGATCGGTTCCCGGTTCACCCTGGCGCTGGTCAAGGCCAAGCTGCGGGAGCACCGCATCGACCCGGTGCTGGTCGAGGTGGCCGCCGGTGACGACCACCTGGCGGGCGCCTTCCACACCGAGTTCATCAGCGTCAACCACTCGATCCCCGACGCGCTGGCGGTCGCCGTCCACACGCCGGCCGGCACCCTGGTGCACACCGGCGACTTCAAGATGGACCAGCTGCCGCTGGACGGCGTCCTCACCGACCTGGGCGCGTTCGCCCGGCTCGGCGTCGAGGGCATCGACCTGCTGCTGGCCGACTCCACCAACGCCGAGGTGCCCGGCTTCGTCACCTCCGAGCGCGAGATCGGCCCGGTGCTGGACTCGGTGTTCGAGCGGGCCACCCAGCGGCTGATCGTCTCCAGCTTCGCCAGCCACGTGCACCGCATCCAGCAGGTGCTCGACTGCGCGGTCAAGCACGGCCGCAAGGCCGCGTTCGTGGGCCGGTCGATGGTCCGGAACATGGGCGTCGCGCAGGACCTCGGGCTGCTGCGGGTGGCCCCCGGGCTGATGGTGAAGCTCGACGAGGCCGCCGCCATGCCGCCGGAGCAGGTGGTGCTGATCAGCACCGGCTCGCAGGGCGAGCCGCTGTCGGCGCTGGGCCGGATGGCCCGCGGCGAGCACCACCAGATCACCATCGAGGCCGGCGACACGATCATCCTGGCCAGCTCGCTGGTGCCGGGGAACGAGACGTCGGTCTACAAGGTCATCAACCAGCTGGCCCGGCTCGGTGCCACCGTGGTGCACAAGGAGACCGCGCGGGTGCACGTCTCCGGGCACGCCCCGGCCGGCGAGCTGCGCACGCTGATCAACGTGGCCAAGCCGAAGTACCTGATGCCGGTGCACGGTGAGTGGCGCCACCTGCGGGCGCACGCCGCGCTGGCCGAGCAGACCGGCATGGGCCGCGACCGCATCCTGCTCGCCGAGGACGGCGTCGTCGTCGACCTGGTCGACGGCAAGGCCGCGATCACCGGGTCGGTGCCGGTCGGCGACGTCTACGTCGACGGGCTCAACGTCGGTGACGTCGGCGAGGAGTCGCTGCAGGCCCGCCGCATCCTCGGTGACGAGGGCTTCGTCGCCGTCACCGTGGTGATCGAGCCGTCCACCCGCACGATCGTGCGGCCGGTGCACCTGTCCACCCGCGGGTTCTCCGACGACCCCTCGGTGTTCGACCCCGCGCTCGCGCTGGTCGAGGACTCGCTGCGCCGCGCGCTGGACGACGGCGAGGTCGACACCCACCGGCTGGCGCAGGTGATCCGCCGGACGCTCGGCAAGTGGGTGTCCGACACCCACCGCCGCCGCCCGATGATCGTGCCCACCGTCCTCGAGGTCTGAGCGTAGTGCGGGAGCGCACAGAACCTGCGCTCCCGCACTCCGCTCACCGCACGACCTCGATCGGTTCGATGCCCTCCTCGGCGGGGAGGTTGAAGCCGAGCACCTGGGCGTAGAAGCTCAGCTCACCGTCCAGCGCGGCGCGGATGTTCTCCGCCTTGCGGAACCCGTGCTGCTCGCCGGCGAAGAGCACGTAGGCGTGCGGGACGCCCTTCTCCCGCAGCGCGGCGACCAGCATCTCCGCCTGCTCCATCGGCACGACCCGGTCCTCGTCGCCCTGGAACACCGCCAGCGGGGTGTCCAGCGCGTCGGTGTGGTGGATGGGGGAGCGCTCGGCGTACACCGCCTCGCCCGACGGCCACGGCGCGATGAGCCCGTCGAGGTAGCGCGACTCGAACGAGTGCGTGTCGGCGGCCAGGGCGGCGAGGTCGGCGACGCCGTAGTGGCTCGCGCCGGCGGCGAACACCCCGGGCCGGAAGGTCAGCGCCGCCAGCGTCGTGTACCCGCCGGCCGAGCCGCCGCGGATGGTGAGCCGGGCGGGGTCCACCCGGCCGGCCGATGCCAGGTACCGGGCGCAGGCGACCACGTCGTCGAGGTCGGCGATGCCCCACCGCCCCTGCAGCGCGTCCCGGTAGCGGCGGCCGTAGCCGGTCGAGCCGCGGTAGTCGACGTCGGCGACGGCGAAGCCCCGCGACGTCCAGTACTGCACCCGCAGGTCCAGCACGGCCGTCGCCGCGGCGGTCGGGCCGCCGTGCACCATGACCACCAGCGGCGGGCGCTCGTCGTCCGGACCGGTGGAGTCCGGGCTGGTCGGCGGGTAGAACAGCGCGTGCGCCTCGGCGACGCCGCTGCCGCCGTCCTCGGTCGGGAACGTGACGTGCTCGGGCCGGGAGAACCAGGCCGGGTCGAGGCCCAGGTCGCGGGCCGGGCGCAGCACCTCGGTCGCGCCGTCGTCCGGCGAGACACGGACGACGACCGCCTCGGACGCCGGGCCGCCGGCCACGCACACCACCGCGTCGCCGGCCGTGCGCAGCTGGGCGAAGCTCGCGTGCTCCGAGGGGAGCTCCCGCACCTGCCCGTCGGTGCCGACGACGCCCAGCCGGTCGGCGCCGTCCCGACCGTAGGCCACCACGACCCGGCCGTCGGGCAGCAGCGCGTACCGGCTCTGCCCGAACACCCACTGCGGGCCGGCGATGTCGCTGCCGGCATCGAACACCAGCTCGGGGGTGCCGCCGGACCGCCACCGGTACAGCGCCCACACGTCGGTGCGGTCGGCGAGGAACCACAGCGTGCCGTCGGCGGCCCACAGCGGCTGGACGACGGACTCCGGCTGCGCACCCGACCGGCCGCCGGCCACCACGGTCTCGGTGCCGTCCGGCGCCCGCACCACCAGCTCGGCCGCGTCCCAGGGCATGTCCGGGTGCTGCCACTGCAACCAGGCCAGCGAGCCGTCGGGGGACAGGTGCGGGTCGGAGACGAAGTCGTTGCCGGCGACGAGCACCTCGGTCGTGCCGTCGGCGGCCACGCGCACCACCTCGTGGACGACGTCGGCCGCGGCGCCGGACGCGGTGTGCGTCTCCCGGACGGCGAGCACCGCCGCGCCCCCGTCGACGACCTCCAGGTCGGCGAACCGCACGCCGGCCGCGATCTGCGGCTCCGGCGTGACCGCGACCGGCTCCCCGCCGGGGGCGACCCGGTGCAGCCGCTGCGACGGGTAGTCGGTGAACCAGACGGTGCCGTCGGCGACCGTCCACGCGCCGCCGCCGTACTCGTGCGCGCGGGTGCGGGCGTTCCACGGCGCGGGCAGCAGGTCGGTCGTCGTGCCGTCGGCGGCGCGGCGGACCAGCACCGTCCGGCCGCCCTCGGCCGGGCGGCCCTCGGCCCACCACACGTCGCCGCCGTCGGCCCGCACCTCCCCGAGCCGGACCCCGGCCCGGACGACGAGCTCGGAGGTGATGGGCGTCGGCCAGCTGCCGTACGGGCGCGTCTCGGTCACGAGGGCGACCGTAGTAACCCAGCGCACGCTGAGGACACGCTGCCCCGCCTGCCCCACGAGCACCAGTCCAGCGCTTACCGTCGACGCATGCCTGCGCGCACGACGACGTCGAAGACGGGCGCGGCGCGCGGCAGCTCGTCGCGCTCGCGGCCCACCTCCTCCCGGACACCGGCCAAGCGGCCCCCGGCGAAGCGGTCCGGCAGCACCCGCAAGGCCCCGGCCAGGGCGCCGCAGCGGTCCTTCGGCGCCAGCGCCGGCCGGGCCGCCGCCAGCACCTGGGGGCTGCTCGCCCGCGGTGTCGGCAGCCTGGCCCGCTCGGTGGCCCGGCCGGCGGGGAGCGAGCCGCTCGCGCCCGAGCACCGCCGCGACGGGGTCGGTCTCGCCGTCCTGGCGCTGGCGATCATCATCGGCGCCTCCACCTGGACCTCCCGCATCGGCCCGTTCGGCGACGCGGTCACCCGCGGCGTGCACGCGGTCATCGGCGCGCTGGTCGTGGTGCTGCCGGTCGCCCTGCTGTTCGTGGCGCTGCGGCTGCTGCGGCACCCACCGCGCCCGGAGGCCCGCGGCCGGCTGGTCATCGGCTGGGCCTGCGTGCTCGCCGCGGTCGTCGGCATCGCGCACGCGGTCGGCCCGCACGCCCAGCCCGGGCAGGGCCGCACCGGCGCCGGCGGCTTCGCCGGCTGGGCGGTCGGCAGCCCGCTGATCGCCGGCCTCGGCGAGGTCGTCAGCGTGCTCATCCTCGTGCTGCTGGCCTTCTTCGGCGTCCTCGTGGTCACCGCGACCCCGGTGCACCAGATCCCGGAGCGGCTGCGCGGCTGGACCGACCGGGTGCTCGGCCGCGACGAGGAGTACGACGACTACGACGAGTACGACGACGAGGACGTCGAGGAGCCCGAGCCCGCGCCGAAGCGGCGCCGCGGCCGCAAGGCCGTCGACGAGGACGCCCTCGACACCGGCGTCGTCGACACCACCGGCCTGGACCACGTCCCCTTCGAGGAGACCAAGGAGGCGGTCCGGTACGAGCCGGCCGCCGAGGCCGCGGCACCGGTGCCCGCGCCGCGCCGTCCGGCCGTCGTCGACCGGACCGCCCCGCCGGAGGAGCTCGAGCCGATCACCGAGCCCGAGCAGCTGCGCATCGAGCCGGTCGAGGGCCAGTACACGCTGCCCTCGGTCAGCGTGCTGCGCGCCGGCGACCCGCCGAAGAAGCAGTCGAAGGCCAACGACGCGGCCATCGAGGCCATCACCGGCGTGCTCGAGCAGTTCAACATCGACGCCGCCGTCACCAGCTTCACCCGCGGCCCGACGGTCACCCGCTACGAGATCGAGCTGGGCCCGGCGGTCAAGGTCGAGAAGATCACCGCGCTGACCAAGAACATGGCCTACGCGGTGGCCAACGACAACATCCGCATCCTCGCCCCGATCCCCGGCAAGTCGGCGGTCGGCGTCGAGGTGCCCAACACCGACCGCGAGATGGTCAGCCTCGGCGACGTGCTGCGCTCGGGCGTGGCCAAGCAGGACCCGCACCCGATGCTGGTCGGCCTGGGCAAGGACATCGAGGGCGGCTTCGTCTGCGCCAACCTGGCGAAGATGCCGCACCTGCTGGTCGCCGGTGCCACCGGCGCGGGCAAGTCCAGCTGCGTGAACTCGCTGCTGACCTCGCTGCTGCTGCGGGCCACGCCCGACCAGCTGCGGATGATCCTGGTCGACCCGAAGATGGTCGAGCTGACGCCCTACGACGGCATCCCGCACCTGATCACGCCGATCATCACCGACCCGAAGAAGGCGGCCACCGCGCTCGCCTGGCTGGTCGAGGAGATGGAGCAGCGCTACCAGGACATGCGGGCCACCGGCGTCCGGCACATCGACGACTTCAACAAGAAGGTCGAGCGCGGCGAGATCACCGCGCCGCCCGGCAGCGAGCGCGTGTACCGGCCCTACCCGTACATCCTCGCCATCGTCGACGAGCTCGCCGACCTGATGATGGTCGCCCCGCGCGACGTCGAGGAGTCGATCGTCCGGATCACCCAGAAGGCCCGCGCCGCCGGCATCCACCTGGTGCTGGCCACGCAGCGGCCCTCGGTCGACGTCGTCACCGGCCTGATCAAGGCCAACGTGCCCTCGCGGCTGGCGTTCTCCACCTCCAGCCTCACCGACAGCCGGGTCATCCTCGACCAGCCGGGCGCGGAGAAGCTGATCGGCATGGGCGACGCCCTGTTCCTGCCGATCGGCGCCGGCAAGCCGATGCGCGTGCAGGGCGCCTACGTCTCCGACGCGGAGATCGAGGCGGTCGTCGAGTTCACCAAGCGGCAGGCCGAGCCCGAGTACCGGGAAGAGGTCTTCACCGCCGCGGCCGGCGAGAAGAAGGAGATCGACGAGGACATCGGCGGTGACCTGGAGCTGCTGGTCCAGGCCGTCGAGCTGGTCGTCACCAGCCAGTTCGGGTCGACGTCGATGCTGCAGCGCAAGCTGCGCGTGGGCTTCGCCAAGGCGGGCCGGCTGATGGACCTCATGGAGAGCCGCGGCATCGTCGGCCCGTCCGAGGGGTCCAAGGCCCGGGACGTGCTGATCAAGCCCGACGAGCTCGAGTCGGTCATGTTCCTGCTGCGCGGCGGGGGAGAAGGCTGAGCGTCGACCCTGGCCGCTCCGCCCACGGCGCCTAGGATGGCGGGGTGCCTGCTCTGCCCAGTCCTGTGAACACCCGCGACGGGCAGCCCTCGTCCCTCCCCGCTGCCGGTCCGCGCCGCCGCGTCGCCGTGGTCACCCTCGGCTGCGCCCGCAACGAGGTCGACTCCGAGGAGCTCGCCGGCCGGCTGGCCGGCGACGGCTACGAGCTCGTCGAGGACGCCGACGCCGCCGACGCCGTCCTGGTGAACACCTGCGGGTTCATCGAGAGCGCCAAGAAGGACTCCGTCGACGCCATCCTCGCCGCCACCGACTCGGGAGCCGAGGTGATCGCGGTCGGCTGCATGGCCGAGCGCTACGGCTCCGAGCTGGCCGGTGCGCTGCCCGAGGCCACGGTCCTCGGCTTCGACGACTACGCCGCGATCGGCGACCGGCTGGACGACGTCCTCACCGGGCGCCCGCTGGTGCCGCACACGCCCACCGACCGGCGCACCCTGCTGCCGATCAGCCCGGTGGCGCGCACCGCCGCGGTCGCCTCGGTCGAGGCCCCGGTCATCCCCGGCCACGACTGGCTCAAGCGCAAGCGGCTGGCCAGCGGGCCGTCGGCGGCGCTCAAGATCGCCTCCGGCTGCGACCGCCGCTGCGCGTTCTGCGCGATCCCGGCCTTCCGCGGCGCGTTCGTCTCCCGCCCGGCCGGCGAGGTGCTCGGCGAGGCCCAGTGGCTGGCGTCCCAGGGCGTCACCGAGATCGTGCTGGTCAGCGAGAACTCGACGTCCTACGGCAAGGACACCGGCGACCTGCGCTCGCTGGAGAAGCTGCTGCCGCAGCTGGCCGCGGTCCCGGGCATCGCCCGGGTGCGGGTGGCCTACCTGCAGCCGGCCGAGCTGCGCCCCGGGCTGCTCGAGGTCATCGCCGCGACGCCGGGCATCGCGCCCTACTTCGACCTGTCCTTCCAGCACTCGTCGCCGACCCTGCTGCGCCGCATGCGCCGGTTCGGCGGCACCGACGACTTCCTGGGCATCATCGAGCGCGCCCGGGCGCTGGCGCCGGGCGCCGGCTTCCGCACCAACGTCATCCTCGGCTTCCCCGGGGAGACCGAGGCGGACGTCGCCGAGCTCGAGCGCTTCCTCACCGAGGGCCGCCTGGACGCGGTCGGTGTCTTCGGCTACTCCGACGAGGAGGGCACCGAGGCGATGGACCTGCCCGGCAAGCTGGCGCAGACCGTCATCGACGAGCGGGTCCGGCGGATCACCGACCTGGTCGAGGAGCTCACCGCCCAGCGGGCGGAGGAGCGCATCGGCGACCGGGTGGAGGTGCTGCTCACCGAGGACCTGTCCGCCGAGGAGGGCACCGGCACGTGGGCGGGTCACGCCGCCCACCAGGACCCGGACGCCGACGGGACGACGACGGTCACCGGGGTGCCCGCCGACGCCGTGGCCGGCCGGCTGGTGGTGGCCGAGGTGGTGGCGACCGAGGGCGTCGACCTGGTCGCGGCGGCCCTGGTGCCCGCGATCGCCGCCGCCGGGGAGTGACCCGGGGATGAGCGCGGTCGTCCCCGGGCCGGCGGCCGATCCCGCGGCCACCCCGCCGCAGACGGTGCGGCTGGTGAACCTGCCCAACGCGCTGACCCTGCTGCGGCTGCTCGTGGTGCCGCTGTTCGCGCTGCTGCTGCTGTCGGCCGACGGGCTGGACACCCGGCAGCGGATCTGGGCGACGGTCGTGTTCGGGCTGGCGATCATCACCGACCGCTACGACGGGATGATCGCCCGGCGGCGCAACCAGGTCACCGAGTTCGGCAAGCTCGCCGACCCGATCGCCGACAAGGCGCTCACCGGCACCGCGCTCGTCGGGCTGTCGGTGCTCGCGCTGCTCCCGTGGTGGGTCACCCTGGTGATCCTGGTGCGGGAGGTCGGCGTGACCGTCCTGCGCTTCTGGGTCATCCGGCACGGGGTGATCGCCGCCAGCCGCGGCGGCAAGGCCAAGACCGTGCTGCAGGCGCTCGCCATCGGGCTGTACATCCTCCCGCTCACCGGGGTGCTCGCCTCGGCCCGCTGGTGGGTCATGGGCGCCGCGCTGGTGCTCACCGTGATCACCGGCGCCGACTACGTCTGGCGCGCGGTGACGCTGCGCCGCACCAGCGCGCGGGCGATGGCCGCCGCGGCGGCGCGCCGCTCGGCCGGTGGGACCGCACCCGGCGGGACCCGCACGGACACCGCGGCGTGACCTCCCAGGAGGCGTCCTCGGCCGCCCGGCTGCACGCCGCCCTGCTCGGCCGCGGGGAGACCGTCGCCGCCGCCGAGTCGCTCACCGCTGGGCTGTTCTGCGCGACGCTGGCCGCGGTGCCCGGCGCCAGCGGCACCCTGCGCGGAGGCGCGGTCGTCTACGCGACCGACCTGAAGACGACGCTCGCCGGGGTGCCGGCCGACCTGCTGGCCGAGCACGGCGCGGTGAGCGAGCCGACCGCCCGGGCGCTGGCCGAGGGCATCCGGGAGCGCTGCACGGCCACCTGGGGCGTCGGGCTCACCGGCGTCGCCGGGCCCGATCCGGCCGACGGCCACGGGCCCGGCCGGGTGTACCTGGGGATCAGCGACGGGCAGCGCACCGACGTCCACCAGCTGGACCTGCCCGGCGACCGCGCGGCGGTCCGGGCCGGCGCGGTCGAGGCGGCGTGCACCCGGCTGCTGGCCCGGCTGACGGCCCGGGAAGCCACGCCCCGCTGACGGCGTTACGCCAACAGCGGACGGAGGACTCCCAGCGGAGCTGCCGGAGTCGCCGCCGCGTACCGTGAGCGCACGGCGTCCCCCGGCCCCGGGAGGCGTCGCCGCTCACTTGACCTGGTTCGACTGGACAGGAGACGGCCATGACGTTGCTGCGCACCCAGCTGGGGAACACCCTGCGGGGCCACCGGCTGCGGCAGCGGCGCACCCTGCGCGACGTCTCCGGTGCCGCCCGGGTGAGCCTGGGCTACCTCTCGGAGGTCGAGCGGGGGCAGAAGGAGGCCTCCTCCGAGCTGCTCGCCTCGATCTGCGACGCCCTGGACGTCGAGCTCGCCGACCTGCTCGCCGAGGTCAGCCTCGAGCTGCGGCTGGCCGACGGCGGCCCGGTGCGCCGGGTGCCGGCCGGCGCGCTGCGCGGACCCGCCGCCGAGCAGCTCCCCGACGAGGCGCCGGCCGGCGCCGAGCGCGCGGCCGACGTGCCGGCGGAGGCCCCCACGGCCGAGCCCGCGCTCGCGCTCGTCGGTGGCGGCCAGCCCGCCCGCGGCGCCCTCCGCACCGGAGCGGTGTCGCTGGCCGCCTGAGGCCGCTGACGACCACCGACAGCCCGTCCGGACGACGTCCGGGCGGGCTGTCGTCGTCCCGGGCGGGTGCCGCTGGACGATCCGCGGTGCCGACGTCCACCGCCGGCCGCCGCTGGACGGCGCTCCGGGCGGCTGACCAGCGTGAACGGGCTTCCTGGTCACCGCTCCGGCGCGTCGGACGGCGTCCGGGCGTGAGCGACACGATCTCCGTTCGACCGCCGCGTCCTTGACCCGGTGGAACCGGGATGGGACACAGAGTGCATGTCGACGACCGGATCCCGCACCACGCCCTCGCAGCACCCTTCCCTGCCGGTGCCGTCCGTCCCCGGGCGCAGCGGGGTCACGGTGCTCGAGGCCGACGCCGCGGAGACCGCCGCCGCCGAGGCCGCCGCCCTGGCCGGCCAGCACCTGACCACCCCGGTGCCGGTCGGTGCCGGCCTGGTGCCCCCGCCGCCGGTGCAGCACCTGACCACCCCGGTGCCGTCGCTGGGCGTCGCCGTCCCCGCCCCGCGCCCGACCACGCCGCGGCCCGAGGGCCGGCGCACGGCCGCCCCGCGCACCGGCGTGGCGATGAGCCGCACCCGCCGCGGCCTGCTCACCGGCGCCCGCGACGCCTTCGCCGAGCGCGGCCTCAAGCGGACCACCATGCAGCACGTGGCCGCCGCGGCCGGCGTCGCCAAGGCGACCCTGTACAACCACTTCCGCACCAAGGACGACGTGGCGCACGCGCTGCTCGCCTACGAGCTGGACCGGCTGGTCACCCTCGCCGCCGAGCTGCCGTTCACCGTGGCGCTCCCGGCGCTCGCCGAGGAGGTCGGCGGCCACGCGGTGCTCCGCCGCTTCGCCGAGACCGACCCCGAGACGCTGACCCGGATGCTCAACATCGACGCCGAGCGCTGGGACGACATCGTCGTGGCGATCGGCTCGGCGCTCGGGCTGTCCCGCCCGGCGGCCGAGATGGTGTCCCGCTGGCTGCTCGGCCTGGTGCTGCAGCCGGGCACGCCGTCCGAGCGGGCCGCGCAGGCCGCGACGATGGCGAACCTGCTCGGCTGACGGGCACCCCTCCCGGCGGCGGCCGCGCTCCCTCGGGGCGCGGCCGCTCGCACGTCCAGCCCGGCTCCGCGGGACCATCGTCCCGGGCCCGGTGACCCACCCGCCGGCCGACGCCCCGGTCTCCCAGGAGCGACTCCCATGCGGTACCTGTTCCGCCACCCCTCCACCGACGCCACCGGCCTGCTGACCCTGCCCTGGACCCAGCCGCTGGAGGAGTGGGACGACGACTACCTGCTCGAGGTGCCCCAGCGCGGCATCTCCCGGCACGTCGTCCGGTTCACCGCCCACGAGGGCGTGGTGTACGCGCTGAAGGAGATCGACGAGCGGCTCGCCCGCCACGAGTACGCCCTGCTGGGCGAGTTCGAGGAGGACGGGCTGCCGACGGTCTCCCCGGTGGGGGTGTGCGTCGACCGCCCCGACGACCAGCCGGCCGTCCTGATCACCCGGTACCTCGAGTACTCGATGTCCTACCGCTACCTGTTCTCCGGACCGCGGGCGGCCGAGTCGCCCGAGCGGCTGCTGGACACGCTGGTGCAGCTGCTGGTCCGCCTGCACCTGGCCGGCATCTTCTGGGGCGACTGCTCGCTGTCGAACACCCTCTTCCGGCTCGACGCCGGCAACTACGCCGCCTACCTGGTCGACGCCGAGACCGCCGAGCGGCACGCGACCCTGTCGGCCGGCAAGCGCGAGTACGACGTCGACCTGGCCCGCGAGCGGGTCGGCGCGGAGCTGATGGACCTGCAGGCCGGCGAGCTGCTGTCCGGGCGGATCGACCCGGTGGAGGTCGCCAACAGCGTGCCGGCCCGGTACGCCGCGCTGTGGGACGAGGTGACCCGGGAGGACGTCTTCCGCACCGACGAGCAGGCCGTGCGGGTCGCCGAGCGGCTGCAGCGGCTCAACGACCTCGGGTTCGACGTCGGCGAGGTCGAGCTGGTCACCTCCGGCGAGGGCGCCCGGCTGCGGGTGGAGACCCGGGTGAGCGAGCCCGGTCAGCACCGCCGCGAGCTGCTGCGGCTCACCGGCCTGGACGTGCAGGAGAACCAGGCGCGCCGGCTGCTCAACGACCTGTGGTCCTACCGTGCCTACCTCGAGCAGCGCGGCGGCGGGCACCTGCCGGACACGGTGGCCGGGCACCGCTGGCTGACCGAGGTGTACCTGCCGGTGGTGAACGCGATCCCCGACGAGCTGGCCGGCCGGATCGAGCCGGCGGAGGTCTTCCACGAGGTGCTCGAGCACCGCTGGTTCCTGTCCGAGCGGGCCGGGTTCGACGTCGGCACCTGGACGGCGGTGCGCTCCTACGTGCAGAACGTGCTGCCGCGCACCCCCGTGCAGCTGACCACGCCCTCGGTGGTGGCCTACCGCGCGCAGGCCGGCGCGCCCGGCTGAGCGGCGGCTCGGTCTCGGCTGAGCGTCCCCGCTTGACACGCTACGTGACCGGCGACACGATCCCGGGACCACGGTGACCGCAGGTCACCGGTTCGCCAACGGAGGCGATGCCGGGTGCTCTCAGCAGTCAGAGTCCGTCGTGACCGGCCCACGGGCGGTCGTGCCCCAGCGCACCGCGGGGCGCCGGCCCACCGGTGGCGCCGGGGCTTGAGCGGGGCGTCGGCGGCGGCCGTCCTGGCGTCGGTCCTCGCGGCCTGCGGCGGCGGCTCCGGGGGCGGCACCCCCACGCTGACCTGGTACATCAACCCCGACTCCGGGGGGCAGGCGGAGATCGCGAAGCGGTGCACCGAGGCGGCCGACGGCCAGTACCGGCTCACCACGACGACGCTGCCCCGCGACGCGCCGGCCCAGCGCGAGCAGCTGGTCCGCCGGCTCGCGGCCGAGGACGACTCGATCGACCTGATGAGCCTCGACCCGCCGACCATCCCGGAGTTCTCCCAGGCCGGCTTCCTCGCCCCGGTGCCCGAGGACGTCGCACAGCGAGTGAGCAGCGACGTCGTGCAGAGCGCTCTGGACGGCGCCACCTGGGACGGCAAGCTGGTCACGGTGCCGTTCTGGGCGAACACCCAGCTGCTCTGGTACCGCAAGTCCGTGGCCGAGGCCGCCGGGCTCGACATGACCAAGCCGGTCACCTGGGACCAGATCGTCCAGGCGGCCGACAGCCAGGGGAAGCTGGTCGGCGCGCAGGGCATCCGGTCGGAGTCGCTGACCGTGTGGCTGAACGCGCTGATCGAGTCCGCCGGCGGGTCGATCATCGAGAAGAACTCGACCGACCCGGAGAAGATCCAGCTGGGTCTGACCTCCGACGCCGGGCGGCGGGCGGCCGAGGTGATGCGCGAGGTCGGCCGGTCCAAGGCCGCCGGGCCGGCGTTCTCGACGTCCAACGAGGACAGCGCGGCGACCGGGTTCGAGGGGCCGGACGCCGGGTTCATGGTCAACTGGCCGTTCGTCTGGCCGCGGGCCAACAGCGCGGTCGAGGGCGGCACGCTCGACGCCTCCGTCCCGGCCGACTACGGCTGGGCGCTGTACCCGCAGGTCGACGCGGACAAGCCGAGCGCCCCGCCGTACGGCGGCATCAACCTCGGCGTCGGCGCGTACAGCAAGCACACCGCGCTGGCCTACGCCGCGGCCGAGTGCATCACCACCGACGAGAACCAGGCGTACTACTTCGTCAGCAACGGCAACCCGGCCTCGTCGACCGCCGTCTACGACGACCCGAAGGTCGTCGAGCAGTTCCCGATGGCGCCGACGATCCGGCAGTCGCTGGAGCAGGCCGCACCCCGGCCGCAGACCGCCTACTACAACGAGGTCTCCGGCGGCGTCCAGCGCGAGTACCACCCACCGGCGTCGGTCGACCCGAACAGCACACCGCAGAAGGCCACCGACCTGATCACCGCCGTGCTGCACGGCGACCAGCTGCTGTGACGGAGGGAATCCGATGACGTCCACGACCCTCCCGCCGCGGGAGAAGACCGAACCGGTCTCCGCACCCCCCGGCGGCGCCAGCGACCGGTCCAAGGCCGAGCGCAAGCTGGGCTGGTACCTCGCCGGCCCCGCATTCGTGGTGATGCTGCTGGTCACCGCGTACCCGATCGCCCAGGCCGTCTACTACTCGCTGTTCAACTACCGGCTGACCGACCCGGAGAACCGGTCGTTCATCGGGTTGAGCAACTACTGGGTGGTGCTGAGCGACTCGCTGTGGTGGCAGTCGCTGTGGGTCACCGTCTTCATCACCGTGGTCACCGTCGCCGTCGAGCTGGTGCTCGGCTTCGCGCTGGCGCTGGTGATGGCCAAGGCGCTGCGGGCGATCCGGCCGGTGGTCCGGGCGGCGATCCTCATCCCGTACGCCATCATCACCGTCGTCTCGGCGTTCGCCTGGCAGTTCGCCTTCGACATCAACACCGGGTTCGTCAACAGCTGGTTCGCCTGGCTGCCCGGGGTCAGCGCCGACACCGACTGGTTCGGCGACAAGTGGACGTCGCTGCTGGTCATCTGCCTGGCCGAGATCTGGAAGACCACGCCGTTCATCTCGCTGCTGCTGCTGGCGGGGCTCGCCCAGGTGCCCGAGGTGCTGCAGGAGGCGGCCAAGGTCGACGGCGCCACCTGGTGGCAGCGGATGCGCAAGGTGACCATCCCGAACATGAAGGCCGCGATCATGGTGGCCGTCCTGTTCCGCACCCTGGACGCCTTCCGGGTCTTCGACAGCATCTTCGTGATGACCGCCGGCGCGAACGGCACCGAGTCGGTGTCGTTCCTGGCCTACCGGCAGACGATCTCCCGGGTGGAGATCGGGCTGGGCTCGGCGGTCTCGGTGCTGCTGTTCCTCTGCGTGGTGGCGATCGCCCTCGCGTTCATCAAGGGCTTCAAGGTCGACCTGGCCCAGGCTCGAGGGGAGCGCTGATGTCCCGGCGGGAGAAGATCTGGTGGTGGATCGGCGGCCTGGCGATCATCGTCTACGCCCTGTTCCCGGTGGGCTGGATCGTGTCGCTGTCGCTCAAGGCGCCCTCGGACATCACCAACGGCAACTTCCTGCCGTCGAGCGGGAAGTGGACCTGGGAGAACTACAAGTCGATCCTCACCGGAACGGCGAGTGACCTGTTCCTGCCGGCGCTGCGCAACTCGTTCGGCATCTGCCTGATCGCCACCGCGATCTCCTGCGTGCTGTCGATGTTCGCCGCCTACGCGATCGCCCGGCTGGACTTCCCGGGCAAGCGGCTGATCCTGTCCGCGGCGCTGGGCGTGGCCATCTTCCCGGTCATCTCGATCGTGACGCCGCTGTTCAACCTGTGGCGGCAGATCGGCCTGTACGACACCTGGCCGGGGCTGATCATCCCGTACCTGTCGCTCACCCTGCCGATCTCCATCTGGACCATGTCGGCGTTCTTCCGGGAGATCCCCTGGGAGATGGAGCAGGCCGCGCAGGTCGACGGCGCGACCAACTGGCAGGCGTTCCGCAAGGTGATCGTGCCGCTGGCCGCACCCGGCGTCTTCACCACGGCGATCATCTCGTTCTTCATCGCCTGGAACGACTTCGCCTACGGCATCTCGCTGACCTCGACCAGCGCGTCGCGCCCGGTGCCCGCCGCCCTGGGCCTGTTCTCCGGCGCGTCCCAGTTCGAGGACCCGACCACGGTGATCGCGGCGGCCGCGGTCATCGTCACCATCCCCGTCGTCGTCCTCGTCCTGCTGTTCCAACGGCGCATCGTCGCCGGCCTGACCAACGGCGCGGTCAAGGGCTGACCGCACGTCCCTGAGGGAGAACACCCATGGCCTCGATCGAGATGCGCAACATCGTCAAGCAGTACGGCGACGGCTTCCCGGCGGTGAACGACGTCAGCCTGGACATCGCCGACGGGGAGTTCATGATCCTGGTCGGCCCGTCCGGCTGCGGTAAGTCGACGCTGCTCCGGATGATCGTCGGGCTGGAGGACATCACCAGCGGCGACATGGTCATCGGCGGCAAGCGGGTCAACGACCTGGCCCCCCGCGAACGCAACCTGTCGATGGTCTTCCAGAACTACGCCCTGTACCCGCACCTGTCGGTGTTCGAGAACATCGCCTTCCCGCTGCGGCTGCAGAAGACCCCGGAGGCCGAGGTGCAGCGGCTGGTGAACGACGCCGCCGACGTGCTGGAGCTGCACGAGCACCTGGAGCGCAAGCCGGCCAACCTCTCGGGTGGCCAGCGGCAGCGGGTCGCGATGGGCCGGGCGATCGTGCGCCAGGCCGACGCGTTCCTGTTCGACGAGCCGCTGTCGAACCTGGACGCCAAGCTGCGCGGCCAGATGCGCACCGAGATCGCCCGGCTGCAGCGCCGGCTGGGCATCACCACCGTGTACGTCACCCACGACCAGACCGAGGCCATGACCCTCGGCGACCGGGTGTGCGTGCTGCGGAAGGGGCGCATCCAGCAGGTCGCCTCCCCGCGCGAGCTCTACGAGCAGCCGGTCAACCTGTTCGTGGCCGGCTTCATCGGCTCGCCGCCGATGAACTTCCTGCCCGCCACCCTGGAGGGCCGGCAGCTGCAGACGCCGTTCGGCCCGATCGAGCTGGACGAGCAGCGGGCGGCGGCCGTCGCCGGCCGCGACGTGCTGCTGGTCGGGATCCGGCCGGAGTACTTCGAGGACGCCTCGCTGGTCGACGAGGCCAAGCGCCCGGTCGGCTCGGTGTTCCGGGCCCGGGTCGACGTCACCGAGTGGCTCGGCGACTCGCAGTACGCCTACATCCCCTACGAGGCGCCCGACGCGGTCCGCGACCAGCTGCGCGAGCTCTCCCGGGAGCTGGACGCCGAGGAGCTGCGCACCCAGGCGATCGTGTCGATCGACTCCACCAGCCGGATCCGCGAGGGCCGGGAGGCGGAGTTCTGGCTGGACAGCCGCAAGGTGCACGTCTTCGACCCGCACACCGGGGAGAACCTCACCCGGGACGCCGAGGCCGGGGCGCGGCTGACCCAGCTGGCCACCGAGGACCGGCAGGAGCAGCTGGCGGAGTCGGCCGGCGACGGGCGGGCCGCCACGTCGCCGTCCGGTGGCGCCCACGCCGCCGGCGCCGCCTGAGCCGCAGGCCGCCACCTGGTCGGGCCGGTCCCCTCGGGGACCGGCCCGACCCGTGCGGGCATGATCGTCGGCGCGGGGTTTGCTGGCTGCTGCCAGTGCGCACCTGACCCCGTGCAGACTCCCGTCGCACCCGCTCGTCGTACTCGGAGGCACACAGCATGGACATCACGGCGACCCAGGAGTGGTCGGCGCTCGCCGAGCACCACGCGGCGGTCGAGGGCCGCACGCTCCGGGAGCTGTTCGCCGCGGATCCCGAGCGCGGCAGGCGGTTGACCGCCCGCGCCGGCGACCTGTACCTGGACTACTCCAAGCACCGGGTCACCGACGAGACGCTGCAGCTGCTGGTCGCCCTGGCCGAGAAGGCCGGCGTCGCCGAGCGCAAGGAAGCGATGTTCCGCGGTGAGCACATCAACGTCACCGAGGACCGCGCCGTGCTGCACGTGGCGCTGCGCGACCCCGCCGACCAGGCGCTGACCGTCGACGGGCAGGACGTCACCGCCGACGTGCACGCGGTGCTCGGCAAGATGCGCGGGTTCGCCGACCGGGTGCGGTCGGGGGAGTGGCGGGGTGCCACCGGGCAGCGGATCGCCGCGGTGGTCAACATCGGGATCGGCGGCTCCGACCTCGGCCCAGCGATGGCCTACCAGGCGCTGGCCGACTACAGCGACCGCGGCATCACCGCCCGCTTCGTCTCCAACATCGACCCGACCGACTTCTACGAGAAGACCCGGGACCTGGACCCCGCGACCACGCTGTTCGTCGTCGTCTCCAAGACGTTCACCACCCTGGAGACGCTGACCAACGCGAAGGTCGCCCGGGCCTGGTTGCTCGACGGCCTGGGCGGCGACGGGTCGGCGGTGGCCAAGCACTTCGTCGCCGTCTCGACCAACGCCGAGGCGGTCGCCGAGTTCGGCATCGACACCGACAACATGTTCGGGTTCTGGGACTGGGTGGGCGGGCGCTACTCGTTCACCTCGGCGGTCGGCCTGTCGCTGATGGTCGCCATCGGCCCGGACGCCTACGCCGACATGCTCGCCGGGTTCCACACCGTCGACGAGCACTTCCGCACCGCCCCGCTGGCGGAGAACCTGCCGGTCCTGCAGGGCCTGCTCAACGTCTGGTACACGAACTTCTTCGGCGCCCAGACCCACGCCGTCCTGCCCTACAGCCAGTACCTGTCGCGGCTGCCCGCCTACCTGCAGCAGCTGACGATGGAGAGCAACGGCAAGTCGGTGCAGTGGGACGGCACCCCGGTGACGACGTCGACCGGCGAGGTCTACTGGGGCGAGCCGGGCACCAACGGCCAGCACGCGTTCCACCAGCTGCTGCACCAGGGCACCTCGCTGATCCCGGCCGACTTCATCGGTTTCGGTGAGCCCAACCACGACATCGAGGACATGCACGACCTGCTGATGGCCAACATGTTCGCGCAGAGCGCGGTGCTGGCCTTCGGGCGGACGGCGGAGGAGGTCGCCGCCGAGGGCACCGCCGCGGACGTCGTCCCGCACAAGGTCATGCCCGGCAACCGGCCGTCCTCGACGATCCTGGCGCCGAAGCTCACCCCCTCGACGCTGGGGCAGCTCATCGCCTTCTACGAGCACACCGTGTTCGTCGAGGGCGCCGTCTGGCAGATCGACTCGTTCGACCAGTGGGGCGTCGAGCTGGGCAAGGTGATGGCCCGTCAGCTCGCCCCGGCGCTGACCAGCGAGACCGCTCCGGAGATGGACCAGGACGCCTCGACCGTGGCGCTCGTCGCGGAGTACCGGAAGCTCCGCGGCCGCGCCTGACCCGCGGGTGGAGTCCCAGCGCTCGCATTCCGCAGCGCTGGGACTCCACCCGGGCAGGTTCAGGGGTTGCCCGGTGGCTGGCCGTGACCGGCGACTGGGACGATGATCGAGGACAGCGTCGCCCGCGCTGCGCCGTCCGCCACCCGGCGGGCGGAGCGCCGGACCAGGAGGACTCATGCCCAACCCGTTCGTGAAGTTCTGGAAGTACTTCTCGGCCTCGGCGAACCAGAAGATCGACGAGAAGGCCGACCCGAAGGTGCAGATCGCGCAGGCGATCGAGGCCGAGCAGCAGCGGCACCAGGCGCTGGCCAACCAGGCCGCGGCGGTGCTGGGCAACCAGCGGCAGCTCGAGATGCGGCTGAACCGCCAGCTCGGCGAGGTCGAGAAGCTGCAGTCCTCCGCGCGCCAGGCGCTCACGCTGTCGGACCAGTCGCGGTCGCAGGGCAACGCGCAGAAGGCCGCCGAGTACGAGAACGCCGCCCAGGCCTTCGCCACCCAGCTGGTGAGCGCCGAGCAGGCGATGGAGGACCTCAAGCGCAGCCACGACGAGGCCCTGCAGGCGGCCGAGCAGGCCAAGGGTGCGGTCGAGCAGAGCCGGATGCGGCTGCAGACGACCCTCGCCGAGCGCACCAAGCTGCTGTCGCAGCTGGAGCAGGCGAAGATGCAGGAGCGGGTCTCGGACTCGCTGCGTCAGGTCAACGAGCTCTCCGCGCCGGGCAACACGCCCTCGCTCGGTGAGGTGCGGGACAAGATCGAGGCCCGCTACGCCAACGCCCTCGGCCAGGCGGAGCTCGCGCAGAACTCGGTCGAGGGCCGGATGCTCGAGGTGCAGAAGGCGACCCTCGACGTCGCCGGCGCCTCCCGGCTGGCGGAGCTGCGCGCCTCGATGGGCGGCGGCGGCACCCAGGCGGTCACCGGCGGCACCCAGGCCGCCGGCGCGATCGGTGCCGGTGAGCCGGCCGTCGAGCAGCCCGCGGCCCAGCCGCAGCAGCAGCCCGAGCAGGCCTGACCTCTCGGCTCGAGAGCCCCGTCGTCCTCGCGGACGGCGGGGCTCTGCGTCGTTCGGGTGGGCTCTGCGTCGTTCAGGTGGCGGCGAGGGAGGCGGGGTGCCCGGGCTCCCCGGTCCGGGCCAGCGGGTCGATGGGGCTCCGGGCGGCCTGGCAGCTCGGGCACCAGTAGGTCACCCGCTCCTGGGTCTCCGGGCCCTGGTCGCCGAGCAGGATGGGGGTGCGGCAACGGCGGCAGGGCCTGCCCCGGCGGCCGAACACCCAGTGGTCCTCACCCCGCCGGGTCGAGCCGGTGGTGCTCTGCTCGGGGTGGTCCCGGTTGGCCTGCATCAGGGTGCGCGCGCGGGTGACCAGACCGGGCAGGTCAGGGACGTCGGCGACCCGGGTCCACGGGTGCGTGCGGGTCAGGAAGAGCGTCTCGACCTTGTAGAGGTTGCCGATGCCGGCCAGGTTGCGCTGGTCGAGGATCGCGACCCCGATCTGCTCGTCGGGGTGGGAGCGCAGCCGGCGCAGCGCCTCGTCGAGGTCCCAGTCGGGGCCCAGGACGTCGGGGCCGAGGTGGCCGACCAGCTCGGACTCGGCGCTGGTCGGCACGATCCGCATGTCGTGCAGCCGGTAGCCGACGCAGTCCCACTGGTCGGTCGACAGGACCGCCCGGATGCTGTGCGCGGGGCCGCCCTTCCACGGCGTGCCCCGGCGGTAGATGTGCCAGCTGCCGTCCATCCGGTAGTGGGTGCGCAGCGTCCGGCCGTCGGCGAAGCGGGTGAGCATGTGCTTGCCCCGGGGGACGACCTCGGTGACCGTCGCGCCGGTCAGGTCGACGGCGGCCAGCTGGGGCACCCGCAGCTCACCCCGGGTGAGCGTGGCGCCGGCCAGCGCGGTGTTCATCCGCTGGGCGGCCAGCCAGACGGTGTCTCCTTCGGGCACGGCACCATGATCCTCCGGTGCGTGCGGCGGCGCCTCAGTAGGAGGCGCGGCGGGGCTCGGTGCCGGGCAGGCCGGTGCGGGCCCGCGGGTCGACCGGCAGCGGCGTCGCCTGGCAGCTGGGGCACCACCAGGTCACCCGTTCCTGCAGGTCCGGGCCCTGGTCGCCGAGCTCGATCGTCGTCCCGCAGCGGCGGCACGGTCGGCCCTTGCGGCCGGCCACCCAGTGGTCCCAGCCGCGCCGGGTGATCCCGGTGGTGCTCTGCGCGGGCCGGTCGCGGTTGGCCAGCATCAGCGTGCGGGCACGCTCGACCAGCGCCCGCAGGTCCGGGACGTCGGCGACGCGTGCCCACGGGTTCACCCCGGTCAGGAACAGCGCCTCGGTCTTGTAGAGGTTGCCGGGGCCGGCGAGGTTCCGCTGGTCGAGGATCGCCACGCCGATCTGCTCGTCGGGGTGGCTGCGCAGCCGGCGCAGCGCCTCGTCGAGGTCCCAGTCCGGGCCCAGCACGTCGGGGCCGAGGTGGCCGACCAGCTCGCCCTCGCGGTCGGTGGGCACCAGCGCCACGTCGTGCAGCCGGTAGCCGACGCACTCGTACTCCCCGGTGGCCAGCACGGCCCGGATCTCGAACGCCGGCCCGCCGCGCCACCGAGCGCCGGGCCGGTAGATGTGCCAGCTGCCGTCCATCCGGTAGTGGGTGCGCAGCGTCCGGCCGTCGGCGAACCGGGTGAGCATGTGCTTGCCGCGCGGCACCACCTCGGTGACGGTGGCGCCGGTCAGGTCGACCGCCGCCAGCTGCGGTACCCGCAGCTCACCCCGGGTCAGGGTGCGGCCGGCCAGCGCGGTGTCCATCCGCTTCGCCGCCAGCCAGACGGTGTCTCCTTCGGGCACCCGACCATGGTCCCTCGCCCGCCGCTGCGGCGCGTTCGGCTGGATCTTTGCGACGGACCGCCGATGGTCGACCAGTAGCGAGCCGTGGAGGAGGCCGGGGTGGCCGTCGTGCGCACCACGTTCCAGCCGGAGCAGACCGTCGTCCGGGCCGGGTCGCTGTGGTGGGTGATGACGGCGATCACCGGCGTTGCGGGCGCTGTCATCGGGGCTTGGTGCATCGTCCAGCCCGCCGATCTCGCGACCCGGCTGATCGGACCGGTCTGGTTGCCGACCCTGGCGGCGGTCTGCCTGGCGGTCAGCACGGAGCGCTGGTCGACGTCCGGCCGCACGCTCGTGGGCGTCGGGCTGTTCAGCGTCTGGACGGTCGGCGCTGACGATGTCGTCGGGGTGGACGACGAGAACGGCCTGCAGGTGGTGCTGCGCAGTGGTCGCCGGCTGGAGTTCGCCATCTGCCAGCCGTCCCTCGCGCAGTCGATCATCCGCAACCGCCGTCGCCGGCGTGAAGCGGCGCGCCTCCGGGAGTGGCTCGAGAGCGTGCGCGGACCCGCCCCGCTGGGCTGGGCGCAGGCGGACGTCGCCGTCCGGGTGCGCTGGTCGGCGGTCGTCGGGGTGGTTGCGACCGCGGCGCTGGGCGAGGCGGCCGCGCTGTTGTCATGGGCGCTGGCCTGAGTCAGGCAGGCGGCACCGCGAGGATGCGGCGGGCCAGCCGGCGGTCCTGCCAGCCGGTGATCGCACTGGAAGTGCCGCCGAGGTCCCCGTCGAGCTGGAGCACCGCCGCGACGCCGAGGAAGACGACGGTCGGCAACCAGGACACAGCCACGCGGATCAGCGTCCGCCGCGACCAGGGGCGCGCCACGTCGGGCACCTGGCGCGCCCACGCGCGCGCCACCGCGGCGACCTGCGGGTCGGGGTGCGGCCGGCCGCGCCGGGCGTGCCGGGCGACCTGCCGTCGGCGCCGGCCACCGAGCTCGTCCCACTCTCGCAGGGGGAGGTACACGCGGTACGGCACGGGAACATCCTGCCCGCTGGAGTGACCTTCGTTGCGCAGGCGCGGATCCGGGAACAGCCGACGATGCGGAGGCGCTGAGGCACCCCGTGGACGTGAGCACGCGACTGCGCAGCCTGACCGGCGCCCCCGCCGACCCGCACCCCGAGCCGGTGACCGTGACGGTGGCCCGGGCCGTGCCCGTGGAGAAGCGGGAGGCGTACGAGCGCTGGGCCGCCGAGGTCCAGGAGCTGGTGGCCACGTTCCCCGGCAACCTCGGGACGTCGCTGCTGCGGCCAGGGCTGGGCAGCGACGAGTACCACTTCGTCTACCGGTTCACCGACGACGAGGCACTGGCCGGCTGGGAGCGCTCGGCGGAGCGGCGGCAGGCGCTCGCCCGGGTGCACGAGCTGGCCGAGGGGGAGCGGTTCGCCCGCGCCGTCGGTCTGGAGACGTTCTTCGCCGTCCCGCCGCGGCCCGGACCCGCCTGGCGGAGCTGGCTGCTCACGGTCGCGACGGTGCTGGCGTTCACCTCGACCTTCCAGCTCGTCGCGGTGCCTTTCCTGGGCGGCTGGCCGTGGCCGGCCCGGCTGCTGGTGTCGGCGGTGTTCGTGGTGACCGCGCTGCGGCTGGCGATGCCGCGGCTCAGCCGCCTGCTCGCCCCCTGGCTGGAGGCCCGCCGCCGCTGACCGCTGCACCCCGGCGGCCCAGGACCCAACCGGTCCTGGGCCGCTGGCGTTCAACGATCAGGCGCGGAGGCGCAGGCCCCGCGGGGTGGCGGCGAAGCCGGCCGCCTGCAGCGCGTCGGTGAGCGGGCCGGACTCGTGCACCGACGCCCCGTCGGCCTTCTGCACCGTCATCCGCCCCAGCGCCCCGGACGCGACGGCGCCCGACAGCGCGGTCGCCGCCTCCTTGAGCACCTGCTCGTCCTCGGTCCACGACAGCAGCGTCTTGCCGCCGCGCTCGACGTAGAGCACCAGCTCGCCGTCGACCAGCACGACCAGCGCCCCCGCCTTGCGGCCGGCCCGGTGCCCGGTCTTCCTCGTGCCGGTGCCCTCGCCGATGTCGACGGTCTCGTCGGCGCCGCCGCTGACCCGCTCCGGCCAGGGCAGCGCCGCGCCGTACACGTTCGCCGGGTCGGTCGCGGCGAGCACGACCGCGCCGGCCGGCGTCCGGTCGGGGCTGGCGAAGCTGCGCAGCCGGTCGACCGCACCCACGCTGCCGAACTGCGCGGCACCCAGCGTCTCGACGAAGTAGCCGCGCCGCGCCCGGCCGTTCTCCTCGAACGCGCGCAGCACCGGGTAGACCGCGGAGAAACCACCGGTGACCTGCTCGGCCTGCACCGCGCCGCGGGTGAGCACGCCGTGCCGCTCCATCAGCGCCTCGGCCCGCGCGGTGGTGCGCTTGGTCCCGTTGGTCTCCAGCTCGGGCAGCCGCGACCAGCGCCCGGCGACGGTCGGCGGGCCGGTGCGGGTGGGCATCGCCGGGCGACCCAGCCGGGTGCGCCCGTACCGGGTGCGGTCCAGCCGCGCCCGCGGTGGGGCCGGTGCCTTGCGGTGGGTGCCGCCGCCGGCCAGCCGGGCCCGCAGCGGGGCGAGGGTGTCGTTGGTGAGCGCCCCGGCCCAGACGAGGTCCCAGACCGCGTCGACCAGCTCGGTGTCGTCGGTGGCGCCCAGCCGGTCGGACAGCGACCGGAAGAACATCGCCTGCCCGCCGTCCAGCTGCTCCAACAGCGCCGGGCCCCAGCCGCCCTCGACGTCGGCCGCGCCGGGCGGCTCGGGCAGCAGCAGGGGGGCGAGGTCCGCCGGCACAAGGGTGACCCAGCCGTCGCCGCCGGACAGGCTGCCCGCACCGGCCCACAGCACCTCACCGGCGCTGGTGAGCTCGTCGAGCATCGCGGGGGAGTAGCCCTGCACCCGGGACGGGAGCACCAGCGACTCCAGCGCCGACGCGGGCACCAGCGCCCCGGCCAGCTGCTCCACCACGGACAGCACACCGTCGACCCCGCGGGTGCGGCTGCCCACCGACTGCCAGCTCGGGGTGAACCGGGCCAGGGTCTCGATCAGGACCGGCTCCACCTCCTGCCGGAGCTTGGCCAGCGACCGGCGGCGGATGGAGCGCAGCACGTCGGCGTCGCACCACTCCTGCCCGGTACCGCCGGGCCGGAACTCGCCGGTGACCAGCCGGCCGGTGCCGACCAGCCGCTGCAGGGTGGCGGTGACCACCGCGATGCCCAACCCCAGCCGGCTGGCGACGTCGGGCGGCACGAAGGGGCCGTGGGTGCGGGCGTAGCGGCCCACCAGGTCGCCGAGCGGGTCGGCCACCGGCTCGGTGAACGCCTCGGGCACGCCCACCGGCAGCGCGGTGCCGAGCGCGTCGCGCAGCCGGCCGGCGTCCTCGATCGCGACGTGGCGCTCCTCGCCGGCGATGCGCACGACGATCGCCCGCCGCGCGTCGACCAGCTCGGTGAGCCACTCCTCGGGCACCCCCCGGGCGGCGGCCTCGGCGACGGTCAGGTCGCCGACGAACCGGAGCAGGTCGGCGGCGTTGTCGACGTCGCGCGGGTGCCGCTCGGCGGGCAGCCGCTGCAGCTCGGCCTCGACCTCGGCCATCGCGTCGCCGTCGAGCAGCTCGCGCAGCTCGGAGCGGCCCAGCAGCTCGGCGAGCAGCCCGGTGTCCAGGGCCAGTGCCTGCGCGCGGCGCTCGGCCAGCGGCGCGTCGCCCTCGTAGATGAACTGCCCGACGTAGCCGAACAGCAGCGACTGGGCGAACGGCGAGGCGGACTGGGTCTGCACGTCGACCACCCGCACCCGCCGGGAGCGCACGTCGCGCATCAGCTCGACCAGCCCGGGCACGTCGTAGACGTCCTGCAGCACCTCCCGCACCGCCTCGAGGGTGATCGGGAAGGACGAGTACTCGCTGGCCACCGACAGCAGCTGGGCGGCGCGCTGGCGCTGCTGCCAGAGCGGGGTGCGCTTGCGCGGGTCGCGGCGGGGGAGCAGCAGCGCGCGGGCGGCGCACTCGCGGAACCGGCTGGCGAACAGCGCCGAGTTGCCGACCTCGGCGGTCACCTCCCGCTCGACGTCGTCCGGGTCGAGGATCGCGAGGTCGGCCTCCGGCGCCTCGCCGGTGGTGTCGGGCAGCCGCAGCACGATGCCGTCGTCGGAGTGCATCGAGGCGACGTCGACGCCGTAGCGCTCGCGCAGCCGGGCGGCGAGCACCAGCGCCCACGGGCCGTTGACCTGCGCGCCGAACGGCGAGTGGACGACGAGCCGCCAGTCACCGAGCTCGTCGCGGAACCGCTCGACCAGCATCGTGCGGTCGTCGGGGACGTGCCCGGTGGCCGCCTTCTGCTCGGCCAGGTACGCGAACAGGTTGGCTGCGCCCCACTCGTCGAGCCCGGCCGCGCGGGCCCGCTCGGTGCCGGCCTCCGGCGTCGCGGAGCTGACCTCGCGCAGGAACGCGCCCAGCGCGCGGCCGAGCTCGAGCGGCCGGCCGAGCTGGTCGCCGTGCCAGAACGGCATCTTCCCCGGCTGGCCGGGCGCGGGGCTGACCAGCACCCGGTCGTGGGTGATCTCCTCGATCCGCCAGGACGACGACCCGAGCAGGAAGACGTCGCCCACCCGCGACTCGTAGACCATCTCCTCGTCGAGCTCGCCGACCCGCCGTCCGCCCGTCTCGCCGGCCCCGGCGACGAGGAAGACGCCGAACAGGCCGCGGTCGGGGATGGTGCCCCCGCTGGTGACCGCCAGCCGCTGGGCACCGGCACGGGCGGTGAGGGTGTCGGTGACGCGGTCCCAGGTGAGCCGCGGGCGCAGCTCGGCGAACGCGTCGGAGGGGTAGCGGCCGGCCAGCATGTCGAGCACCGCGTGCAGCGCGGAGTCCGGCAGCGAGGCGAACGCGGCGGACCGGCGCAGCACGGCGGCCACCTCGTCGACCGTGCGCGGCCGCTCGGAGACCATCGCGACGATCTGCTGGGCCAGCACGTCGAGGGGGTTGCGCAGGTAGCGGGTGGACTCGATCGCCCCGGCCCGCATCCGCTCGGCGACGACGGCGCTCTGCACCAGGTCGCCGCGGAACTTCGGGAAGATGACGCCCTCGCTGACCGCGCCCACCTGGTGCCCGGCCCGGCCGACCCGCTGCAGCCCCGACGCCACGTTGGGCGGTGACTCGACCTGCACCACCAGGTCGACCGCGCCCATGTCGATGCCCAGCTCCAGCGAGGAGGTGGCGACCACCGCGGGCAGCTGCCCGGACTTCAGCGCCTCCTCGGTCACGGCGCGCTGCTCGCGCGACACCGACCCGTGGTGGGCCATCGCGATCGGCCGGAAGTCCGAGGGCACGCCGCCGCCGGAGCCGGCCTGCGCCATCAGCTCGGCCGGCGCGGCGCCGTGCGGCATCGGCTCGCCCGTCGTCCGCTCGTAGTGCAGCTCGTTGAGCCGGCTGGTGAGCCGCTCGGCCAGCCGACGGGAGTTGGCGAACACGATCGTGCTGCGGTGGCCCTCGATGAGGTCGAGCACCCGCTCCTCCACCGCCGGCCAGATCGACGTGCGCGGCTGGTTGCCGGCCGCCGAGCCGTCGAGCTCGCCGGTGGGCTGGCCGAGGGCCGACATGTCCTCGACCGGCACGACCACCGAGAGGTCCCACTGCTTGGTCGCCGGCGGGGCGACGACCTGCACCGGCCGGCCGCCGGCCAGGAAGGTGGACACCTCCTCCAGCGGCCGCACGGTGGCCGACAGCCCGATCCGCTGCGCCGGCCGCTCCAGCAGCTCGTCGAGCCGGTCCAACGACACCGCCAGGTGCGCGCCGCGCTTGGTGCCGCAGACCGCGTGCACCTCGTCGAGGATCACCGTCTCGACCCCGCGCAGCGCCTCCCGCGCCTGGCTGGTGAGCAGCAGGAACAGCGACTCGGGGGTGGTGATCAGGATGTCCGGCGGGCGGCGGGCGAACGTGCGCCGCTCGTCGGCCGGCGTGTCGCCGGAGCGCACGCCGACGGTGATCTCCGGACGGGGCAGCCCCAGGCGGGCCGCGGCCTGGCCGATCCCGGTCAGCGGCGCCCGCAGGTTGCGCTCGACGTCGACCGCGAGCGCCTTGAGCGGGCTCACGTACAGCACCCGGCAGCGGGCCAGCGGGTCCTCCGGCGGGGGTGCCGACGCCAGCCGGTCCAGCGACCAGAGGAAGGCGGCGAGCGTCTTGCCGGAGCCGGTGGGCGCGACGACGAGCGAGTGCTCGCCGCTGCTGATCGCCGACCAGGCGCCCTCCTGGGCCGCCGTGGGCTCGGCGAAGGCGCCGGTGAACCAGGCCTGGGTGGCCGTGGAGAAGCGCTCGAGTGCCGACACGCCCACCAGTGTCCCTGCAGGTACGACACTTCCGCCGTGCAGCGCAGCCTCGACCGCGACGGCCTGGCCCGCGACGTCGACGACGACTTCACCTCTCCGGAGCTCGACCGCACCCTCTGGCTGCCGCACTACCTGCCGCAGTGGAGCTCGCGGACGGCGTCCGCGGCCCGGTACCGGCTCGCCGACGGGGCGCTGCACCTGGTGGTGGAGCCCGACCAGCCGCCGTGGTGCCCGGAGTTCGACGGCGCCGTGCGGGTGTCGAACCTGCAGACCGGCGTCCGCTCCGGCCCGGTGGGCAGCACCGATGGCCAGCACCGGTTCTCCGACGCCCTCGTCGTCCGGGAGGAGCAGCCCGAGCAGTGGCTGCACACCCCGCGCTACGGGCTGGTCGAGGTGCGCGCCCGGATGGACCTGGACGCCACCGGCATGGCCGCGCTGTGGCTGATCGGGGTGGAGGACGTGCCCGAGCACTCCGCGGAGATCTGCGTCTTCGAGGTCTTCGGGCGCGACGTGCGGCCGTCGTCCGCGGTCGTCGGCACCGGCGTGCACCCGTTCGGCAACCCGCGGGTCCGCGACGACTTCGCCCGGACCGAGCTGCCGGTCGACGTCCGCGCGTGGCACGAGTACGCCGTCCGCTGGACGCCGGACGAGGTGGTGTTCGCCGTCGACGGACAGGTGGCGCACGTCAGCGACCAGTCCCCGGACCACCGCGTGCAGGTCATGCTCGACGTCTACGCGTTCCCGGCCGAGGGCGCGGCGCCCACCCGGCAGCAGCTCGTCGTCGACCGGTTCCGCAGTTGGCGGCCCGCCCCGCGGTGACCCGCCCGCGGGCGACACGTCGACCTGTCGACATGTCGGCAGCTGCCGGATGACACTGGTGGAACTACACCGGCGTCATCCAGGAGCGGCGATGCGGCGGGCACACGTGCAGTCCTCGAGCATCCGGTCGGTCGGCTACGACCTCGACGAGCACGTGCTGGAGATCGAGTGGGTCGGCGGGGGTGTCTACGACTTCCTCGACGTCCCGCCGGAGGAGGCGCTGGCGCTGCTGGAGTCCGACAGCCTCGGCCGGTTCGTGAACGGCCGGATCAAGCCGCGTTACCGCGTCCGCCCGGTCCGCCGGGCGGGCTGACGCCGGTCAGCCGGCCTGGGCCCGCAGCTGGCCGACCGTCGGCGCCTGCACCGGCAGGAACGCCGCCTCGCGCACCCGGCGGGCGGTCGGGCTGCCGGCGCGGAAGCCACCGCCGAGCCGCACCGTGACCTCCAGCCGCACCGCGTCGCCGGCCAGCGCGAGCGCGTCCAGCCGCAGCCGGGCCAGCTGCCGGCGCTGCGCCTCGGCGGGGGTGGCGGCCAGCGCGGTCAGCCGGTCGCCGACGTCCTCCTGCCGGGCGGCCAGCTCCTCGGCGTCCGGCACCAGCAGCGCGTTCGGGCCGGTGAGCGCACCGGCCGCGGAGTCGAGCGCGGCGTCGGCCACCCCGAGCGCGAGCGCCGACTGGGTGAGCAGCATCGCCGGCAGGCACAGCCCGACGAACGCGGCGAGGTCCTCGGAGAGCACGGCGACGACGGGGACGTCGTCCAGCTCGACCGCCCCGGTGCCCGTCCCGTTGAGCGCCAGCAGCTCGCCGGCCGGCTGCCGCGTCGCCGCGGACAACCGGAACACCGCGACCAGCCGCCCGCCGCCGGTGCGCGCCGGGGTGACGACGACGGCGTCGTCGAACAGGTTGGACGCCCACGGCACGGTGCCCGACAGCCGCCACCCCGCGCCGTCGCGCCGGGCGGTGACCGGCACCGGTGCGCCGCCGGCCAGGTCGGTCAGCGCGGGCGCCAGCGCGGTCGCACCGGTCACGGTGCCTCCCGCCAGCGCCTCGGCGAGCGGGGCGCCGCCGGGGGTGGGGCAGCAGCGCAGGTACTCGAGCACCATCGTCTGCGACCACAGCGAGAAGCCGGCGGCCAGCGACGCGGCGGACACCTCCCGCACGAGCGCGACCGCGCTGCCGAGCGCGACGTCCGGATCGGCGGTCGCCGGCCGGCCGAGCAGCCCGTCGGCGCCCAGCTCCGCGAGCACGGCGCGGGTGTCCGCCGTGCCGGCGTCCACCTCCGCCGCCGTCGCCGCCACCCGTCCGGTCACCTCGGTCATCCGTCGTCCCCCCTGGCCGCACGTCCTCCCGCCAGCCGGGCAACCGCCTTCTGCGGCGCCGGCGCCTGGGCCAGACTCGGGCGCATGCGCCGCAACCTGTACCAGCCCGAGCACGAGGACTTCCGGGACAGTGTCCGCGCCTTCCTCGGCAAGCACGTCGCCCCCTTCCACGACCAGTGGGAGTCCGAGGGCATCGTGCCGCGCGAGGTGTGGGCCGCGGCGGGGGAGCAGGGGCTGCTCGGCACCGACATGCCCGAGGAGCACGGCGGCGGCGGGGTGCGCGACTTCCGCTACCAGGTGGTGCTGGGTGAGGAGCTCGCCCGGATCGGCGCCACCGGCGTCGGGTTCGCGCTGCACAACGACGTCGTCGGCCCCTACCTGCGCGACCTGGGCACCCCCGAGCAGCACGCCCGCTGGCTGCCCGGCTTCTGCTCCGGCGAGCTGATCACCGCGATCGCGATGACCGAGCCCGGCGCCGGCAGCGACCTGCAGGGCATCCAGACCACCGCCCGCCGGGACGGCGACAGCTGGGTGCTCAACGGCGCGAAGACGTTCATCACCAACGGCATCAACGCAGACCTGGTGATCGTGGTCGCCCGGACCAACCCCGACGTCCCGGCCAAGCGCGGCACCAGCCTGCTGGTGCTCGAGCGCGGCATGCCCGGCTTCACCCGCGGCCGGAACCTGGCGAAGGTGGGCCTCAAGGCGCAGGACACCGCCGAGCTGTTCTTCGACGACGTCCGGGTGCCCGCGGCCAACCTGCTCGGGCAGCAGGACGGCGGGTTCACCCACCTGATGCAGAACCTGCCGCAGGAGCGGCTGTCGATCGCGGCGAGCGCGGTGGCGGCGGCCGAGACGGTGCTGGCGCAGACGGTCGAGTACGTGACCGGCCGGACGGCGTTCGGCCGGCCGGTCGGCTCGTTCCAGAACTCCCGCTTCGTCCTCGCCGAGCTGCAGACCGAGGTGACGATGGCCCGGACGTTCGTGGACGAGTGCGTCCGCCAGCTCGACACCGGCGACACGACCCCGACCGACGCGGCGATGGCCAAGTACTGGACGACCGAGCTGCAGAACAAGGTCGCCGACCGCTGCCTGCAGCTGCACGGCGGCTACGGCTACATGGACGAGTACCCGGTCTCCAAGGCCTGGCGGGACGCCCGGATCCAGTCGATCTACGGCGGCACGAACGAGATCATGCGGGAGATCGTCGGCCGGTCGATGGGGCTGTAGCCCCGCCCGCTCAGCAGCGCAGCAGGCCGAAGCGCTCCTTGAGCTGCAGCACCCGCCGCGCCGACTCGTCGACCCGGGCTGCGAAGGCGGGGTCGGCGGCGGCGCGGTCGGCCAGCGCCCGGCTCATCGGGACGGCGTCCGCGGTGCGCACCGTGAGGACGACGTCGACGCCGGCCGCCACCGCGTCGACCGCGCGCTGCCCCGTCGGCACGGCGGCCACCGCCTTCGCGGCGCCGAGGTCGTCGGTGACCACGACCCCGTCGAAGCCGAGCTGCCCGCGCAGCAGCCCGACCACCGCGGGGGAGAAGACGGCGAGCCGGTCGGGGTCCAGCTGCGGGTAGGACGCCGAGCTGACCATCACCGCCCCGGTGCCCGACCGCACGGCGGCGGCGAAGGGCTGCAGGAACGCATCGTCCGGGCTGGTCTGCGGATCGCTCGCACCGGTCGCCTCGTCCGTGTTCACCGTGACCCGCCCCAGGCCCGGGAAGTGCTTGGCGGTGGCGGCGACCCCGGTGTCCTGCAGCGCCCCCACGACCGTCTGCACGGCGCTCGCCACCCGGGCCGGGTCGCTGCCGTACTGCCGGTCGAAGGCGCCGATCGGCGGGTTGGCCGCCGCCGTCCCGGCCGGCACGGTGTCCGCGACCGGGGCGAGGTCCATGGTGACGCCGGCGGCGTGGAGCTGGCCGGCCCAGCCGACGGTGGCCGACCGCAGCGCGTCAGGGGCGAGGGCGCCCTGGCGGAGCCCGGTGGGCACCCGGTCGAAGCCCGGCCCCTTGAGCGTCTGCACCAGGCCGCCCTCCTGGTCGACGGCGACCTGCAGCGGCAGCGGTGCCGCGGCCTGCAGCTGCGCCACCTGGGCGGCGACCGCGGTGACCCCGGCCGTGCTGCGGCCCTGCAGGAACACCCCGCCCACCGGGACGCCCGCCAGCTGCCGGTAGCCGGCGACGGGGTCGGTCGCGGGCACGCCGACCATGAGCAGCTGGCCGACCCGCGCGGGGCGGTCCAGCCGGTCGAGGGTCACCTGGGCGCAGGACGCCGGCTCGGTCGGGGTGGCGGCCGGTGCGGACGACGCCGCACTCGACCCGGCGGCGCTCGACCCCGCCGCACTCGACCCCGGCGTGGTCGACCCCGCCGCGGTGGACGACGAGCCGGCCGCGCTGGACGGCGGCGGCCGGTCCGCGTCCCCGCCGCCGCACGCCGCTGCGGCCGTCACCAGCAGCAGGGCCGTGACCGCTCGCGGCCAGCGGCCGGCCCGGCGTCCGGCCGGCGTCGGGGTCCCTCGCACCCCTCCTGTCTACCGGGCGGCCGGGGGCGGGGTCCCCGACACGCTGGGTACGGTCGTCGTCGTGCGGCTGCAGGAGTTCTGGTCCCGGATGGAGTCCCTGTTCGGGTCGATGCGCGCCCAGAGCGTCGCCCGTGACCACGTGTTCGGTGCCCTGGGCAGCCGGACGGCGGTCGAGGCGATCGACGCCGGCGTCCCGGTGCGCACGGTGTGGCTGGAGGTCTGCAAGGAGTTCGACGTCCCGCCGAAGGACCGCTGAGCCGGTTCCCCCGGCGGGACGCCGTCGCCCTCAGCGGGACAGCACGGTGTGCACGTGCTCGGCCAGCGTCGTGGTCGGCCGGCCGGTCAGCTGCGACAGCGCGGTGCTGCCGGTCTCCAGCGCGCCCTGGGCGATCGCCTGGTCCAGGCCGACCACGAAGTCCGCGGTGCCCTGCGGCAGGCCGGCCTCCAGCAGGGTCTGCACGTGCTGCTCGGGGGTCAGCTCGCGGTAGGTGACCTCCCGGCCCGCCTCGGCGCCGACGGCGGCGGCGAGGTCGGCGAAGGTCCACGCCTGGTCACCGCCCAGCTCGTACACGCCCGGGGTGGGCTGCTCCGCGGTGAGGACGGCGACCGCGGCCGCGGCGTAGTCGGCCCGGGTGGCGGCGGCGATCCGGCCGGCCCCGGTGCTGCCGGAGAGCTCCCCGGTCTCGGCGGCCTGGGTGATCTGCTGGTCGTAGTTCTCGAGGTACCAGTTGTTGCGCAGCAGCGCGGCGGGGATGCCGAAGTCGGCGATCAGCCGCTCGGTGGCGACGTGCTCCGGCGCGACCGGGAGCGAGGTGTCGCCGGCCTTGGTCGCGCTCGTGTAGGCGAGGAACGGCACGCCGTTGCTCTTCGCGGCCTGCAGCACGTTGGTGTGCTGCGGCACCCGCCGGCCGACCTCGCTGCCGGAGATCAGCAGCAGCCGGTCGGTGCCCTGCAGCGCGGCCTCGAGGGCGGCGGCGTCGTCGTAGTCGGCCTGCCGGACCTGGACGCCGCGCTCGGCGAGGTCGGCGACCTTCTCGGGTGTGCGGACGACCGCGACGACGTCGGCGGCCGGGACGCCGGCGTCGAGCAGCCCGGTGACGACGAGCCGGCCGAGGTGGCCGCTGGCAGCGGTGACGGTGATCATGGGACTCCCTTGAGCGCTCTCCGGACAGGAGGCACTAACCCGTGGTTAGTGCCGTCGGCCGCGAACGTACACTGGGCGCCCGAGGCCGGGAGGAGGGGTTTCCGTGGAGCAGACCGTCGAGCAGCTGGTGGCCGACGTGTTCAGCCGGGACTGCACCTCGCGGGAGGTCCTCGAGCACGTCACCGGCAAGTGGGCGGTGCTCGCGCTGGCCGCCCTGCACGAGGGGCCGCGGCGGTTCGGCGAGCTGCGCCGCCGGGTCGACGGGGTGAGCGAGAAGATGCTCGCCCAGACGCTGCAGGTGCTCGAGCGGGACGGGATGGTGCACCGCGAGGTGCGCTCGGCCATCCCGCCGCACGTCGAGTACACCCTCACCGACCTCGGCGCCGAGCTCGCCCCGCAGCTGATGGGGCTCATCGGCCTGGTCGAGGCGGCGATGCCGCGGGTGCTGGCCGCCCGCGACGCGCACGGGGAGCGGTCGGCCGCCGGCTGAGCCGGTCGTCGACGTGTCGGCGTGTCGACCTGTCCGTCGAACACCTGTTCGGGTTACCGTGGTGGCCGATCCACAGCCCCTGTGTCCGTCCACACATCCGGCCGGGCCCTCGGTTTTGTCAGACCCCCGCCCTAGCGTCGGTCCCGACCCGCTCAACGCGACATCTGAAGGTGGCCACCATGGCAGCAACCCTGGACCGCGACAAGGCCCTCGACTTGGCCCTCGCCCAGATCGACAAGCAGTTCGGCAAGGGCTCGGTCATGCGGCTGGGCGACAACGCCGCGCAGGCCATCAAGGTCATCCCGACCGGCTCCGTGGCCCTCGACATCGCGCTGGGCATCGGCGGTCTGCCGCGTGGCCGCGTCGTCGAGGTCTACGGCCCGGAGGCCTCGGGCAAGACCACGGTCGCCCTGCACGCGGTGGCCAACGCCCAGGCGCTCGGCGGCATCGCCGCGTTCATCGACGCCGAGCACGCGCTCGACCCGGAGTACGCCCGGGCCATCGGTGTCGACACCGACGCCCTGCTGGTCAGCCAGCCCGACACCGGTGAGCAGGCGCTGGAGATCGCGGACATGCTGATCCGCTCCGGCGCGCTCGACATCATCGTCATCGACTCGGTCGCCGCCCTGGTGCCCCGCGCCGAGATCGAGGGCGAGATGGGTGACAGCCACGTCGGTCTGCAGGCCCGGCTGATGAGCCAGGCGCTCCGCAAGATCACCGGTGCGCTGAACAACTCCGGCACCACCGCGATCTTCATCAACCAGCTGCGCGAGAAGGTCGGCGTCGTCTACGGCTCGCCCGAGGTCACCACCGGTGGTCGCGCGCTGAAGTTCTACGCGTCCGTCCGCCTCGACGTGCGCCGCATCGAGACCCTCAAGCAGGGCACCGAGGCGGTCGGCAGCCGGGTGCGCGTCAAGGTCGTGAAGAACAAGGTGGCGGCCCCGTTCAAGCAGGCCGAGCTCGACCTGCTGTGGGGCACCGGCTTCAGCCGCGAGGGCAGCCTCATCGACATCGGCGTCGACCAGGGCATCATCCGCAAGTCGGGTGCCTGGTACACGTACGAGGGCGACCAGCTCGGCCAGGGCAAGGAGAACGTCCGCTCGTTCCTCCGCGACAACCCCGACCTGGCCGACGAGATCGACAAGAAGATCAAGGAGAAGCTGGGCATCGGCCCGCAGCTCGACGCTGCCGCGGCCGCGCCGGCTGCGCCCGCCGACTTCTGATCCGGGCCGTGTCCGACACGCAGCACGAAGGCGACGGACCGGTCGACGAGCACGCGCGGCCGGCCGGCGGGGGAACCCGCCGCGCCGGCCGGCGTCGTTCGGGGGCGGGGTCGGGCGGCTCCGGCTGGGGCTCCGGTTCCGGTCGGGGGTCCGGCTGGGGTGAGGGGCGTGACCGCGGTGCGCGCCGGCCCCGGGGCGGCTCCCGGGCCGACGACGGACCCGACGGCGGGTCTCCCGACGGCGCTCTCGATGGGGGCCGGGACGGTGCCGCACCGGGGCGTCCCGAGGACGACCGTGACCCGGAGGAGGTCGCCCGGGCGATCTGCCTGCGCGCGCTCACCGGGGCGATGAAGACCCGGAAGCAGCTGGCCGACCTGCTGGCGAAGAAGGACGTGCCCGAGGCGGCCGCCGCCGCGGTGCTCGACCGGTTCACCGAGGTCGGCCTGATCGACGACGCGGCGTTCGCCGCGGCGTGGGTGTCCTCCCGGCAGTCCGGCCGCGGGCTGTCCCGCCGGGCGCTCGCCCAGGAGCTGCGGGCCAAGGGCGTCGACGGCGAGCTCGCCCAGGAGGCGCTCGAGCAGGTCGACTCGCAGGACGAGTGGGACACCGCCCGCCGGCTGGTGGCCCGCAAGATGCCCTCGATGGCACGGCTGGACCGGGTCACCGCCGAGCGCCGGCTGGTCGGCATGCTCGCCCGCAAGGGCTACGGCGGTGGGCTGGCCGGGTGGGTGGTCCGCGAGGCCCTCGACGACCGCGAGTCCACGCTGCTCGCCGCCGACGAGGCGGCCGACGAGCTCGACGACGGGCCGGAGACCGCGCCCCCGCCGGCCGGGAGCTGGAGCAACCGGCGCCGCCCGGCGCCGCAGGCCGACCCGTGGGCCGAGCTCGAGGCCGCCCGGGCCGCGAAGGCTGCCGGAGCAGCGGCGGAGCCGGCCACCGAGACCGGTGAGGGCCAGGTGCGCCGCATCGCCCGGCGGTCCACCGCGCCGGCGCCGGACTGGCTGGGCGACGACACCCCCTGAGTGCCGGCGGCCCGGCCGGCCGTCCCGCAGGAGGCCGACGAGCCGTTCACCCGCCCGGGAGACCAGGGCGGGGGAGTGGCTCGCTCGGCAAGGGGCCGAGGTGGGGCACGGCGCCGTTGCCGCGCCCCGGTCTCGGAGCGGTCACCGCGCGGGTGACCGGGGTGGGGTCAGCGGTCCAGCCAGGCGGTGACGTCCACGGCGACGCCGTCGGCGGCCTCGTCGTCGGGCACCAGCCACTTGCGGCTGCGCTCCTGGCCGGTGCCCAGCCACAGCTGGATCGAGGTGTCGAACTGCGACATGGTCACCTCCCGGGCGCGGGTCGGCGAGGCCACCGGGCCGAGGAACGTCACATCGCTCTCGGCGCCGTCCCGGTACCGCAGCACCACGCGGCAGCGCGAACGGCGGTGCCGCGCCGGGGGCACGGCCTCGCGCACGACGGCCTCCTCGGCGCCGGCCGCGGCGGCGAAGCTGGCGGCAGAACGGCGCAGCCGGCTGACGAAGAACTGGGCGGTGTCACCCAGCTCCGGGGCGAACGAGGCGGCAGCGGTCATGCGTCCATCTCGCCAGAGATCATGCGCGTCGTCACCAGTTGAAAGTGACAAGCCACGTTGCGTCACCGGCGAGATGTCCACATCCCCGGGGCCGTTGTGCCGGTTGTGACTGTGGAGGTCTGCCGTCGCCCGGGCCGGGCGACGGCAGACCACGGTCACAGGGGCGCCGCGCGCCCGTCGTCCACCACGGAGGCGACGTCGGGCACGCCGGCGTCCGGCGCCTTCCCGCCGGCCCGGGTGTTGCGCCGGGTCCGCCGCTCCACGTAGCGGGCGAGCTGCGACAGCAGCACGTTGAGCAGCACGTAGACCAGCCCGGCCGCCACGTAGAGCTGGAAGGTGTACTCGCTGCCGAACCGCGGCGTGAAGAACTCGACCAGGCTGCGCGCCTGCCGCAGCAGCTCGAAGTACCCGATGATGAAGCCCAGCGAGCTGTCCTTGAGCAGCACGACCAGCTGGGCGATGAGCACCGGCAGCATCCGCCGGACGGCCTGGGGCAGCAGCACCGAGGTCATCACCTGGGTCTTGCGCAAGCCCAGCGCGTACGCGGCCTCCCGCTGGCCGCGGTCGATCGACAGGATGCCGGCCCGGAAGATCTCCGCGAGCACGGCCATGTTGTAGAGCGTCAGGCCGCCGACCAGCGCCTGGTAGGCCGACAGCCGGATGCCGAAGCCGGGCAGGAAGAAGAACAGAGTGAAGATGACCACCAGCAGCGGCACGGCACGGAAGAACTCCACGACCGCCGACACCGGCAGCCGCACCCAGCGGTGGTCCGACAGCCGGCCGACCGCCAGCAGCAGGCCCAGCGCGGTGGCCAGCACCATGCCCAGCGCTGCGACCTTCAGCGTCGACAGCAGGCCGTCCCACAGTGCCTGCGGCACGCCGCTGTTCGGGTCGAACAGCACCGACCAGCGCTGACCCTCCAGCTGCCCGTTGCCGGCCAGCCGCCACAGCACGACGGCGACGACGGCGAGGACCAGCAGGGCGCCGACGGCGGTCCACAGCCGGATGCGGGCCTTCGCCCTCGGGCCCGGGACGTCGAACAGCACGGGGGCGCTCATCGCAGCACCGCCACCTTCCGCTCCAGCCGGTGGACCACCCAGGCGGACGGCACCGTGATCACGCAGTAGCCCACGACGACGGCGAGCAGGACCAGCACCAGCTGGTCGGCCTGGGCGTTGGACAGCCGCTGCATCGAGGCGGTGAGCTCGGTGACGGCGAAGCCGGCGGCGATCGAGGTGTTCTTGACCATCGCGATCCACACGTTGCCCAGCGGCGGGATGGCCGCCCGGACGGCCTGCGGGAGCACGACCTGGCCCAGCGTCTGCGGGAACGTCATGCCCAGCGCGCGGGCGGCCTCGGCCTGCCCCGGCGGCACGGTGTTGATGCCCGACCGGATCGCCTCGCAGACGAACGCGGCGGTGTACAGGGCGACCGCGGCCACCGCCCCCGGGAAGAACGGCATGATCAGGTCGATCTGCGGCAGCCCGAAGATGATGAAGAAGAAGACGACCGTCAGCGGGGTGTTCCGCAGCAGCTCCACGTAGAACGTGGCAGCACCGCGCAGCGGCGGGATCGGGCTGACCCGGAAGGCGGCCAGCAGGGTGCCGAGCACGAGTGCCAGGAGCCCCGCCAGCAGCGACAGGCTCAGCGTGGTCAGGAAGGCGCGCCACAGCAGTGACGCGTTGTCGGCGAGGAAGTCCACGCGGCCGGCCTCCGGTTCGGGGCGGGTGGGATGGGGACGGGGGCGGTGCAGACGGCGACCGGCGCCCGGGAGCGGTCAGCTCCCGGGCGCCGGTCGCGCGGTGGTCAGTAGCGGTCGATCGCCGGCGGCTTCGGCGCCTCGGCACCGGTGATCGAGCCGGCCGTGGCGTCCCACGCGTCGGCCCAGTCGCCGTTGTCGAACGAGTCCTCGAGGGTGTCGTTGACGAAGGTGCGGAAGTCGTTGTCGCCCTTGGCCAGGCCGATGCCGTACGGCTCCTCGGTGAACGGGTTGCCGACCAGCTCGAAGCCCTCCTTGTTGCCGGCGACCAGGCCGGTGAGGATGACGTTGTCGGTGGTCACCGCCTGCACCTGGCCGTTGCGCAGCGCGTCGGCGCACTTGGAGTACACGTCGAACAGGGTGAGCTGGGCCTGCGGGTACTTGGTGCGGATGTTCTCCGCCGGGGTCGAGCCCTCGACCGAGCAGACGTTCTTGCCGGCCAGGTCGTCCGGGCCCTCGATCTTCTCGGGGTTGCCCTTGGCGACCATGATGTCCTGCCCGGCGGTGTAGTACGGCCCGGCGAAGTCGACCCGCTGCTTGCGGGTGTCGTTGATCGTGTAGGTCGCGATGACCAGGTCGACCTGCTTGTTCTCGATGAAGGCCTCGCGGTTGGCCGACACCGTCTCGGTCCACTTGATCTTGTCGGCCGGGATGCCCAGCTTCGCGGCGACGAGCTTGCCCATCTCCACGTCGAAACCCTCGGGGGTCTTGGTGGTCGGGTTCAGCAGGCCGAAGCCGGGCTGGTCGAACTTGGTGCCGATGGTGATCGAGCCGGCGTCGTGCAGCCGGGCCATCGTGGTGCCGGCCGCGAAGTCGACGTCGGTCTCGACCGCGGCCGAGGAGTCGGCCTGCTGCTCGGCGGCGTCACCGGCGTCGCTCGAGCAGGCGGCGAGCAGGGCGCCGGCCGCGGCGAGGGCGAGGAGGGTGCGGGTCCTGCGCATGGGAGGCCTCCGGAGGCGTCAGTGGTTGAGGATCTTGCTGAGGAAGTCCTGCGCCCGCGTCGACTGCGGGTTGGTGAAGAAGGTCTCGGGATCGGCGGACTCCACGATCCGGCCGCCGTCCATGAACACGACCCGGTTGGCCGCCCGGCGGGCGAAGCCCATCTCGTGCGTGACCACGACCATGGTCATGCCGTCCCGGGCCAGCGAGGTCATCACGTCGAGGACCTCGTTGATCATCTCCGGGTCCAGCGCGGAGGTCGGCTCGTCGAAGAGCATGACCTTCGGGTCCATGGCCAGCGCGCGGGCGATGGCCACGCGCTGCTGCTGGCCGCCGGAGAGCTGGGCGGGCACCTTGTCGGCCTGGGCGCCCACGCCCACGCGGTCGAGCAGCTCGCGGGCCCGCTTCTCGGCGTCCGCCTTCGACTGCTTGCGCACCTTTACCGGGCCGAGCGCCACGTTCTGCAGCACGGTGCGGTGGGCGAACAGGTTGAAGCTCTGGAACACCATGCCGACGTCGCTGCGCAGCCGGGCCAGCTCCTTGCCCTCGGCCGGCAGCCGCTCGCCGTCGATCGAGATCTCGCCCTGGTCGATCGGCTCGAGCCGGTTGATGGTGCGGCAGAGCGTCGACTTGCCCGACCCGGACGGGCCGATCACGACGACCACCTCCCCGCGGGCGATGGACAGGTCGATGTCCTGCAGCACGTGCAGATCGCCGAACCACTTGTTGACGCCGGCGAGGCGGACGAGTGGATCTCCGGTGGGACGGTCGGTCACAGCGAACGACCCTAGGCAACGGCCGGGCGCCTGCGATCACGGGGGCGTAACGAACATGGGGACCCGCTGAGAGTTCCCCGTGCGGGTATCGATCCGGTCACGATCCGTCCCCGGGAGCGGTCCGGCCGGCTCCGCAGCGCGGCTCCGTACGATCAGGTGGTGAACGGCAAGACCTACCGGGTCCGCACGTACGGCTGCCAGATGAACGTGCACGACTCCGAGCGACTGTCCGGGCTCCTCGAGCAGGCCGGCTACACCGCCGCCGTCGAGGGCTCCGACGCCGACGTCGTCGTGCTCAACACCTGCGCCGTCCGGGAGAACGCGGACAACCGGCTCTACGGCAACCTCGGCCACCTGCGGCCGGTCAAGGACGCCCACCCCGGCATGCAGATCGCCGTCGGCGGCTGCCTGGCGCAGAAGGACCGCGGCGAGATCGTCCGGCGCGCGCCCTGGGTGGACGTCGTCTTCGGCACCCACAACGTCGGCTCGCTGCCGGCGCTGCTGGAGCGGGCCCGGCACAACGAGGAGGCCCAGGTCGAGATCGCCGAGTCGCTCGAGGTCTTCCCCTCGACGCTGCCGGCCAAGCGCGACTCCGCCCACTCCGGCTGGGTCTCGATCAGCGTGGGGTGCAACAACACCTGCACGTTCTGCATCGTCCCGGCGCTGCGCGGCAAGGAGAAGGACCGCCGTCCGGGCGAGATCCTGGCCGAGGTGCAGGCGCTGGTCGACCAGGGCGTGCTCGAGGTGACGCTGCTCGGGCAGAACGTGAACGCCTACGGCGTGGAGTTCCGCGACCGCGGCGCCTTCGCCGACCTGCTGCGGGCCACCGGCGCGATCGAGGGCCTGGAGCGGGTCCGCTTCACCAGCCCGCACCCGCGGGAGTTCACCGACGACGTCATCGACGCCATGGCGGAGACGCCCGCGGTCTGCCACCAGCTGCACATGCCGCTGCAGAGCGGGTCGGACGACGTGCTGCGCCGGATGCGCCGCGGCTACCGGCAGGAGCGCTACCTCGGCATCATCGACCGGGTCCGCGCGGCCATGCCGGACGCGGCGATCACCACCGACGTCATCGTCGGCTTCCCCGGCGAGACCGAGGCGGACTTCGAGCAGACCCTCGAGGTCGTCCGCCAGGCCCGGTTCGCCAGCGCCTTCACCTTCCAGTACTCCAAGCGCCCCGGCACGCCGGCGGCCGAGATGGCCGACCAGCTGCCCAAGGAGGTCGTGCAGGAGCGCTACATGCGCCTCACCGCCCTGCAGGACGACGTCAGCTGGTCGGAGAACAAGGCGCTGGTGGGCACCCGCGTCGAGCTGCTGGTCGCCGCGGGGGAGGGCGACAAGGACGCCGCCCGCGGGCGGATGAGCGGCCGGGCCCGCGACGGCCGGCTGGTGCACTTCACGGCAGCGGACGGCGTCCGGCCCGGCGACGTGGTCGAGACCGTCGTCACCGAGGGCAAGCCGCACTTCCTGGTCGCGGACGGCGCGCTGCTCTCGCACCGGCGCACCCGGGCCGGCGACGCCGCCGAGGCAGGCACCCGGCCGACCACGCCCGGCGTCTCGCTGGGCATGCCCACGATCGGCGTCCCCGCCCCGCTCCCGGTCGCCGCCCCCGCCTGCGGCTGACACGTCAGGCAGAGGAAGCTCTGCACCCGGTTCCGCGCGGCAGACCGGGTGCAGAGCTTCCTTTGCCTGAGGTGGCTCAGGGCTTGAGCAGCACCTTGGTCCAACCGTCCTCGCGGCGGTCGAACTTGTCGTAGCCCTCGACTGCCTGGTCGAGGCCCAGCTCGTGGCTGACGATCCACGACGGGTGGGCCCGGCCGGCGACGATGAGGTCGCGCAGCTGCCGGTTGTAGCGCTTCACCGGAGCCTGCCCGGTGCCCATGGACTGGCCCTTGGTGAAGAACGTCCCGTACTGCCACGGGATCCGGCCCTCCTTGGCCAGGTCCGACGACGCCCCGGGGTCGGAGGGCATGTAGACGCCGACGACGCCGATGCCGCCGGTCGAGCGCACCACCTGCGCCAGGTTGTCCAGCACCAGCTCGGGGTGCTCCTCGCCGGTGTGGTCGTGCGCCTGGTAGCCGACCGCCTCCACGCCGCGGTCGACGCCACGGCCACCGGTCGCGTCCAGGATCTGCTGCACGGGGTCGCCGGCGGAGAAGTCCACCGGGGTGGCGCCGTACTTCTCGGCCAGGGCCAGCCGGTCGGTCTCCTTGTCGACCAGGAAGACCTGGGAGGCGCCGCGGATCATCGCGCTGTGCGCGGCCATCAGGCCGACCGGCCCGCCGCCGAAGACCGCCACCCGGTCGCCGACCTGGAAGCCGGAGAGCTCCACGCCGTGCCAGCCGGTCGGGAAGACGTCGGACAGCATGGTGAAGTCGTTCTCGTGCTCGGTGCCCGCCGGCAGCTCGAGCAGGTTCACGTCGGCCCACGGCACCCGCAGGAACTCCGCCTGCCCGCCGTCGTAGGGACCCATGTTGGCGTAGCCGTACGCCGCGCCGTCCATCCCCTCGGTGGGGTTGGCCCGCAGGCAGAACGACGTCCACCCGGTCTCGCAGTTGCGGCAGGTGCCGCAGGCGATGTTGAACGGCACGGAGACCCGGTCGCCGACCTCGATCCGGTCGACGCCGTCGCCGACGGCCTCGACGATGCCCATGTTCTCGTGGCCGAGCACCTTGCCCTCCTCGACGGAGGTGCGGCCCTCGTACATGTGCAGGTCCGACCCGCAGATGTTGGTGGTGGTCAACCGGATGATCGCGTCGGTCGGTGCCTGGATCGTGGGGTCGGGGCGCTCCTCGACGGCGACCTGCTTCGGGCCCTGGTAGACGACGGCCTTCATGGTCAGCTCCTCTGCTCGACGGATGTGGTGACCGGCGCACCGGTCACAGCCGTCAGTTGCCCTACCCGACCAGTTGTGCGCTACACGACCGGGACGACGAAGGGCCCCCGTCCGGCTGGACGGGGGCCCTTCGTGCGGCTGCCTCAGCGGCGGGTGGCGGCCTTCTCGGCCTCGGCGAGCCACTCGCGGCGGGTGGCCAGGTTGGCCTCGGCCTCGCTGACCCGCTTGGCGTTGCCCGACGCCTGGGCCTTGGCCAGCTGGTCCTCGGCCTTGGTGACGGCGGCGCGCATCGAGGCCAGCAGCGGGTTCTCCGGCTGCACCCGCGGCCGGGAGGCCTCGCCGGCGCCGCGGAACTTCTCCTCGACCGCGCGCATCCGGTCCTCCAGCTCGCGCATCACGCCGCGGGGCACGTGGCCGATGGCGTCGTAGCGCTCCAGGAGCTTGCGCAGCTGGTTCTGCGCGCCGCGGTTGGCCGGGTCGAGCTGCTCGGCCTCGGCCAGCAGCTCCTCCTTCTGCCGCTGGTTGGCCTCCTGCTCGCTGTTGCGGACCTTGTCGGAGGCGGTGCGGGCGGCGAAGAAGACGTCCTGGGCGGCCCGGAACTTCTTCCACAGGTCGTCGTCGGTGTCCCGGCCGGTGCGCGGGACGGCCTTCCAGCGGTCCATGAGCGAGCGCATGGCGGCGCTGGTCGGACCCCACTCGGTCGACGTCGACAGCCGCTCGGCCTCGGCGATGAGCTCCTGCTTCTGCGCCCGGGCCTCGCCGCGCTGCTTGTCCAGCTCGGCGAAGTGCTGCCCGCGGCGGCGGCCGAAGGCGTCGCGGGCAGCGGCGAACCGGTGCCACAGCGCCTCGTCGGTCTTGCGGTCGATCCCCTTGATCGTCCGCCACTCCTCGACGATGGCCTTCAGCCGGTCGCCGGCGGCCTTCCACTGGTTGGACTCCGCGGCGATCTGCTCGGCCTCGGCGGCGAGCGCCTCCTTGCGGGCGACCTGGACGGCCCGCTGCTCGGCGCGCTTGGCCCGGTTCGCGGCGACCGCGGTCTCGGCCATGCTGCTGATGGCCCGCGCCCGGTCGGCCAGGTGGTCCAGGTCGCCGACGGCCGCGGCGGTGAGGATCTGCTCGGCCAGCTCGTCGGCCTTGGTCTTGATCTCGTTGGGGTTGCCGGTGTGGGCGGCCAGCCGTGCCTCGAGCAGCGACACCTCGGTGGCCAGGTCGTCGTAGCGGCGGCCGAAGTGGGCCAGCCCCTCGGCGGGCTCGCCGGCCTGCCACGAGCCGACGGCCCGCTCACCGGCGGTCGTCCGCACGTAGACGGTGCCCTCCTCGTCGACCCGGCCCCACTCGGTGGGGTCGCTCGCCGGGACCGGCGGCAGCGCGGGCTCGGCCGGCGCCGTCGGGGTGGCGGCCTCGGCGTGGGTCCCGGCCGGGGCCTCCTCGACGGCAGCCGAACCAGCGGCGTCCGGGCCGGCGGCGTCCGGCGTCGCGGCCTGGGGGCCCTCGTCGACCGGCGCCACCGCAGTGGGCCCGGTCGGCTCCGGCGTCACCTCCCCGGCAGCCGGGACGTCGGTCCCGGCGGGTTCGCCGGACGAGGTGGCCGCCTCGTCGGTGGTGGGCTCTGCAGGATCCGGGACGACGGCGTCCGGGGTGGCGGCCAGCGGGCCCTCGTCGACCGGGGCGACCTCGGTGATCGCGGTCTCCTCGACGGCGGGGGTGGGCTGCTGCGTCCGGTCCGCGGTGTTCTCCGTGCTCGACACGCCAGGGAGTCTCCCACGATCCATCGGCGACACTCCCTGGCGTGAGCCAACCCGATCCGGTGACGGTCGCCTTCTGCCCGCAGCCGCCGCTCCTGGTGCCCGCCGTGTCCGGTGCGAGCACCCCCGCGCTCGCCCTCCTGCGGGCCGCGGTGAGCGCCGCCGTGCAGGCCCTGCTGGCGGCGCAGCCGGAGGTGGTCGTCGTCGTCGGCAGCGGGGTCGCCCCCGGCGTCCGGTTCGGTCCCGGGGACGCCGGCGACCTGCACGGCCACGGCGTCGACCTGCCCGTTCCCTTCTCCGGCGGCGTCCGTCCGGGCGGCCGGGCGCTGCCGCTGGCGCACACCCTCGGCGCCTGGGTGCTGGAGCGCGAGGGGCACACCGGTGCCCGGCTGGGAGTGGGTCCGGCCGACCTGGCCGCCGCCCTCGCCGACGTCGACGGTCCCGTCGGGGTGCTCGCGATGGGCGACGGCTCGGCGCGGCGCAGCCCGAAGGCGCCCGGCGCGCTGGACCCGGCCGCGGCCCCGTTCGACGCCGCGGTCGCCACCGCGCTGGCCGCCGGGGACGCGGCGGCGCTCGCCGGCCTGGACGCGGCCGAGGGGGAGCGCCTGCTGGCCGCGGGCGTGCCGGTGTGGCGGGCCGTCGGCGGCGCGCTGGCGGGCCGGGCGGTCCAGGCGCGGCTGCACCACGACGACGCCCCGTTCGGCGTGGGCTACCTGGTCGCCGACTGGACCGCCCGGTGAGCGCCGTCCTCCCGGTGGTCGCCGTCGTCGGTCCGACCGCGACCGGCAAGACGGCGCTGGCGGTCGAGCTGGCGCACCGGCTGGCCGGGCAGCTGCCCGCCGAGGTGGTCAACGCCGACTCGATGCAGCTCTACCGCGGCATGGACGTCGGCACCGCCAAGCCCACCCAGGCCGAGCGCGGCGGCGTGCCGCACCACCTGCTGGACCTGTGGCACGTCCGGGAGCCCGCGTCCGTAGCCGAGTACCGGCTGCGGGCCCGCGCCGAGATCGACCGGCTGCGCGCGGCCGGGGTGCTGCCGCTGCTGGTCGGCGGCTCGGGGTTGTACGTGCGCGCCGTCCTCGACGAGCTGGACTTCCCGGGCACCGACGCCGCGCTGCGCGCCCGCCTGGAGGCCGAGCTCGCCGAGGTGGGGTCCGGGGCGCTGCACGCCCGGCTGGCCGGGCTGGACCCCGACGCGGCCGCGGCGATCCTGCCCAGCAACGGACGGCGCCTGGTGCGCGCGCTGGAGGTGGTCGAGCTGACCGGCAAGCCGTTCACCGCCCGGCTGCCCGCCCCGCGCCCGCACTACCCGGCGCTGACCGTCGGGCTGGACCGGGTGCCCGACGAGCTCGACGAGCGGGTCGCGGTGCGGGTCGACCGGATGTGGGCGGCCGGCTTCGTCGACGAGGTGGCGGCGCTGGCCGCCGACGGGCTGCGCGAGGGGCCGACCTCCTCCCGCGCGCTGGGCTACGCCCAGGTGCTGCGGCAGTTCGACGGCGAGCTGACCGCGGAGCAGGCCCGCGAGCAGACGGTGACCACCACCCGCCGGTTCGTCCGCCGCCAGCGGTCGTGGTTCCGCCGCGATCCCGCCACCACCTGGTTCGACGCCGCTGCCCCCGACCTGGCCAGCCGGGTCGCCGAGGAGGTGCACCGGGCGCTGGACGCCGCGGGCGGCACCGGCGGCGACCGTACGATCGGGCGGTGATCGACAGCGGTTCGACCGGAGCGCAGGGCCCGCGGGTCCTGCTCGGGCACGGCACCGAGAACGACTTCGTCGTCCTGCCCGACCCGGACGGCGACGTGTGGCCGGAGCAGCGGCTGGACCCGGCGCTGGTGCGGCGGCTGTGCGACCGCCGCGCGGGGCTCGGCGGCGACGGCGTGCTGCGCGTCGTCCGCAGCGTCCACGTGCCGGACGCGGCCGCCGTCCTCGGGGAGGCGCTGCCCTCCTGCGAGTGGTTCATGGACCACCGCAACGCCGACGGCTCGCACGCGGAGATGTGCGGCAACGGCATCCGGCTGTTCCTGCACGTGCTGCTCGCCGAGGGCCTGCTGGACCGGGCCACCGCCGAGGCGGGCGTGCTGGTCGGCACCCGCGGCGGCCCGCGCCGCGTCGGCGCCCGCGCGGAGGGCGGCTACTGGGTGGACATGGGGCCGGCCCGCCCGCTCGGCCGCAGCAGCGCCCGGTTGCCCGGGCACGAGCTGCCGGGGCTGGGCGTGTCGATGGGCAACCCGCACCTGGCCTGCCTCACCGACGTCTCGGTCGACTGCCTCGACCTGCGCGAGCTGCCCCGGGTCGACCCGGCGGTGTTCCCCGAGGGCGTGAACGTCGAGGTGGTCAACGTGCTGTCGGCGGAGGACGCGCCCACCGGCGCGCACGCCCACATCCGGCTGCGCGTCTACGAGCGGGGCGTGGGGGAGACCCGCTCGTGCGGCACCGGCGCCTGCGCGGCCGCCTACGCGGCGCTCGTCGCCGGGGACCGGACCACCGGCACGGTCGCGGTCGACGTGCCGGGCGGCCGGCTGACGGTGGAGCTCGACGGGACGACGACGGTGCTGTCCGGCCCGGCCGTCGTCGTCGCCGCCGGCACGCTCACCGGGGAGTGGCTGGGCGCCTGACCCCCGGACGGCTCACGGCTTCGCCGCGCCGCCCGCGGCCGCGTCGTTGTCGCCGGGGGCGTCCCCGTCGTCGCCGCGCGGCTCGCCACGGCCGGTGTCCTGGTCAGGACCACCGAGCGGGTTGCGGGGCGGGTTGAGGCCCTTCGGGTCGGCGCCCGGGTCGTCGATCTCGTCGCGGTTGAGGCTCATGCGCTGCGGCCTACCCGCGGCCCGGCGGCCGGGAAACGGTCAGTCCCGCGCGGGGGCCACGTCGGCCGCCTGCTGCACGCCGTCCAGCTCGTCGGGCAGCTCGCGCATGCCGAGCAACGGGCTCGCGGTGACCCACAGCGCCGCCAGTCCCTGCCCGGCGACGGCGACCCACAGCGCCGGCGCCAGGCCGAGCGTGCTGCCCAGCACCCCGCCGAGCAGCCCGCCCACCGGCATCGTGCCGAACACCAGGAACCGCACCGAGGCGTTCATCCGGCCCAGCAGCGCCGGCGGGCACAGCCGCTGCCGGAAGCTGACCTGCGTGACGTTGTAGGCGACGATGCACCAGCTGGTGCCGAACTGGCCGACCACGAGCAGCACCGCGGGCGCGCCGAGCGCGGCCAGCGGCACCAGTGCCGCGAAGGGCACGACCGCCAGCACCGACAGGGGGATCGCCCGGCCCTCGCCGACCCACCGGGCGAACCGGGCGGCGGTGGCCGCGCCGACCAGCCCGCCCGCGGCGCCGGCCGACAGCACCAGGCCGAGCGTCGACTCCGACAGCCCCAGCTCGCGCAGCGCGAACAGCACCAGCAGCGTCGAGGTGATCGACCCGAACAGGTTCGCCGTCCCGGTGCACGCCACGATCCGGCGCAGCAGCGGGTGCCGGACGACGAACGACAGGCCCTCGGCGATCTCGGTGCGCAGCGGCCGCCGGACGGCCCGGTCGGGGACAACGTCCGGGCGCCGGATGCCGGCCAGGAACGCGGCGGACGCCAGGAAGCTGACCGCGTCGGCCAGCAGCAGCCACGGCGCCCCGAGCACCCGCAGCAGCACACCGCCCACGCCCGGCCCGGCCACCTGCGCCACCGCACGGCTGGCCTCGAGCTTGCCGTTGCCGTCGACGATCTGGTCCCGGTCGACCAGTGCGGGCAGGTAGCTCTGGTAGGCGACGTCGAAGAAGACCGTCGCGGTGCCGGTGGCCGCGGCCACGACGAACAGCTGGCCGAGGGTGAGCACGTCCAGCGCCCAGGCGACCGGGATGGAGGCCAGCACCCCCGCGCGCACGAGGTCGGCGATCACCAGCACGCGCTTGCGCCGCCAGCGGTCCACCCAGGCGCCGGCCGGCAGCCCGATCAGCAGGAACGCCGCGGTCTCCAGCGCGGTGAGCACGCCCATCTCCATGGGCGAGGCCGCCAGCACGCCGACCGCCAGCACCGGCAGGGCCAGCTGGGTGACCTGGGTACCGACCTGGCTGACCGTCTCGGCGGCCCACAGGTGCCCGAAGTCGCGGTGCCGCCAGAGGCTGCGGGAGGAGCTCACGCGGGCAGCGTGGTCCAGTGATTGGGGAGTGTCAATCACTAGGTTCTAGGCTGGGCCCGTGTCGCAGTACGAGGGTCCCCGGCGGCCGGCCACCGACGCCGAGGCGAGGGCGCTGGCGTCCGCCGTCCGGCTGCGGATCCTCCGGCTGTGCCTGGACCGGGCGCTGACCAACAAGGAGCTCGCCGCCGCGCTGGGCCGCAACCCGGCCACCGTGCTGCACCACGTGCGCACGCTCGTGGACACCGGGTTCCTGGCCGCGGAGGAGGAGCGGCGCGGCACCCGAGGCGCCCGGGAGGTGCCCTACCGGGCGACCGGCAAGAGCTGGCTGATGGACGACGCCGGCGGCCCCGGCCCCTCCCGCGACCCGGCGCTGGCCGCCTTCCGGGAGGAGGTGGCCGCGGTCGGGGAGGACCAGCTGGCCAGCACCCGGCTGGCGCTGCGGCTGCCGGCCCCCGACCTGGCCGAGTTCCGGGACCGGCTGCACGCGCTGCTCGAGGAGTTCCGGGTGCGCCCGCCGGGCCCGGAGCCGGAGCGGTGGTCGCTGTACGTGGGGATGCATCCGGAGCCGCCCGGTGTTGTACCGGGCGATGACGACACAGTCGATGACGACAACTCACTCGCCCCGCACCCAGGGGCATGTCACGCTGGACCCGATGACCACCGCACAGAACCGGGCCGTTCTGGCTGACGCGCAGGCGCGCGCCGACAAGGCCGCAGCCTCCCGGCCCGCCCCCGCCGGGCAGTTCGACGAGGTCGACGACACGACCGGCTCCTACCTGCTGGAGGAGCGCGGGTCGCTCCGCCGCGTCGCCGGGCTGTCCACCGAGCTCGCCGACATCACCGAGGTCGAGTACCGCCAGCTGCGCCTGGAGCGCGTCGTGCTGGTCGGGGTCTGGACCGAGGGGACGGCGGCCGACGCGCAGCGCTCGCTCGCCGAGCTCGCCGCCCTGGCCGAGACGGCCGGGTCGACCGTGCTCGAGGCGCTCGTGCAGCGCCGCGACAAGCCCGACGCCGCGACGTACGTCGGATCCGGCAAGGCCGCCGAGATCCGCGACATCGTCGCCGCGACGGGCGCCGACACCGCGATCTTCGACGGTGAGCTGACCCCCGGCCAGCTCAACCAGTTGGAGAAGATCCTCAAGGTCAAGGTGGTCGACCGGACCGCGCTGATCCTCGACATCTTCGCCCAGCACGCCACCAGCCGGGAGGGCAAGGCGCAGGTCGAGCTCGCCCAGATGCAGTACATGATCCCGCGGCTGCGCGGCTGGGGTGAGTCGATGAGCCGGCAGGCCGGTGGTCGTGTCGCCGGCGGTGGCGGCATCGGCACCCGTGGTCCCGGTGAGACCAAGATCGAGACCGACCGGCGGCGGATCCGCGCGCGGATGAGCAAGCTGCGCAAGGAGATCGCCGGCATGGCGACCGCCCGGGCCACCCAGCGCTCGGGCCGCGACCGCAACGCCGTCCCGAGCGTGGCGATCGCCGGCTACACCAACGCCGGCAAGTCCAGCCTGCTCAACCGGCTCACCGACGCCGGCGTGCTGGTGCAGGACGCGCTGTTCGCCACCCTGGACCCGACGGTCCGCCGGGCGCGGACGACGGAGGGCCGCGAGTACACGATGACCGACACGGTCGGCTTCGTCCGGCACCTGCCGCACCAGCTGGTCGACGCGTTCCGGTCGACGCTGGAGGAGGTCGCCGCGGCGGACCTGCTGCTGCACGTGGTCGACGGCTCCGACCCCGACCCGCTGGGCCAGATCGACGCGGTGCACACCGTGCTCGGTGAGATCGACGCCAGCGCGGTGCCCGAGCTCATCGTCGTCAACAAGGTCGACGCGATGAGCGAGGAGGACGTGCTCGCGCTGCGCCAGGCGCTGCCCGGCGCGGCCTGGGTCTCGGCCCGCACCGGCGAGGGGATCGAGGCGCTGCGCGACGTCGTCGCCGCCCGGCTGCCGCACCCGCACGTCGACGTCGAGGTGCTCGTGCCCTACGACCGGGGCGACCTGGTCGCCCGGGTGCACCGGGACGGCGAGGTGCTCGACGAGCAGCACGAGGCCGCCGGCACCCGGCTGGTCGCGCGGGTCGACGCCGGCCTGGCCGCCGCGTTGACCTCGTTCACCGTGCCGGTCGCCTGACCGCGACCTGCCTGCGCCCGGAGGGGCGGCGACCACCCGGTCGCCGCCCCTCCGGCGTGTTCGGCACCTGTTCGGCCTCCGTTCGGGTGCCCCCGCCGCCGGCAGGGTCACGGGCAGGTCACGGTCCCGGTACCGTTCCCCTGTGACCAGCGGCGCGGTGCGGCGGGCGGTGGAGCCCGCCGGGGAGGTGCCGGCGTCCCGCCCGCACCCGGTGATCGGGGTCGGGCGGCCGCCGTGGTGGTTGCTCGTCCTCGCGGCCCTCGTCACCGCGGGCGTGACCCTGGACCTGCTGGGCCGGGGCCGGCTGGAGCGGATGGACCTGCGGGTCTCCGAGATCGTCGACGACTGGGGCCTGCGGCACTCGGCGGTCTATCCCGTGTTCTGGGTGTTCACCCAGGCCGGTGGCCGCGGCTTCATCCTCGCGGTGCTCGCCGGGCTGGTCGGCTGGCTGGCCTGGCGCCGCCGGACGCTGCTGCCGCTGGTGCGGGTCGTGGTCGCACTGGCCCTCCTCACCGCCGTGGTCTACGCGTTCAAGTGGGGGATGGGCCGCACCGCGCCCCGCTACCCGGGCTCGTTCTTCCACCTGGGCGGCGAGAGCTACCCCTCCGGGCACGTGGCCAACGCGGTGCTCATGTGGGGCGTCGCGCGCTGGCAGGCGGTGCAGTTCGAGCTGCCCGGCCGGGTGCAGCGGATCGCCTGGGTGCTCAGCGTGGTCGGACCGGCGGTCGCGGGCGTGGCGATGGTGGTGCTCGACTTCCACTGGGTCACCGACGCCGTGGTGGGGGCCGCCGTCGGCATCCTGCTGCTGGGCGTGGTGCATGCACTGGACGACGTGCTGCTGTCACGCTGGGTACGTGCGCGCGCAGGCCGCCCTCCCGAGTGACCCTGCCGGCCGGCGTCCGCGCGCCGTCCGGCGGCTGCGTCCTGCCGTCCTGCTGAGCGCGCCGCTGGCGCTCGCCGGTGCCGTGCTGCCGCTGGGGCCTGCCGCTGCGGAGAGCGCCGCCGCCTACGGCGCCCCGACCACCCGGTGCGAGATCACCGACGACCGGCTGGCCGAGCTGTCCGGTCTGGCCGGTGCCGGCAGTGCCCTGCTCGCCATGGACGACGGCGGCGACCGGGTCGAGGTGTACGTGCTCGACGAGCGGTGCCAGGTGGCCGAGGTGAGGACCGGCGAGGTGGACCCCTACGACCCCGAGGACATGGCGCTCGCCGCCGACGGCACGGTGTGGATCGAGGACGCCGGGGACAACCGGGCACAGCGCGCGACGGTCGCCATGATCGCGCTGCACCCCGACGGCACGACCGCGGTCACCCGGATGACCTACCCCGACGGTCCGCACGACGCCGAGGCCCTGCTGCTCGCTCCTGACGGCACGCCGTACCTGGTGACCAAGGAGGTGCTCGGCGCCAGCTCGGTCTACCGGCCCGACGCCCCGCTCACCGACGGCGCCACCGTGCCGATGAGCAAGGTCGCCGACCTCGGGTTCACCCTCACCGGCACGCCCGGCGGCCCGGTGGGCCGCGCCGGACAGCTGCTGGTGACCGGCGGCGCGGTCTCCGCCGACGGGGCGCTCATCGCGCTGCGCACGTACACCGACGCCTACGTCTGGCCGCTGGAGGGCTCGGACGTCGCCGGCGCACTGCAGGGCACCCCGACCCGGGTGGCGCTGCCGGACTCGCCGCAGGGTGAGGCGATCACCTTCGGGGAGAACAACCGCGACCTGGTGGTCTCCAGCGAGGGGCTGCCGGCCGCGGTGACCGTGCTGCCGGCGCAGGCGCCGATCGCCCCGCCGGCGGGGCAGTCGGCGGCGGCGAAGGGCGCGGCCGCGGAGAGCCCGTCCTCGGACCCGGCCCCGTGGGTGCCGGCCGCGGTCATCGCCGCGGTGCTCGCCGCGGTGGTGGTCTGGGCGGGGAGCCGCCTCCGTCGCCGGAGGACGGCCGCTCCGGAGCCCTGACCCTCGCGGGTCTCCGCTCCGGGGCCCGCGCCGAACGGGCGCGGGCCCCCGCGACGGGATCCGTCGTCAGACGCGGCGGAGGACGGTGACGACCCGGCCGAGCACGGTCGCGTCGTCACCGGGGATCGGCTCGTAGGCCGGGTTGTGCGGCATGAGCCAGACGTGGCCGTCGCGCCGCTTGTAGGTCTTCACGGTGGCCTCGCCGTCGATCATCGCCGCGACGATCTCGCCGTTCTCCGCGGTGGGCTGCTGCCGCACCACGACCCAGTCGCCGTCGCAGATCGCCGCCTCGACCATCGAGTCCCCGGTGACCTTGAGCATGAACAGCGTGCCCTCGCCGACCAGCTCTCGGGGGAGCGGGAAGACGTCCTCGACCGCCTGCTCGGCGAGCACCGGCCCGCCGGCGGCGATCCGCCCGACCAGCGGCACGTAGGTGGGCGCGGGGGCCTGCGCCTCGTCGACCCCGGAGGTCGGGCTGCCGGCGGCGAGCGCCGTGGGGGACGCCTCGGCGGCACCGGAACCGTCACCGGGCATCCGGACGTCGAGCGCCCGGGGGCGGTTGGGGTCGCGACGCAGCCAGCCCTTGCGCTGCAGCACCGACAGCTGGTGGGCGACCGAGGAGGCCGAGGACAGGCCGACGGCCTCGCCGATCTCCCGGACCGAGGGCGGGTAGCCCCGGCGCTCGATCGAGTCGCGGATGACCTCGAGCACCCGGCGCTGCCGCTGGGTGAGCCCGTCGCCGGCCTCGCCGCGGTCGGGGAACTCGCGCACCGCAGCGCCCGCGGTGGTGGCTTCGCCCTCAGGCTGGGACGCCGCGCGTCGGCGTGAGGTGCCGCCTGGGGTCCGGCTGTCGACGGCCATGTCTCCTCCTCGCCGGTTGCGGGCCCCCGCAACCACGTGTCCCCGGGCCCGTCGGCCGGCCCCGGGTCCTGCTCGCCGCTCCGGTCGCCGCCCGTGCCACGGCCTGACGGGAGCGGAGCCCGACGCGAGCGGCCGCGGGCGGGGGCGCCCGGGTGTCGAGGTCACGGTAGCGGTCCCGGCCCGATCGTTCAAACACACGTTCGAAGACGTTGCCGTGTCGGGGGTGTTTTTGTCGGCGGCCTGCGGTAGACATCGCACAGACGTTCGATTCGAACAGGCGTTCGACTTCCGGGTCGGTTCGGTCCGCTGACCGGCCGGTCGGAGGGGCGTCCTGAGACGAGCAGGAACCCGGCACCCAGCCGAGACGAGGAGTACGTGCGATGGCCACCGTGCAGCACCGCGTGCAGCAGACCGCGACGAGCCCGGCCGACGGCCGCACCCTCCGGCCGTCGGTGGTCGGGCGCCCCGGGGCGGGTGCCGGCCGCGGTCCGCAGCCGGTGGGCCCGGCCGGTCGCCGCGGCGCCGCCCGTCCGGGCCGGCGTCGCGTCGGCGCCGACGCGGTGCCGGGCGGGCGTGCGGTCCGCGGGGGGCGCCGCCCGGTCGTCGCCGGCGCGCCGGGGGAGTGGGCCGTCGGTGCGCCCGCGCCGCTGCGGCTGACCCGGCGGGGTCGGCGCGTGCTCGGCACGTTGCTGGTCGTCATCGGCCTGGCGATCGCCGCCGTGGCCGCGGGCATGCTGCTGGGCGAGGGCGACGGCGGGCTCCGCCTGGCCGGCTCCGCCACCGTCGTCGTGGAGCCGGGCGACACGTTGTGGTCGATCGCCGGCGACGTCGCCCCGCACGAGGAGCGCCGCTCGGTGGTCGACGCGATCGCCGGCCTCAACCACCTGACCGGCGGTCAGGTGCAGGCCGGTCAGGTCCTCCGCCTGCCCTGACCCCGGTCGCTCGACCACCGGGCGTGCCACCACCGCCCGGGAACCCCACCCGCCGCTCCGGTCCGCCCCCTGCGGTCGGCGTCGCGTGCTCGCCTGTCGTTCTCCGAGTGCGTGTGCGAGTCCTGCCGAGCGGGGCCCTGACGGCTCGTCAGCACCTGCCTGTTGCGGCGCGACGGGTGGGGCCGGTGGGGGCCCGCGGGTCGGTCGTGCACCAGTGGAACAGGACACGCCGCGTCGGGCTTGCACCCTCTATGGGGGTTCGCTTACGGTTCCACCACAACATCTAGTGCTTACACGGCTGTAAGACATCCACACCCGCTCCACACGTTCTCCCCGCCGCATCCACCGGATGTCCCCGGGGCAGTCCACAGGAGCGGTCCGCCGGCCCACCGTCGTCCGCCCTCCCCGGGGTCCTCGGCAGGCGGGCGCGACACCCTGACGAGAGGAGCTCGGCGTGCGCTGCCCCTTCTGCCACAACCCGGACAGCCGCGTCGTCGACTCCCGGGAGATCGACGACGGCGCCACCACACGCCGGCGCCGGTCGTGCCCCGGCTGCGGCCGCCGGTTCACCACGGTCGAGGAGGCCGTGCTCGCCGTCGTCAAGCGCAGCGGGGTGACCGAGCCGTTCAACCGCTCCAAGGTGGTGGCCGGCGTGCGCCGCGCCTGCCAGGGCCGGCCGGTCGAGGAGGACCAGCTCCAGCAGCTGGCCCAGCAGGTCGAGGACGCCATCCGGGCCAGCGGCGCCGCCGAGGTGCCCGCCCACGAGGTCGGGCTGGCGATCCTGCGGCCGCTGCGCGAGCTCGACGAGGTCGCCTACCTGCGCTTCGCGAGCGTCTACCGCGCCTTCGACTCCATCGAGGACTTCGAGAAGGAGATCAGCGAGCTGCGGGCCCGGCACCTCACCGCCGGCACCCCGCCGCTGCCGGGCATGCAGCCCGACGTGCCGGCCCCGCGCCGGCGGGGAGGGGGGCGGAACCCGTCCGCCTCCGGAGGCAGCGCCGCCTCCCCCTGATCCGCAGCACCAGCACGCCAGCACCGCAGAACTGTCAGCACCACCCGCTACACCAGTCAGGCACACCCACCGCGGCGCTTCCCCCGCTGCAGCCCACGAGGGAGATCCACCACTCATGACCGAGACCGAAGACCGTCTCACCGCCACCCGTGCGCGTCGCGGCGGCAAGGCGCCTGCCCGGGGGAAGGGCCTGAAGGTCAAGCGCGTCTTCACGACCGCCGGGGTGCACCCGTACGACGAGGTCGTCTGGGAGCGCCGCGACGTCGTCATGACCAACTGGCGGGACGGCTCGATCAACTTCGAGCAGCGCGGTGTGGAGTTCCCCGCCGAGTGGAGCATCAACGCCACCAACATCGTCACCACGAAGTACTTCCGTGGCGCGGTCGGCACCCCGCAGCGCGAGACCAGCCTGCGGCAGCTCATCGACCGGGTGGTGCTCACCTACGGCGAGGCCGGGCGCGAGAACGGCTACTTCGCCTCCGAGGGCGACGCCGAGGTGTTCGAGCAGGAGCTGACCTGGATGCTGCTGCACCAGTACTTCAGCTTCAACTCGCCCGTCTGGTTCAACGTCGGCACCGCGTCGCCGCAGCAGGTCAGCGCCTGCTTCATCCTCGCCGTCGACGACTCGATGGACTCGATCCTGAACTGGTACCGCGAAGAGGGCCTGATCTTCAAGGGCGGCTCGGGCGCCGGCCTGAACCTCTCCCGCATCCGCTCCTCCAAGGAGCTGCTCCGCGGCTCCGGTGGCACCGCCTCCGGCCCGGTCTCCTTCATGCGCGGTGCCGACGCCTCCGCCGGGACCATCAAGTCCGGTGGCGCCACCCGCCGCGCGGCCAAGATGGTCGTCCTCGACATCGACCACCCGGACATCGAGGAGTTCATCGAGACCAAGGCGCGCGAGGAGAACAAGATCCGCGCGCTGCGCGACGCCGGGTTCGACATGGACCTGGGCGGCAAGGACATCACCAGCGTCCAGTACCAGAACGCCAACAACTCGGTCCGCGTGAACGACGAGTTCATGCGCGCGGTCGAGGAGGGCACCGAGTTCGGCCTGCGCGCCCGCCTCGACGGCTCGGTGATCGAGACCGTCGACGCCCGTGAGCTGTTCCGCAAGGTCACCCAGGCCGCCTGGGAGTGCGCCGACCCGGGCATCCAGTACGACGACACGATCAACGACTGGCACACGAACCCCGAGACCGGGCGGATCAACGCGTCCAACCCTTGCTCGGAGTACATGAGCCTGGACAACAGCTCGTGCAACCTGGCGTCGCTGAACCTCATGAAGTTCCTCAAGGACGACGGCCGGTTCGACGCCAAGAACTTCGTGAAGGCCGTCGAGCTGGTCATCACCGCGATGGACATCTCGATCTGCTTCGCCGACTTCCCGACCGACCCGATCGGCGACACCACCCGCGCCTACCGGCAGCTGGGCATCGGCTACGCCAACCTCGGCGCCCTGCTGATGGCCACCGGCCACGCCTACGACTCGCGGGGCGGCCAGACGCTGGCCGCGGCGATCACCTCGCTGATGACCGGCACCGCCTACCGGCGCTCCGCCGAGCTGGCCGGCATCGTCGGCGCCTACGAGGGCTTCGCCCGCAACGCCGACGCCCACGCCCGGGTCATGCGCAAGCACGCCGCCGCCAACGACGCCGTCCGCCCGGTCGGCGCCGACGACGCCGACGTGCTCAAGGCCGCCACCGAGCAGTGGCAGCTGGGCCTGGAGATCGGCGCGGAGAACGGCTGGCGCAACGCGCAGGCCTCCGTGCTGGCCCCCACCGGGACCATCGGCTTCATGATGGACTGCGACACGACCGGCATCGAGCCGGACTTCTCGCTGGTCAAGTTCAAGAAGCTGGTCGGCGGCGGCTCCATGCAGATCGTCAACCAGACCGTGCCGCGCGCGCTCCGCAGCCTGGGCTACCAGGAGGAGCAGATCGAGGCGATCGTCGAGTACATCGCCGAGCACGGCCACGTGGTCGACGCCCCGAGCCTGCGTCCCGAGCACTACGAGGTCTTCGACTGCGCCATGGGCGAGCGGGCCATCTCCCCGATGGGCCACGTCCGGATGATGGCCGCGGTGCAGCCGTTCATCTCCGGCGCGATCTCCAAGACGGTCAACATGCCGGAGACGGCGACCGTCGAAGAGGTCGAGGACATCTACTTCCAGGGCTGGAAGATGGGCATCAAGGCGCTGGCCATCTACCGCGACAACTGCAAGGTCGGCCAGCCGCTGTCCGACGCCAAGGCCAAGAAGGCCGAGGCCCCGGTCGAGACCGCGATCGCCGAGGCGGCTCCCGCCCTGGCGCACCCGGTGCGCAAGCGGCTGCCGAAGAAGCGCACGAGCATGACCACCTCGTTCAGCGTCGCCGGTGCCGAGGGCTACATGACCGCCGGCATGTACGAGGACGGCAGCCTCGGTGAGGTCTTCCTGAAGCTCGGCAAGCAGGGCTCGACCCTGGCCGGTGTCATGGACGCCTTCTCGATCGGCATCTCGATCGCGCTGCAGCACGGTGTGCCGCTGGAGACCTACATCCAGAAGTTCACCAACATGCGCTTCGAGCCGGCCGGCATGACCGACGACCCGGACATCCGGATCGCCCAGTCGGTGATGGACTACATCTTCCGTCGCCTGGCGCTCGACCACCTGCCCGTCGACACCCGCGCGACCCTCGGCATCTTCAGCGCCGAGGAGCGGGCGGCCCAGGTCGCGGGCAGCTACGGCACCTCGGCCAACACCGCCGAGGTCGTCGAGGACGACGAGGTGGACGTCGAGGCGCTGCGCGGCTCGGTGCCCACCGAGGCGCCGGCCGAGGCCCCGAAGGCCGTCGAGAAGGAGTCGCCGAAGCAGGCGATCAAGGAGGCCCACTCCTCGGCCGAGCTGCTGGAGCTGGTGACCGGCACCGCGACCGACGCGCCGCTGTGCATGACCTGCGGCACGAAGATGCGCCCCGCCGGCAGCTGCTACGTCTGCGAGGGCTGCGGCTCCACCAGCGGCTGCAGCTGATGCCGACGCCCGTCGGGACGTCAGGGCGGACATCGCCCGACGTCCCGGCGGGCCCGGCGGTCCCTCAGCCGGCTCGCCGCTGACACCCCGCACCGGACCGACCACCGTCGCCCCGGCCGCTCGTTGCGGCCGGGGCGACGCTGCGTTTCCCGGGTGCGGTCCTCGAGCCGAGAGCTCCGAGCGGTTCGCGGCGAGGCTCCCCTACGGTGTCGCGATGACCCGGGCACTGGACGAGGGGCCGTTCTTCCACGGCACGAAGGCCGACCTCCGGGTCGACGACCTGCTCACCGCGGGGTTCCGGTCGAACTACCGCCCCGAGGTCGTGATGAACCACGTCTACTTCACCGCGCTGCGCGACGGCGCCGGCCTCGCTGCGGAGCTCGCCCGCGGCGACGGTGAGCCGCGGGTGTACGAGGTCGAGCCGACCGGGCCCTACGAGGACGACCCGAACGTGACCGACAAGAAGTTCCCCGGCAACCCCACCAGGTCCTACCGCAGCGCCGCACCGCTCCGGGTCGTCCGCGAGGTGACCGACTGGACCCGGTTGACGCCGGAGGCGCTGCAGACCTGGCGGGACCGGCTGTCCGCGCTCCGGGCGGACCAGCGGGGCGAGATCATCAACTGACGGCCGGTGCCGACCGGACGGCCGGCGGCGGACAGGCCGAGGGCCCTCTCGACGGATCGAGAGGGCCCCCGGGTGGAGCGGTCGTTCAGTGCCGGAGCGGCTCACGCACCGCCGCAGCCGATGTCGATCCCGGAGACACCCTCACCGAGCAGGGCGACCCCGCAGGAGTTGCCGGAGAAGTTGATGCCCGGACCGGGCACCGGGGTCGGGACCACGTTGCCGTCCGCGTCGGTGAACACGGTCCCCGGCGGGAAGCCGACCAGGACGTCCAGCGGCGCGAAGAACGGCTCGGCGGGCCCAGGCCCGTCGGTGTCCACCGAGGTGGTGTTGCCGTCGATGGTGTTCTTGACGACCGAGACGTTCTCCACCGGACCAGCGGCGTTCGGCTGGTCGGTGTTGAACAGCGGCAGGGTGAGCAGGAGCAGCCCGGCGGCCGGGAAGTCCAGCGTCCGGGCCGGCGGCGTCGGACCGTTGTCGGTGATCGTGTTGCCCTTGATCAGCACCGAGTCCATGTTCACCACGGCCACGCCGGTGCCGGAGACCGCCAGCTGGCCCTCCACCTGGCCGATGCCGGCCAGGCAGAACCGGTGGTTGTCACGGACCGTGTTGCCCACGACCCGCCAGTCGCCGGCCGGGATCGTCGAGGGCGCGACCACCGGGACCTCGGTGTTGCCGTCGTCGAACATGTTGATGCCGACGCAGTTGTTGGTCACGGTGTTGCCGACCAGCTTCCCCGTCCGCGACTCGCGGACGAAGATGCCCAGGTTCCAGCCGTCGGACGAGTTGCGGGCGACGTAGGAGTTCGCCGTGGGGGAGTCCGACACCGAGATCCCGGCGGTCCCGCTGCTGCCGCTGGTGCCCTCCTGCTGGATGCCGCGGTCGAGGCCCTGCTCGACGTTGTCGGTGATCCGGCTGTTGGTCGTGTTGCTGACCAGGATCCCGTACCGGTCGTGCGCGACGCCCTTCGTGTGGGAGACCTGGACGTCGCGGGCGGTCTCCACGACGATGCCGTTCGCCGGGTGGTTGACCGTCTGCAGGCCGGTCACGGTGACCGGGCTGTCCGGGTTGAAGAAGAACAGCGCCGAGACGTCGTCGGAGAGGCTCTGCTGCAGCGCGTCACCCTCGGCGGTGTCGGTGCTCTCGGGATCGTGCCGCGCCCACTCCGTCCAGCAGGCGTTGCCCGCCGCCGGGGCCGGCGCCTGGTCCTCGACGACCGTCCAGTCGGGCCAGGTGATCCGGGTCTTGTCGGCCCCGGCGCCCGTGATGGTCAGGCCCTTGCCGTTGATGCACACGGCCTGGTTCTCGTAGGTCCCCTCGAGCAGCTGGATGGTGTCGCCGCTGCGGGCCTGGTCGACCGCCGCCTGGATCGACTGCCCGGGCTCGACGACCCAGGTGTGCCCGCCGCGCCAGTGTGCGGACGCGACGCCCGCGGGCAGGACCGCGAGCAGCAGCGCGAGCACGCTGAGCACCGAGAGCCTGCGTCCCATCGCGGCACGCGCTCCCGGCCTCTCCGAGTGGTGCATGGTGGCCTCCTCTTCCGGCACTGGCCACGCCCGCTTCCTCGCGGGCGCGGAGGTGTGCGACGGGTGAGCCCCGCCTGTGCGTTGTCTGGCTGATCCGGGCTCACCTTCGCGGCGCTCCCGGGCGGCGTGAACGGCCCGGGAGTCGGGACTTGTTGCCCGTCGCAAGTCGCAGCTCCGACCTGAGGAGGGGGTCCCTGCCCCTCGAGGCGCGTTCCGCGCCGGACCGGCGGGTGTGCCACCCGCCCCAGGTCGCCGTCCGTTGGTGCGGCCCGGTCGCCGCCGTGGCAGGGCGGCGGCGGGAGACCCGCCGTGAGACGTCGGGTGCAAGCGCAGACGCGGGTGGTTGCGCCGTGCCGAGCAATCTGCGCACTGCGGTTCGGCATGTCGTCGAGAGCCGATGTGACGGGCGCGACACCAGGAACCGGCGACCTGCGCGAACAGGTGTCGGGGGCGCAGACGTGACCCAGGTCACGACGACTACTGCCAAGGTGGCCCGTAGCTTTTCGTGTGCGCTCGTACACGGAGAGCGCGGCGCCGGTCCGCCCAACCCTGTCCACCGGTGGCCTTTCCGCAACAGTCCAGGACAGGGGTGGGGGACCCAGGTTCCCGGCGCACCCAGTGCGTCTTGGGGTGAAGCCGCCGCGCGCGGCCGGGCGCCGATCGCCCGAACCCGACAGCTCACCTCGCCGGCGGTGATCGGAGATCAACGACTCATGGCAAAGCACCGCGCGCCGCGCTACGTCCGCACCAAGAAGGTCGTCGCTCGCGCCCCCCTCGCCGCCGGCGCCACCGTCGTCGGCATCGGCGTCCTGAGCAGCACCGCCCAGGCGTCCACCCCGTCCAGCGTCACCACCCACGACTGGACCGGTGTCGCCCAGTGCGAGTCCGGCGGCGACTGGGACATCAACACCGGCAACGGCTACTACGGCGGCCTCCAGTTCAGCCAGTCGACCTGGGCCGCCTTCGGTGGCACCGCGCTGGCGCCGCGGGCCGACCTGGCCACCCCGGCGCAGCAGATCCAGATCGCGGAGAAGGTCCTCGCCGGGCAGGGCATCGGCGCCTGGCCCACCTGCGGCAAGAAGCTGACCGGGGGCACCGCCGCGGCCGCCGCGCAGTCGGGCACGACGGCGCCCGCGGCTCCCGCGGCCGCGGCTCCGGCCCCGGCGGCGGCTCCGCAGGGTGGCGACTACACCGTCGCCCGGGGCGACACGCTGGCCAGGATCGCCTCCGCCCACGGCACCACCTGGCAGGCGCTCTACCAGCGCAACGAGGCCACCATCGGCAGCGACCCGAACCGCATCTTCCCGGGCGAGCACCTCTCGCTGACCGGCACCGCCGCGCCGGCCAGCACAGTGGGCACCGTCGGCAACTCGGCCGGCAGCACGACCGCCACGATCACCACGGTCGCCGTCACCACCGGCACCGCGGCCACCACGACCGCGAAGATCACCAACAGCGCCGGCCCGGTGAAGCCGGCGGCGCAGGCGGCGGCCGACGCGGTGGTCAGCAACGTGCCCGGCGCCGGCGCCATCACCCTGGGCGGCACGCGGGCCAGCGCCGTCGACCCGCACGGTCACCCGTCGGGCCTGGCGATCGACTACATGGTCATGTCCGACACCGCCCTCGGCAAGGCGATCGTCCAGTACCAGGTCGACCACTGGGACGAGCTCGGCGTCGACTACGTCATCTACCAGCAGAAGATCCTGACGTCGCCGACCGGTGCGTGGAAGCAGATGGAGGACCGGGGCAGCCCGACCGCCAACCACATGGACCACGTGCACGTGAACTACGCGGGCTGACCCCCCGCCGGCCCGCTCGAGCGACCCCCTGCCCGCACCTGCGGGCGGGGGGTCGTCCGTCCGTGCGGGCCGGTGTTGTTCAGCGGGGTCCGGCGGCCACCGGGGGCGGGCCGGTGGGCACCCGGCGCGGGGCGGCCGGCGCAGCCGCCAGCACCAACCCGGCCGCGACCACGAACGCCGGCACGCTCCCGGCGGCGTCGGCCAGCGCGCCCAGCAGCAGCGCGCCGGCCGCCTGCCCCACGGTCAGCGCGACGAACAGCGCCGCGGTCGTCTGCGCGGCCGCCTCCGGCGCCAGGGCGGTGCCCCAGCTGATCAGCACCCCGCTCAGCGCCACGAACCCGCAGCCGAACACCGCCAGCGCCACCGCGGCGACCACCACGCTCCCCGGCCGCCACGCCAGCAGTCCCGTCCCCGCCGCGGTCGCCGCCGCCGTCGCCACCCAGGCGCCGCGCAGCCCGGCCCGCTCCACCAGCCGCCCGCTGAGCCCGCCCAGCAACGCCGCGGCGCCGAGCAGGCACCACAGCGCGCCGGTCACCTGGTCCGACAGCCCGGACCCGGTGGTGAGGTCCCGGCCGAACGTCCACACCGCCGTGCCGCCCGCCCCCGCCAGCCCGGCCGCGGTCACCGCGCGGGCCCGGCCCGCCCGCGGCCCGGTGGAGCGCGGCCGGTCCCGGGCGGCGGACCAGGTCGCCGACCGGTCCGCCCACCAGGTCGTCAGCACCGCGGCGACGGCGAACCCGAGCCAGAGCGACCGCCAGCCGTCCACCCAGGCCAGCACGAGCAGCCCGCCGGCCACGACCCCCGCGCCGGTGCCGCTGTTCACCACCGCCTGGGCCCGCGCCTCGACGTCCGGTGCCACCGTGTCCGCCACCGCCGCCACCAGGGCCGGGCTCGCCGCTCCCGCCCCGCTGCCGGCCACCAGCGCACCCACGGCCAGCGCCGGTACCGACCAGGCCACGCCGACCAGCACCGCGCCGGCCGCGGCGGACAGCCCGGCCAGCCAGAGCGAACCGCGGGCGCGGCCGGCGGCCACCAGCCGCGCGCCCGCCAGTGCCGCGGCGCAGTACGCCAGGTAGCTGCCCGCCGCGATGGCCCCGGCCACGGACGACGTCACGCCCAGGTCGGCGCGGAACTGCGGGAGGAAGACCCCGTAGCCGTACCGCGTCAGCCCGTACGTCACCGCGATGACCATCAGCCCGCTGACCACCAGCGGGTGCGACGACGTCGACTGTAACGCTCGTTTCACCATAACGGTCGTTACGCTAGGCCCGTGACGCCGTCCGCCGCGACCCGACCGGCGCGCGAGCGTCTGCTGGACGCCGCCGGCGAGCTGTTCTACGAGTCGGGCATCGCGGCCACCGGCGTCGACGCCGTGCTGGCCCGCGCGCACGTCGCCCCGGCCACGCTCTACGCCCACTTCGCCGGCAAGGACGGGCTCGTCGCCGCCTACCTCGAGCACCGGTTCCGCCGCTGGCAGCAGGTCTGGGACGAGGTGCTGGCCGCCCGCACCGACCCCGTCGAGCGGCTGCTGTCCGTCTTCGACGCCGTCTCGGCCTTCCGCGCGACCCAGGCAGCCGGCCGCGGCTGCGGGTTCCTGGCCGCGGCCACCGAGCTGCCGCCCGGCCACCCGGGCCGGCAGTGGCTGCAGGCCGACTCGCGGCTGCTGGTCGATCGGCTCCGCGCTCTCGCCGCGGAGGCCGGTGACAGCGACCCGGCCGGCACCGCCGACGTGCTGCTGGCCGGCTACGACGGGGCGCTCGCCCGGCTCGCCCGGCAAGGCGTCACGCCCGACCTGGACACCGGCGACCCGGTGCAGCGCGCCCGCGCGCAGGCCGCGCGGTGGCTGGCCGGCCGGCTCGGCGGGGCGGGTGCCGCCGCGGCACGGTGATCGGCCACCATGCACCGGACGCACACCCGGCGAGAAGGAGAGCCCGATGACCGGCCCGCGCGACGACGCCGTCCGCACCACCGACGGCACCCTCCCCGGCGGCCAGTACTGGCAGGCCTGGACCCCGCCCGCGCCGGTCGGGGTGGTCGCGCTGGTCCACGGCCTGCACGAGCACGGCGGCCGCTACGCGCACGTCGCCGAGCGGCTGGCCCGCGCCGGCTACGCAGTCTCCGCCGTCGACCACCCGGGGCACGGCCGCTCGCCGGGCACCCGCGGCAACATCGGCAGCATGGCGGCGACGGTCGACGGCGTCGACCGGCTGGTCCGCCAGGCCGCCGACGGCCACCCCGGGCTGCCGGTGTTCGTCTACGGCCACAGCATGGGCGGGCTGATCGCCCTCCAGTACCTCACCGGCACGCCCGATCGGCGGGTCCGCGGCGCGGTCATCTCCGCGCCCGCCCTCGACACCGGCGCCTCCGCGACGGCCGTCCAGCGGCTGCTGTCACCGGTCATCTCCCGGCTGCTGCCCGACCTCGGCGTGCTCGCCCTGGACGCCGAGGCGATCAGCCGGGACCCCGCGGTGGTGGCCGCCTACCGCAGCGACCCGCTCAACCACACGGGCAAGGTCCGCGCCCGCACCGGCCACGAGATGGTCGCCACCGGCGCCGCGCTGCCCGAGCGGCTCGCCCGGCTGACGATGCCGCTGCTCGTGGTCCACGGCGGCGCCGACCGGCTGGTGCCGGCCGCGGCCAGCGAGGTGGTGCCGGCCCGGGCCGGGTCGGCCGACGTCACTCGCACCGTCTACCCAGGGCTGTTCCACGAGCCGCACAACGAGCCCGAGCAGGAGCAGGTCCTCGACGACGTCGTCGGCTGGCTGGACGCGCACCGCGGCTGAGCGCGCGCAGTTGACCGGGCTCAGCGCCGCCGGCGCGGCTGCAGCGGCTCGACCACCCTCGTGCGGCGGTGCTCGTACACGATGCTGGTGCGCACGTCGGCGACCTCGCGCCGCTCGGTCAGCCGGTCGATGACGAACGAGTAGACGGCGTCGGTGTCCGGCACGGCGATGTGCACCAGGAAGTCCTCGGTGCCGGAGACGACGAACACCCCGACGGTCTCCGGCAGCTGGGCCACCCAGTCGCGGAACGCTTCGATCAGCGACCGGGACGGCGGCCGGATCCGGACGGCGATCATCGCCTGCACCGGCCGGCCGACGGCGTCCAGGTCGACGTCCAGGCTCGCCCCGCGGATGACGCCGCGCTCCCGCAGCCCGCGCACCCGCTCCAGCGCGGTGCTGGGGGAGACCCCGACCGCGGCCGCGAGGTCGCGGTTGGTGCGCCGTGCGTCGCGCTGCAGTTGGCGCAGCAGCGCCGCATCAAGTTCGTCCATCGCCAGCCCTCCCGCCCGGTTGCCGTACATCGTACGGACGCCGTCGACGCAGACCGCCGTCCTGCCTACCTTCGGCCGTGCAATCCGCACATCTGGAGGGAACACCGTGACCGCAGTGGACGAGACCGTGCCCGGCTGGCTGCCCGACGAGGTCGTGCTCGACCAGCCCACCCGCAGCAGCCGGCTGCGCTGGGTGCTCGTCGTCGACGCCGACCTGCCCGCCGGCGTGGCGGTGAACGCCGCCGCCTGCACCGCCGCCCAGGTGGGCAGCTCCGTCGCCGGGCTGCTCGGCCCCGGCGGCCCGGATGCCGACGGCACGTTCCACCCGGGGCTGCCGTGGGCCGGCTGCAGCGTGCTGGCGGCGCCGGCCGAGCAGCTGAGCGGCATCGCGGCCAAGGCGGCCGCGGCGCTGGGCGTGTGGGCGGTCGGCATGCCGGCCAGCGCGCAGACCAACCGGGTCTACGCCGAGTACCTGCAGGAGCTCGCCACCACCCCGGCCGACGGGCTGGCGCTGCGCGCGCTGTCGCTGGTCGGCCCGCGCAACCGGATCGACAAGCTGGTCGGGAAGCTGCCGCTGCTGCGCTGACCCCTGGACACCCGCGCCGGTGACCCGATCGGCTGCCCGGGTTCGTCGACGTGGCGCTCGCCGTCCTCCGGGGTGGCGCGCCGCCCGCCGCCGGGCCAGGCTGTCCGAGCCCGGACGACGACGTCACGGCCCCCAGCGGCTGACCCGTCCCGGCCCCCCCCGGCGAGAGAGGAACGTTCCGGCATGGTGCACGCACGACGATGGTCCTGGCTCCCCGTGCTGGTGGTCGGCCTGCTGCTGTTCGAGCTGATCCGCCGCGCGATCGTCGACACCGGCAACCCGAACTTCGTGCCGGCGCTGATCCTGCTGGGTGCCGCGGTGGTGCCGGCCACGTTCGTCACCTTCATCGCCGGCCGCCGGCTGGTGTTCGGCGTCAGCGGCGGGACCATCGCGATGACCGCGCTGGTCGGCGGCGTGATCGGGGTGGTCACCGCCGGGGTGCTCGAGTTCCGCACGCTGCACCGGCTGGGGGTGCTGCCGACCGTCGGCGTCGGGCTGATCGAGGAGTTCGCCAAGCTGATCGTCCCCGCGGCGCTGCTGCTGCTGGTCCGCCGCGACCGGCACCCCGCGGACGGGCTGCTGGTGGGGGTGGCCTGCGGCGCGGGCTTCGCGGTGCTGGAGACGATGGGCTACGCGTTCGTCGTCCTCATCCAGTCCCGGGGCGACCTGACCGTGGTCGACAACGTGCTGTTCCTGCGGGGCGTGCTCAGCCCGGCCGCGCACATGGCCTGGACCGGCCTGGCGTCGGCGGCGCTGTGGTCGGCGGCCACCGAGCGCTGGCGGCCGCGGGCGATCGGCCGGTTCGTGCTCGCCTTCGTCGTGGTCGTCGCCCTGCACACGATCTGGGACTCGCTGGGCAACACCGCGGCCTACCTGGTGCTGGCCGCCATCAGCCTCGGCCTGCTCGGCATCACCAGCCACCACCTGGCCGCCCCCCACAAGCGGGACGCGCGGCGGACCGGCGCCCCGCTGGGGGTGTGACGGTCAGCCGGTGAGCTCGGTCGGCACGGTGATCACGTCGACCATGGCGCCCCGGCGGACGACGGTCATCGGCAGCGGCTGCCCGATCGCCTCGGCGAACAGCAGCCGCTGCAGGCTCTGCGCCGACGCGACCGGCTGCCGCCCCGCCTCGAGCACCAGGTCGCCGGCCTTGAGCCCGGCCCGGTCGGCGGGGGAGCCGGCGAGCACGTCGATGATCCGCAGCCCGCGGCGCTGCCCGGCCCGCTCGGCCAGCGGCGCCGGCAGCGGTACCGGCGTGCTGACCAGCCCGAGGTAGGCCCGGCGCACCCGGCCGTCGCGGCGCAGCGCGGTGATGATCCGGCGGGTCGTGTCGTTGATCGGCACGGCCAGCCCCAGCCCCCAGCCGGCGACGGCGGTGTTGATCCCGACCACCCGGCTGGCGGCGTCGGCCAGCGCGCCGCCGGAGTTGCCCGGGTTGAGCGCGGCGTCGGTCTGCACGACGTCCTCGACCACCCGGGCGGCCCGGCCGTCCCGGGTGGGCAGCGATCGGCCCAGCGCGCTGACCACGCCGGCGGTGACCGACCCGGCGAGCCCGAGCGGGTTGCCGACCGCCACCACCAGCTGGCCGACCCGCAGCTCCGCGGCGTCGCCGAGCTCGGCCGGCGGCGGGGTGGCGGTCCGCGCCCGGACGACGGCGAGGTCGGACAGCGGGTCGGCGCCGACCACGTCGACCGTGGTCTCCGTGCCGTCGCCGAAGACGGCGGTGCCGCGGGTGGCGTCGGCGACGACGTGCGCGTTGGTCAGCAGCAGCCCCTCGTCGAACACGACCGCCGACCCGGCGCCGGTCCGCCCGCGCGGGCCGGTGACCTGCAGCGCGGCGACGTGCGGGGTGACCTCGGCGGCCACCCGGGTGACGATCTGCGAGTAGGCGTCCAGGGCGGCGTCCTCGGCCGCTCGCCCGTCCGCGAGGCTCATGGTGGCCCCCTCTCCGATTACCGAGTTACAGACCTCCAGTGAACGCCTGTTCCGGTGTCCCGGGTCACGCTGTCAGCGAACGGGACGGGCCCGGCGAGCTGGTTCAACCGGCCAGCGCGCAGACGGTCTCCAGCAGGTCGACAGCGGTGTCCCGCAGCCGGCCGGCGGGGTCGTACGAGGGGTCCCAGGAGGCAAGGGTCGCCGATCCGATGCGCACCCGGCCGGCGGTCTGCCGGACGACCTCCTGCACCTCCGCCCCGGTGAGGCCGCCGGGCGCCGCGTACCCGTTCGCCGGGGCGATCGACGGGTCGAGCACGTCGAGGTCGACGTGCAGGTGGACGACGTCGACCGCCCCGGCGAGCGCGCGGACGGCGTCGTCGACGGCCACCGGGTCGCGCGCCCGGTCCGGCGGCAGCCAGCGGATCCCCGACCCGGCCAGCGCGGTCCGCTCCGCGGGGTCCAGGTCGCGGGCGCCCACCAGCACCACGTGCTCCTCGGGCAGCGGGGCGAAGCCGGGCACCGTCGCCGTCGCCGCCCGCCAGCACCAGCCCACGGCCATCGCCAGCCCGTGGCCGTCGAGGTACCCGCGGGCGTCGACGTCGGGGGTGTTGAGGTCGCCGTGCGCGTCCAGCCAGAACAGCCCGACCCGCGCACCCCCGGACTGCAGCGCCGCCAGCATCCCGACGGTGGTGTTGCAGTCGCCGGACAGCAGCACCGGCAGCTCACCGCGGCCGTGCGCCCGGGCGGCCGCGGCGGCGGTCGCGCGCTGCAGCTCGAACGCCGTCCGCAGCTCCGCCGCCCAGCCGGCCGCGGGCTCGACGTCCGTCCGGGTGACCGGGCGCCCGCGGGCGCGCAGCCGGTCCGCACCGGCGCGGGCGAGCGCAGGCGGGCCCCCGCCCATGCGGGTACCGCGCACCCCGGAGTCCCAGGGCGCGACCAGCAGGTGCACGGCGGCGGTCACGACGCCGAGTGTGCCCGGGTGCGGCACCATGATCAGGTGGAGCTGGACGAGGTCGCCGACGAGCTCTACGCGGTGCCGCCCGAGGAGTTCGTCCCCGCGCGCACCGCGGCCCGGGACCGCGCCCGCGCCGAGGGCGACAAGGAGCTCGCCGCGCAGGTGGCCGCGCTGCCCAAGCCCTCGACCGCGGCGTGGGTGTGCAACCTGCTGGTGCGCCGGCAGCACGACGAGATCGCGCAGCTGGTCGGCCTGGGCGAGCTGCTGCGGCAGGCGCAGGCGAACCTCTCCGGCGACCAGCTCAAGGAGCTGGGCCGGCAGCGGTCCCAGGTGGTCGCCGCGCTCACCCGGCAGGCGCGGTCGCTGGCCCACCAGGAGGGGCACGACGTCAGCACCTCGATCGCCGAGCAGGTGGAGGGCACGCTGCGGGCCGCGGTGGCCGACCCGGACGCCGGGGCGGCGCTGCTGGCCGGCCGGCTCACCGGCGCGCTGTCCTACACCGGCCTCGGCCCGGTCGACCTCAGCGGCGCGGTCGCGCCCAGCGCACCCGCCCGCCCCGCGCCACCGCCGCAGCGGGCCGGGCGGGCCGCGGGGGAGGCGCAGGCCGTCCGGCGCGCGGAGGACGAGGAGCGGCGCCGCCGGGAGGAGGCCGAGCGCCGCCGCCGGGAGCTGGCCCAGGCCCGGCAGGACGCCGAGGAGGCCGCCCGGGTCGCGGCCGAGACGCGGGAGGCCGCCGAGGACGCCGAGCGCCGGCTGGCCGAGGTCACCGACCGCCGCGACCAGCTGCGGGCCCGGGTCGACGAGCTGGAGCAGGAGCTGCGCCGCACCGAGCGGCAGGCGACGACCGCGGCCGGCGAGGTCACCGACGCGGAGAAGCGCCGGGACGCCGCCTCCCGCCGGGCCGGCACCGCCGCGGCCATCGCCGAGCGGGCGCACGCGCACGCCGACCGGCTGGCCGCCGCGGCCGGCGACGGGTGACCGGGGGCCGCCGGGGAGCGGGCTACCGGGCCGCGGCGCCGACCGGGGAGCCGGTCCGCTGGTCGGCCGGCACCAGGTGCCAGTGCCGGTGCAGGCAGCGCAGCTTGACGTAGCTGGTCCCGCCGGCCTGCCAGCGGGACTCCACGGTGGCGGGCGCGCCGCAGCCGGGGCAGTCGAACAGCTGCAGCTCGCCGGTCAGCCGGGCCAGCGGCGGCACCGGGGCCAGCCCGGCACGCCAGAAGACGGCGGACCGGGCCAGGTAGCAGGCGGGGGTCGTCGGACCGTGCTGAAGGCGACCGGGCATCGTGGCCTCCCGACGGGAGCGGGGTGCCGCCGCGCTGGCGGTGGACCGGACCGCACGCGGCGGAGCCCGGCCCGACCAGGCTAGGACCTCCGCGAGCCGGCCGGGGCGGTCACCGCCCGCTCATTCGCCGCGCGGCCGCCCGCCGAGGGTCTCCCGGCGCACCCGCTTGCTCACGTAGAGCGCCTCGTCGGCGCGTTGCAGCAGGGTGACCAGGGTGTCGCCGGGCCGGGCGCTGGCCAGCCCCACCGACCAGCCGATCGGGGCGGTGTCCCGGTCCAGCCGGCGCAGCACCTCCCGGGCGTCCTCGCGGTCGGTGCCGGGCAGGCAGACGACGAACTCGTCGCCCCCGTGCCTGCCGAGCAGGTCGGAGGTGCGCAGCCGCGCCGTCCAGTGGGCGGCGAGGTCGCGCAGCAGGCGGTCGCCGGCGCCGTGGCCGTCCCGGTCGTTGACGCCCTTGAAGTCGTCGAGGTCCAGCACGGCGACCGACAGCGGCTCGCCGTGGCGCAGCGCCCGGGCCAGGCCGCGGGCGGCCTCCGCCTCCCACGAGCGGCGGTTGGCCAGCCCGGTCAGGGGGTCGGTGTGCGCGTCGGCGCGCAGCCGGGCGGTCAGCCGGACCTGCGCCTCGGTGACGACCGCCGTGGCGACCACCGCGATCGACCACGGCGCCAGCAGGCGGTCCGGCTCGGCGGCGAGCACACCCGTGGTGATCAGCACGATCGCCGCAGCGGCGTGGGCGCGGGCGGCGGGCCGCGAGCAGAAGTGCGCGGCGTACAGGCCCAGCGTGATGAGGATCGGCCCGAGCCCCACCACACCGGCGCTGGTCGCGGACTCGGCGGCGAGCACCGCCACCGCGACCGCGAGCAGGGCCTGGGCGCCGTGCAGCACGTGCTCCGGCGTCCGGCGTCCGAACCCCACCAGCAGGCCGGCCCCGGCGAGCCCGACCACCCCCAGGACGACGAGCAGCCCGACCGGGGTGCGGGCGTCCATCGGCGCGGCCGCCCCGGCCAGGCTGAAGCCGCCGCTCAGCGCGTACAGCAGTGCCAGCAGCGCCACCCGCGCCGGCAGCTTCGCGATCGTGCCCACCTCGTCCATGTCGTGCGGGGAATCGGCTGGTCAGCGCCGCAACCGAACCACTGTGCACCACGTGTGACCCGTTCGGGGGGCGCGCTCGCGCATACCCCGGAACGGAACGGCACGGACCGGTTCCCGCTGCCTGGAAGGATGCGCTGGACGCCCGGCCGCCCCGGTGGCACAAAGACCGGGCACGACTGATCACGAGACGGAAGGACGGCCATGGCACTCCTCGAGGACGGCGCCTGGCGCGGCAAGATCTGGACCGGCGCGTGGACCGACGGCAGCGGCGGCACCTACACCGCCGTGGAGCCGGCCACCGGCGAGGGGCTGGGCGAGGTCGGCCAGGCCACCCCGGCCGACGTCGAGAAGGCCGGGGCGCGGGCCGCCGCGGCCCAGCGGGAGTGGGCCGCGCTGCCGTTCGAGCAGCGCGCCGCGGTGCTCCGCCGGGCCGGTGACCTGCTGGCCGCGGCCGCCGGCGAGGTCAAGGGCTGGCTGGCCCGGGAGTCCGGCGCCATCCAGCCCTTCGGTGACTTCCAGGTGCACACCAGCGCGCAGGAGTGCTACGAGGCCTCCGCCCTGCCCAGCCACCCGTACGGGGAGCTGCTGCGCACCGGCTCGCCGCGGCTGTCCTTCGCCCGGCGGGTTCCGGCTGGCGTCGTCGGCGTGATCGCGCCGTTCAACGTGCCCACCATCCTGGCGATCCGAGCCATCGCCCCGGCGCTCGCGCTCGGCAACGCGGTCATCCTCAAGCCCGACCCGCGCACCGCGATCTCCGGCGGCGCCATGTTCGCCGCGCTGTTCGAGCAGGCCGGCGTCCCGGCCGGGGTCTTCCAGGTGCTGCCCGGTGGCGCCGACGTCGGCGAGGCGCTCGTCACCGACCCCGCGGTGCGGGTCATCGCCTTCACCGGTTCCACGAAGGCCGGCCGCGCGGTCGGTGCCCTGGCCGGCCAGCACCTCAAGCGGGCGCACCTGGAGCTGGGCGGCAACTCGGCACTGATCGTCATGCCCGACGTCGACGTGACCCAGGCCGCCTCGGTCGGCGCGTGGGGCACCTTCGCCCACTCCGGCCAGATCTGCATGGCCACCAGCCGGCACCTGGTGCACGAGTCGATCGCCGAGGAGTACACCCAGGTGCTCGCCGACAAGGTGAAGGACCTGCCGGTCGGCGACCCGTTCCGCGACCAGGTCGCGCTCGGCCCGATCATCGACGCCAACCAGCGCGACCGGGTGCACGGCCTGGTCACCTCCAGCGTCGACGCCGGGGCCACGGTGCGCACCGGTGGCACGTACGAGGGGCTGTTCTACCGGCCGACCGTGCTCGGAGACGTCCCGGTGGACGCGCCGGCCTACCAGCAGGAGATCTTCGGCCCGGTCGCCCCGGTGACGCCGTTCTCCTCGGTCGACGAGGTCGCCGCGCTCGCGGCGGGCACCGAGTACGGCCTCTCGCTGGGCATCCTCACCCGGGACGTGTACGCCGGCCTGCAGCTGGCCGAGCGCATCCCGGCCGGGCTGGTGCACATCAACGACCAGACGGTCAACGACGAGGCGGTCGCGCCGTTCGGCGGCGTCGGGGCGTCGGGCACCGGCTCCCGGCACGGCGGCCCGCAGGCCAACATTGAGGCGTTCACCGAGACCCAGTGGGTCACGCTGCGCGGGGACCTGCCGGCCTACCCGTTCTGACGTCCCGACCGGTTCCACGACGACGGCCCGGCCCCCGCGAGGGGACCGGGCCGTCGTCGTGCTGCGGTCAGGCGGACTTGCGACCGGTCAGGTCGGGCTGCAGGTCGCCGGACTTCGGGCCGCCGGACTTCGAGATCTCGAACTCCGGGCCGACGTGCTCCAGCGCCAGCCGGCCGTACACCTGCTGCTGGGTGGCCACCCGCTGGGCGCGGCCGCGGCCCAGGAAGCTGACCAGCCAGTGGAACACGGTGGCGAACCGGTTCTTGAAGCCGACGACGTAGACGATGTGCACCAGCAGCCACGCCACCCAGGCGAAGAAGCCGCTCATCTTGATCCGGCCGGTATCGGCGACCGCGGAGAACCGCGAGACCGTCGCCATGCTGCCCTTGTCGTGGTAGTGGAACTCCGGCGCGGTGGGCTTCCCGGCGACGCGGGCCTTGACGGCGTCGGCGGCGAACCGGCCACCCTGGATGGCCACCTGCGCGACACCGGGGAGCCGGTTGAGCGAGATCATGTCGCCGACCACGTGCACCTCGGGGTGGCCCGGCAGGGTCAGGTCGGGCTGGACGGCGATGCGGCCGGCCCGGTCGACCTCGGCACCGGACTGCTCGCCGAGGATCTTGCCCAGCCCGCTGGCCTGGACGCCGGCGGCCCAGATCTTGGTGGCGGCGTGGATGCGCCGCTCGTGGCCGTCCTTGTCCTTGAGCACGAGCCCGTCGGCGTCGACGTCGGTGACCATCGCGCCGAGCTGGATCTCGACGCCGATCTCCTTGAGCCGCTCCGCGGCGGCCTGGCCCAGCTTGTCGACGAACGGCGGCAGCACCTTCGGCGCGGCGTCGAGCAGGATCACCCGGGCCGACGTCGGGTCGATGTTGCGGAAGTCGCGGCGCAGCGTGCGGCGCGCGAGCTCGGCGATCTGGCCGGCCATCTCGACGCCGGTGGGGCCGGCGCCGACGACGACGAAGGTGAGCAGCCGGTCGATCTCGGCCGGGTCGGTGGCGAGCTCCGCCAGCTCGAACGCACCGAAGATGCGGCCGCGCAGCTCGAGGGCGTCGTCGATGCTCTTCATGCCCGGGGCGAACTCGGCGAACTGGTCGTTGCCGAAGTACGACTGGCCGGCACCGGCGGCGACGATCAGCTCGTCGTACTGGTGCACCGTGGTGCGGCCGAGCACGGTCGAGGTGACGGTGCGGGCGGTCAGGTCGATGTCGGTGACCTCACCCAGGACCACGCGCGCGTTGTGCTGGTCGCGCAGGATCTCCCGGGTGGCGGGAGCGATCTCGCCCTCGGAGAGGATGCCGGTGGCGACTTGGTAGAGCAGCGGCTGGAACAGGTGGTGGGCGGTCTTGGCGACCAGGGTCACGTCCACCGGGGCGTTCTTGAGCCGCTGGGCGGCGAACAGCCCGCCGAACCCGGACCCGACGATCACGACGCGCGGTCGCTGGCGGGTGGACTGGGTCGCGGTGGTCACAGTGCCTCCTGATATGTCGTCATGATGACTCATCATCCCACCGCGCTGTGGGGAACTGCGGTCAGCCCACGCCGGGCGTCGCTCGCAGGGGTCGCACAGGACAGCATCGCAGGCGGCGCGGGGATTCCCGTTCCTGTGTTCCTACCCGGGATGGGGCTGGACCGCAGGTCGTGGGCGCGGGTGCTGCGGCGGGCCGGCGGCACCGTCGTCCCGCTGCCGGGGATGGGCCGGCGGGCCGCGGTCGGCGGCGTCGACGCCCTGGCCGACGAGCTGCTGGGCCGGCTGGGGGAGGAGCCCGTGGTGCTGGTCGGGCACTCGCAGAGCTGCCAGGTGGCGGTGGCGGTGGGCGCCCGGGACCCGCGGGTGGTCGGGCTGCTGCTGCTCGGTCCGACCACCGACCCGCGGCTGCTGCGCCGCGGCCGGCTGGCCACCCGGTGGGCGCGCACCGCCGTGCACGAGCCGTGGTGGCAGGTGCCGCTGCTGCTCGCGCAGTGGCTGACGACCGGCCCGCGCCGGATGGTGGAGCTGTGGCGGCGGACCTCGCGGGACCGCACCGACCAGCGGCTGCGGGGTGTGACCGTGCCGGTGGTCGTCGTCCGGGGGAGCCGGGACGCGCTCTGCCCCCGGGACTGGGTCCAGCAGCTCGCCCAGCTCGCGCCGCGCGGCCGGCTGGTCGAGCTGCCGGGGGCGGCGCACATGACCCCGCAGACCGACCCGGACGACGTCGTCCGGCTGCTCCGGGAGCTGGCGGCGTCCGCCGTGGTGCACGCTCGGGCGGTGACCGTCCGGCCCGCCCGGCCCGAGGACGCCGCCGCGCTGCACCGGGTGAGCGTGGCCGCGATCCAGGAGTCCGCCGCCGGGCACTACGACCAGCGGCAGCGCGACGCCTGGGCCGGGCGGCGGACCGAGGAGGGGCACCGGCTGCTGGTCGAGCGGACCCGGACGCTCGTCGCGGAGGTGGACGGCGGGGTGGCCGGGTTCGCCAGCGTCGCGCTGGCGCCGGTGGGGCAGCTCCGCGCGGGTGAGGTCGACCTGGCCGAGATGTACCGGGCGGTCGGGCTGCTGCAGAAGGGCCACCTGGTGGAGGTCGACCGGGCCGCGCTGGTCGGGCAGTACGTCGGTGCCA
>NZ_JBFAOG010000019.1:0-71788 GCF_040659695.1 Modestobacter sp. NPDC049651
GCCGCCGCGTGGGCCCGCGGCCTGCAGATCGACTGCGGCTGCTTCGGCGGGGGCGGCACGGTCGCCGCGCCCGACCCGGCCGGCGGTCAGGCGGCGACGGTGTCGCGGACCTTCTGGGCGGCGGCCCCGGCCTTGGCGTTCGCCTTCGCCAGCGCCTTGCGGTTCTCCTTGGCCACCTTGGCGGCGCGGCCCTCGGCCTTGCGGGCGGCCTTGCGGCCGGCCTTGCGGGCGGAGCGGCTGGGCGTGGCGGGCGGCCGGCGGTCGACGATCCCCTGGGTGATCAGGCCGGCGCCGATGCCGAGCATCCAGACGTCCTTGGAGACGGTGAGGCCCTCCTGCGTGGGGGCGAGGCTGCCTTCCTTGCGCATGCCGGGCGTGCGCAGGTACAGCCCGAGCAGGCCGGCGGAGAAGCCGGTCAGCGCGGCGCCGGCGACGACGGTGGGCACGAACGGCGTGAGCAGCGCGGCGCCGATGACGACCTCGGTGGTCGACAGCGCCTTGGCGAACGTCATCGGCGCGATCTTGCCGAGGAACGGGTAGGTGCCGGTCGCGAAGCCGTGGATGCCGGCCGCGGTCGCCTCGTCGGCACCCCGCTTGCCGAGGCCGGAGTTCAGGATGAACGCGCCGGTGGCGATCCGCGGCGCGATCTCGCTGGCGGTGATGGGCAGGCGCATGGGGACCTCACTGGGGGAACGGGGATGTGGAGCGCTCAACATCATCCTTCCGGCTCCCCGCCCGGCACGCGACCGGTGATCACCGCGGGCCGGTGGCCGCCCCCGGGGGACGGCCACCGGCCCGGGACGTCAGCGGCTGCGGCGGCCGCGGCCGGAGCCGGTGGGCTGCTGGCCGGCCCGCGCGGCGAGTTCGGCGCGGGTGCGGGCGGGGCCCTGGGGGCTCCGGCGTCCGCCCGGCTGCTGACCGGTGGACGACGAGGCACCCCCGGTGGCGCCGCCGCTGCGACGCCGGCGACCGCCGTTGGCCCCGCCGCCGCTGCCCTGCGGCTGCGGCTCCTGCACGGGGGCCGGCTCGACGTGCGGCGCGGCCTCGCCGACCAGCGCGGTGATCTCCCGGGCGCCGGGCTTGATCGCCGTGACCTCCGGGGTGATGCCGGCCTGGCGGGCCAGGGTGCGGACCTCACCGGACTGGTCCGGGGTGGCGATGGTGACCACGGTGCCGCCGGCGCCGGCGCGGGCGGTGCGGCCCGAGCGGTGCAGGTAGGCCTTGTGCTCGGCCGGCGGGTCGACGTGCACGACGATCGAGACGTCGTCCACGTGGATGCCGCGGGCGGCGATGTCGGTCGCGCACAGCACCCGGATGGTGCCGTTGCTGAACGCCTCGAGGTTGCGCTCGCGGGCGTTCTGGCTGAGGTTGCCCTGCAGGTCGACCGCGGGCACGCCGGCCGCGGTGAGCTGCTTGGCGAGCTTCTTGGCCTGGTGCTTGGTGCGGGTGAACAGCACGCTGCGACCCAGCCCGGAGGCGAGCTCCTTGACGATCTGGTTCTTGTCCAGCGGGTCCACGCGGAACACGTGGTGGGTCATCGTCGACACCGGCGCGACGGCCGGGTCGACCGAGTGGGTCACCGGGTTCGACAGGTAGCGCTTGACCAGCACGTCGACGCCGTTGTCCAGCGTCGCGGAGAACAGCAGCCGCTGACCGCCCTTGGGGGTGCGGTCCAGCAGGCGCTTCACGCCGGGGAGGAAGCCCAGGTCGGCCATGTGGTCGGCCTCGTCGAGGATGGTGACCTCGACCGCGCCGAGGTCGGCGTGGCCCTGGCCGATGAGGTCCTCGAGCCGGCCGGGGCAGGCGATGAGCACGTCGATGCCGCCGGCGAGGGCCTGCACCTGCGGGTTCTGGCCGACACCGCCGAAGACGACGGTGGTCTTCAGGCCCAGCGCCTTGGCCAGCGGCTCGACGGTGGCGTTGACCTGGTTGGCCAGCTCGCGGGTCGGCACCAGGATCAGCGAGCGCGGCCGCTTCGCCTGCCGCCTGGTGGTGGAGGCGGCGAGCCGGGCGACCAGCGGGAGCGCGAAGGCGATGGTCTTGCCCGAGCCGGTGCGGCCGCGGCCGAGCACGTCGCGCCCGGCCAGCGAGTCCGGCAGGGTCGCGACCTGGATCGGGAACGGCGCGGTCAGGCCGCTGGCGGTGAGCACCTCGACGAGCGGGGCGGGCACGCCGAGCTCGGCCCAGCTGGAGTCGGTGGGCAGCACGGTGGCGACGTCGCCGGCGGGGACGACGGGCGCGGTCTCGACGGCGGGCGCCGGCGCCTGCTGCTCGGCCGGGCGGGGGCCCGCGCCGGTGCCGCGACCGCGGCCACCACGGCGGCGGCGGGTGCCGCCCTCACCCGGGACGGGGGAGGAGGCGGCCGGCGCCGCGGCGGGGGCGCTGCGGAAGGCGGGGGTGGCGGCGGTGCCGGTGGGGGCGGTGGCCGGGCGGGTGGCGCGGCGGCGCGCGCGGCCGGCGTCGTCCTGGGCAGGGGTGTCGTGGCTGGAGGTCATACGTGGTGTCCCAACGCTCGGGTGGCTCCCGTTCATCCACCCGGTGCGGGGCACCCACCTCAGGGGGCCGCGTCGCAGCGACGGGGGTCGGACGTCGGGTCGCCGGCGCGCCTCGGTGGCGCAGCCTCGCGCCGACGTCGAGTCCACGGGCTCTCGGATGAGCCCGGGGCGGCGCCGGTGACCCCACTCTGCCAGACCGGCGCCCGCTCCCGGCCGATGTGCCCGGAGTCGCTGATCACATCGGGTCAGCCCATCGTCTTCTGACCGTCGATCGACTCGCGCAGGATGTCTGCGTGCCCGGCGTGCTGCGCGGTCTCCGCCACCACGTGCAGGAACGTGCGGCGCACCGACCGCACCGCCCCGGGCTCGAACCACGGTGCCTCGGGCAGCGGGTACGCGGTGTCCAGGTCGAGGGTGGCCACCAGCTCGTCGGTGCGCCGGGCGACCTCCTCGTAGGCGGCCAGGACCCCGGCCAGCGTCTCGCCGTCCGCGAGCCCCCATGCCTCCGCCCAGCTGCCCTCGCCGCCCTCGAAGGCGGCCGGGCCCTCGGCGGCGAAGCGCGCCCAGGTGTCCTCGATGAAGCTCACGTGCTTGACCAGCCCGGCGAGGGTGAGCTCGCTGGCGGTCGGCCGCGCGGTGGCCTGCTCGTCGGTGAGGCCGCGCACGGTGAAGCGCAGGAAGGCGCGGTGCGTGCGCAGCGTCTCGAGCAGGTCGGCGCGCTCGGTGCTGAGGGTGCTGGTGGCGGTCATGGTCCTGGCCTCTCGTCGTCGTCCGGTCGTGTCTTCGACGTTAGTGGCGACAGCGGTCAGTTCCTGTCCGCTGTGTCGGGCAGACTTCGCGGCATGGCCGTCACGAGCACCCGGACGCTGCGCCTGCTGTCGCTGCTGCAGTCGCGGCGGCACTGGTCGGGCGCGGACCTCGCCGAGCGGCTCGGCGTCTCGGTGCGCACGCTGCGCCGCGACGTCGACCGGCTGCGCGAGATCGGCTACCCGGTGGACGCCTCGCGCGGCGCAGACGGTGGCTACGCCCTCGCGCCCGGGGTCGCGCTGCCGCCGCTGGTGCTCGACGACGACGAGGCGGTGGCGCTCGCGGTCGGTCTGTCGGCCGCCGCGGCGACCAGCGTCAGCGGGGTGGGGGAGTCCTCGCTGCGCGCGCTGGCCAAGCTGGTGCAGGTGATGCCGGCCCGGCTGCGCCGGCGGGTCGACGCGGTGCGGGCGATGACCGAGGCGGCGAGCTGGGGCGGCCCGGTGTCCGACGGCGGGGTCGACCCGGCGGCGCTCACCACGGTGGCCCTGGCCTGCCGGGACGGCGAGCGGATCACCTTCGGCTACACCGCCGCCGACGGGCAGGCCACCGAGCGGGCGGTCGAGCCGTTCCGGTTGGTCTCCCTCGGCCGCCGCTGGTACCTCCTCGGCTGGGACCTCGACCGCACCGACTGGCGGGTGTTCCGGCTCGACCGGGTCACCGCGCCGCGCGGCACCGGCGCCCGGTTCGCCGCCCGCCGGCTGCCGGCCGCAGACGCGGCGACGTTCGTGCGCGAGCGCCTGGGCCGGCAGGCCTGGCCGCACGCGGTGGAGGCGGTGGTCGCGGCGCCGGCGGCGGAGGTGCGGGCGCGGATCGGGGCCTGGGCGCAGGTGGCCGACGACGGCGCCGGGCGGTGCCGGGTGCAGATGGACGTCGACGACCTCTCGTGGGCGGCCGCCGCGCTGGGCCGGGCGGGGGCGTCGTTCACCGTCGTCCGCCCGCCGGAGCTGCGGGACACCCTGCGCGACCTCGCCGCCCGCTTCACCGCCGCCGCCGGCTGACCGGATCGCGGGGGTCAGCGGCGGAAGGTGCGGCGGTAGGCCAGCGGCGCGACGCCGACGGCGGCGTGCAGGTGCTGGCGGAGGTTGGCCGTGGTCCCGAACCCGGCCGCGGCGGCGACCCGCTCCACCGGGTCGTCGGTGCGCTCCAGCAGCTCGCGGGCCAGCGCCACCCGCTGGAGCACCAGCCAGCGCGCGGGCGACAGCCCCGTCTCCTGCCGGAACCTGCGGGTGAAGGTGCGCACGCTCATCGCGGCGTGCGCGGCCAGCTGCTCGAGGGTCAGCGGCTCGGCCAGCCGGCCGGCGGCCCAGCTGCGGGTGGCCGCGGTGCTGGCGTCGCCGGGCTCGGGCAGCGGCCGGTCGACGAACTGGGCCTGCCCGCCGTCCCGCCAGGGCGCCACCACGCGCCGGCGGGCCACGTCGTTGGCCACGTCGCTGCCGTGGTCGCGCCGGACGACGTGCAGCAGCAGGTCGATGCCGGCGGCGTTGCCCGCGGAGGTGAGCACGTCGCCGTCGTCGACGAACAGGACGTCGGGGTCGAGCGCGACCTGCGGGAAGAGCCGCGCGAAGGCCTGCGCGTGCGCCCAGTGCGTGGTCGCCGGCCGGCCGTCCAGCAGCCCCGCGGCGGCGAGCACGAACGCGCCGGTGCAGATCGACAGGACCCGGGCCGAGGCGGCCGCGGTGGTGAGCGCCTCGCGGACGGCGGGGTCGACGACGCCGTCGAGCTGCGGCCCGCCGTAGACCCCGGGGACGACGACGGTGCCGGCCGTGGCCAGGGCGCTCGCGTCGTGGTCGGGGACGATCGAGTAGCCGGCGCTGGTGCGCACCGGGCCGCCGTCCAGCGAGGCCGTCCGCACCCGGTAGAGCGGGGAGCCGGCGGCGTCGACCGCCCCGCCGAGGAAGGCGTGCGGCAGCCCGATCTCGAACGCCATCGCCGTCCCCACCGCGAGGACGACGACCTCGTGCGGCTCCGTCATGGCCGGATAGTTGCACATGGTGTCCGCCGGGCCACTGGTCCGTGCGGAGGCCAACCGTCAGGATCTCCGGCGTGACCACCCCCGTCCGCCGGATCCACCCCGCCTGGTGGGTCGCCGCCGTCACCTTCCTCGCGCTGATCGGCGCCGCCGGCTTCCGTGCCGTGCCCGGCGTCCTCATCGACCCGCTGCACGAGGAGTTCGGCTGGTCGCTGACCACCATCTCGGCGGCCGTCTCGGTCAACCTGCTGCTCTACGGGCTCACCGCCCCGTTCGCCGCGGCGCTGATGGAGCGCTTCGGCGTCCGCTGGGTGGTGGTCGCGGCGCTGTGCGTGGTCTCGGTGGGCAGCGGGCTCACCGTGTTCATGACCGCCAGCTGGCAGCTGGTGCTGTGCTGGGGCGTGCTGGTCGGCCTGGGCACAGGGTCGATGGCGATGTCGCTGGTGGCCACCGTGACCGGGCGCTGGTTCGTCGCCCGCCGCGGGCTGGTCTCCGGCGTGCTCACCGCGGCCGGGGCCACCGGGCAGCTGGTCTTCCTGCCGCTGGTCGCGGCGATCGCGCAGCGGTGGGGCTGGCGGCCGGCGGCACTCGGGACGGCGCTCGCCGCGCTCGCCGTCGCCCCGTTCGTGGCGTGGCTGCTGCGCGACCGGCCGCGCGACCTCGGCGTCGTCCCGTTCGGCGGCACCGCGGCCGACGACGCCGACCCGGTGCGCGGCAACCCGGCGCGGACCGCGCTGCGCACGCTGGGCGGGGCGGTGCGCAGCGGGCCGTTCTGGCTGCTCGCCGGCGGCTTCATGATCTGCGGGGCGACCACCAACGGGCTGGTGCAGCCGCACTTCATCCCCGCCGCGCACGACCACGGCATGCCGATGACGACGGCCGCCGGGCTGCTCGCGCTCGTCGGCATCTTCGACGTCGCCGGCACCGTGTTCTCCGGGTACCTCACCGACCGGGTCGACCCGCGGCTGCTGCTGCTCGCCTACTACGGCCTGCGCGGCGTCTCGCTGTTCCTGCTGCCGCAGCTGTTCGGCCCGGACCTGCAGGCCAACATGATCGCGTTCATCGTCTTCTACGGCCTGGACTGGGTGGCCACCGTGCCGCCGACGCTGGCGCTGTGCCGCGAGTACTTCGGCGCCCGGGCGCCCGTCGTCTTCGGCTGGGTGTTCGCCAGCCACCAGGTGGGCGCGGCGCTGGCCGCGTTCGGCGCCGGGGTGGTCCGCGACGTCACCGGCTCCTACGACCCGGCGTTCTACAGCGGCGCGGGGCTGTGCGTGTTCGCCGCGGTGCTGTCGATCGCGATCCGCCGCTCGCGCCGCGCCGTCGGCAGCGTGCTGCCGACCTCCCCGACCCCGGCCGCCGCCATGGAGGCGCACGGCTGACCCGCCCCGCCGCGGTGCCGAAGGTGGGGGTGGGTGGCGCGGGGTGACGCCGGGGGAGCCCAGGGTGGCCGGCCGCGGCGCGGCGGACTCCGCCCGGCACGCAGCGCCCATCGGGGCCGCCGGAGGTCGACCATGGCCCCCGGTGGGGCCCATGCCGAGCAGTCCGGCGTGCACCCGGCCGGTCGCTTCCCGGCCCGGGTGTCCTGGCCCCGTGGACCGCGCGGGGGTGGACGAAGGAGCAGGACGATGGCAGTCGACCAGGACAGGTTCATGGAGTTCCTGGGCAGTTTCGTCGGCGACCTGGGGGCGACGATGGCCGCCGGGAACGTCGTGGTGGGGCACCGGCTCGGGCTGTACCGGGCGCTCGGCCTCGGGCCGACCACCCCCGCCCAGCTGGCGGCCCGGACCGGCACCGACCCCCGGTACGTGGCCGAGTGGCTGCGGGGCCAGGCGGCCGGCGGGTACGTCACCCGCAGCGACGCCGGCGCGGAGGCCTACCAGCTCACCGAGGAGCAGGCGCTGGCGCTGACCGACCCGGACGCGCCGGTCTTCGTCCCGGGCGCCTTCCTGCTGGCGCTGGGCGCGCTGCGCGCCGAGCCGCGGGTGACCGAGGCGGTGCGCACCGGGGGCGGCATCGGGTGGCACGAGCAGGACGGCGACGTGTTCCTCGGCACCGAGCAGTTCTTCCGGCCCGGCTACCACGCCAACCTGACGACGTCGTGGCTGCCGGCGCTGGACGGCGTGGTCGAGAAGCTCGCCGGCGGCGGGCGGGTGGCCGACGTCGGCTGCGGGCTCGGCGCGTCGACCGTGCTGCTGGCCCAGGCGTACCCGGCCGCGCACGTGACCGGGTCGGACTACCACGACGGCTCGATCGAGCTGGCCCGCAAGCGCGCCGCGGAGGCCGGGGTCGGCGACCGGGTGAGCTTCGAGGTGGCCAGCGCGCAGACGTTCACCGGCCGGGACCTCGACCTGGTGACGACGTTCGACTGCCTGCACGACATGGGCGACCCGGTCGGGGCGGCCCGGCACGTGCGGGAGACGCTGGCCGCCGACGGCACCTGGATGATCGTCGAGCCGTACGCGCACGACGACCCGGCGGACAACCTCGACCCGGTCGGCCGCGTGTACTACAGCTTCTCGACCTTCCTCTGCCTGCCCAACGCCTTCTCCCAGGACGGCGACGAACGGCTGGGCGCGCAGGCCGGCGAGGCTGCCGTGCGCCGGGTGGCCACCGCGGCCGGGTTCGGCCGGTTCCGCCGGGCCGCGGAGACGCCGTTCAACATCGTCTACGAGGCCCGCCCCTGATCGCCCCGCCCAGCCCGGCTTCTCGCGAGAACCCGGCCTGCTTCGTCGCGAGAAACCGGATCAGGCGTTGCTCAGCGGTGGCGCCCGTGCACCACGCCGATGAACCGGGCGAGCGCGTCGGCGGCCTTCTCCGGGCGGGCGAAGCTCATGAAGTCGACCGGCAGCGCCACCCGCTTGCGGGTGATCGCCTTGGCCCGGGAGAACTCGCGCAGCCCGTCCTCGCCGTGGATCCGGCCGAAGCCGCTCTCACCGACGCCGCCGAACGGCAGCGCGGGCACCGAGGCGAAGGTGAGCACGGAGTTGACGGCGGTCATGCCGCTGCGCATCCGGCGGGCGAGGTCCATGGCCGTCGCCTTCGAGCCGCTGAACACCGAGCCGCCGAGCCCCATCGAGGTGGCGTTGGCCTTCTCCAGCGCCTCCTCGGCGTCGCGCACCCGGGTGATCGTCAGCGTCGGCCCGAACGTCTCCTCGCGGACGGCGGCCGACGTCTCCGGCACGTCCAGCAGCACGGTGGGCGCGACGTAGCCGCCTTCGACGGTGCCGCCGGTGAGCACCCGGCCCCCGGCCGCGCGGGCGTCGTCCAGGTGCCGGCGGACGACGTCGGTCTGGCTCGCCATCGTCATCGGGCCGTAGCTGGCGTCGTCGTCCGTGCCCGGGCGCAGGTCGCGCACCCGCTCGGTGACCTCGGCGACGAACCGGTCGTAGACCGGGGCGGTGGCGTAGACCCGCTCGATGCCGATGCAGGTCTGCCCGGCGTTGCTCATCGCGCCCCAGACGGCGGCGTCGGCGGCGGCGGGCACGTCGGCGTCGTCGTCGACGATCATCGCGTCCTTGCCACCGAGCTCCATGAGCACCGGGGTGAGCGTCTCGGCGCAGGCGGCCATCACCTTCCGGCCGGTGGGCGCGGAGCCGGTGAACGCGAGCTTGCCGACGCCGGCCCGGCACAGCGCCGCGCCGGTCTCGCCGAAGCCGGTGACCAGCTGGAGGGCGTCGGCGGCGTCGGGGACGGCGGCCCGCCACGCGGCGGCGAGCCACGCACCGACGGCAGGGGTGAACTCGCTGGGCTTGAAGACCACGGCGTTGCCGGCGGCCAGCGCGTAGGCGATCGAGCCCATCGGGGTGAACACCGGGTAGTTCCAGGGGCCGATCACGCCGACCACCCCGAGCGGCTGGTACTCCAGCGACGCCGCGTGGTTGGCGGCCAGCAGACCCGGGTTGACCCGGCGCGGGCCGAGCGTGCGGCGGGCGTGGTGCGCCGCCCAGGCGAGGTGGTCGATCGCCAGGGTGACCTCCAGGACGGCGTCCGCGTGCGGCTTGCCGTTCTCCCGGTGCACCAGGTCGGCGAGCTCGTGCAGCCGGCGGGCCAGCGAGCCGCGGAAGGCGTCCAGCCGGGAGCGCCGGCCGGCGAAGCCCAGCGCGGCCCACGCCTGCGCGGCCGGGCGCGCCCGGGCGACGGCGGCGGCGACGGCGTCCGCGTCGTGCACGGGGAAGACCCCGACGACCGCACCGGTGGCGGGGTCGGTCGACTCGAACGTCTCGCCGGTGGCTGGCACCGCCGCGCTGACTGGCATGCGGCGCACGTTACCGATCGGTAGCGGGTCCGGGCAGCTCCCCGATCAGGCCGGCGACGGGCGGCCGGTCCGGGGGAGGAGCAGCAGCGCGAGCAGCGCGGCCGCGCCGTAGGTGGCCGCCTGCACCTCGAGCAGGGGGAGGGTGCCGGCCGAGTCCTGCAGCAGCCCGGCCGCGACCAGGCCGATCGCCTGGCCGCCGGCCTGTCCCAGTGCCAGGGTGGCGAAGGCGGTACCGCGCAGGTGGTCGGCGGCCGCACGCTGCAGCAGGCTCGTCAGGCCGGCGCCCATGAGCACGGCCGGCGCCCCGATCACGGCGAAGAGCAGGGCGTACAGCGGCAGAGCGTGGGTCAGGAACGACAGGTTCCAGATGGCGGCGCTCAGCGCGGCGAACGCCACGCTGCCGACGACGGTCAGTCTCCGGACGTCGAGCCGGGCGCCGAGCAGCCCGAGGACCGCGCCCGCGGCGATCGCGCCGACGGCCTGCACGCCCCGCAGCACGCCGACGTCGGTCTCCGCACCGCCCAGGACGTCGGTGACGAAGAAGACGAACAGCACGACGAACAGCCCCTGCGCGACCGCGGCGACGAAGGCGACGACGACGGGCGCGCGGGGTGCCGGGGCGCGCAGCACGCCGAGCACCCCGGTGCTCCCCGGGGCGGGCCCGCCGGCCGCGGGCCCGACCCGGCCGGCCGGCAGCGCCGGCAGGGTGGCGACCAGCGCAGCGGCTCCCAGGTACGTGGCCAGGTCGACGAGGGCGACACCGGCGAGCCCGGTGGTCGCCAGCAGCAGCCCGCCGAGCGGGCCGCCGACGATGCGCCCCAGGTCGTTGCCGAGCCCGACGAGCGCGTTCGCCGACACCACCCGCCCGGGCCCCACCAGGGTCGGGAGCGCCGCGTTCTTCGCGGGCTCGACGACCGCCGAGCAGGTGGCCAGGACGACGATCACGCCGTAGAGCACTGGGAGGTCGGACCGGTCGTGCACGGCGAGGAGCGGCAGCAGCGCCGCTGCCTGGACCAGCAGCGCCGCGACCAGCACGCGGCGGCGGGGGAGCCGGTCGACCAGGCGGCCGGCGACGGGGGCGAGCACGACCGGCGGCACCAGTTCCAGCACGAAGGCGAGCGAGGTGCCGAGCGCGGACCCGGTGAGCCGGAGCACGACCAGCGGCAGGGCGATGAACATCAGCCAGTCGCCGGCGTCGGAGACGACCGCGGCGGTCCACAGCCGGCGGAACGCCGGGACGGCCATCGCCGAACCGGGGCCCGGGTGGGCGGTGCGCGCCGCCGCCACGCGGGCGTCCGGGCCGGCGCTGGTCACGGACGCCGGCCGAAGGCCCGCCGCGGGAACGCGGTGAGCGACAGGTGCACGTGCTCGGCGTCGGCGGGGGAGTCGGCGCGGGTGGCCTGGATGTAGGGCCGGACCAGGTCGTCGATCCGCCGGAGGACGTCGGCGAGCTCGTCCGGCGACATCGACAGCCCGTAGGAGGCGTGGGCGTCGACCGCCCGCCAGGGCTCGGGGACGTCCTCGTGGCCGCGGAGGTACTCCCGGGCGAGGTGGTGGTCCAGCTCCACCGACGCCCCGACCATCCGGGTGACGCCCGCCTCGGCGTCCGGGTCGCCCACGTCGACCGAGAAGCCGGTCAGCGTGGTGCGCCACGGCCGTGACCGGCCGTCGCCGGAGTCGTCGGGCTCGACCAGGCCGTGCGCGGCGAGCACGCGCAGGTGGTAGCTGCAGTTCGACGGGGTGTCACCGACGGCGCGGGCGCACTGCGACGCGGTGGCCGGTCCGGCGGACATGAGGTAGCCCAGCACGTCCAGCCGGACCGGGTGGGCGAGCGCGTCGATGACGGCCGGGTCGGTGAGCTGTGCACGACGTTCCTGCACGGGGCGGCTCCTCGGATCTGAAATCTTCTTTCAGAAGTCAACACCGGCAGCCCTTGACCTGCAAGAGCCTTTCAGGTCGGGGGTGGGCGTCCTTCCGTCTGACGGATGCGGTCGTTGCCCTGCTTCCCGGTGATCGCCCAGCATCCGACGGATCGGTCAGTGCAGTCCGACGGAGGAGCGTTCATGGAGTTGCCCGGCAAGGTCGCCGTCGTCACCGGGGCCGGTCGCGGTCTCGGTCGTGCCTACGCCCGGGCCCTCGCCCGGGCCGGCGCCTCGGTCGTGGTCAACGACCTGGACCTGGAGCTGGCCCAGGAGGTGGCCAAGGAGATCACCGCCGACGGTGGCTCAGCCGTCGCCGAGGGCTCGGCGATGGGCACCACGGAGGGCGGGGACGCCGTCGTCGCCAAGGCCGTGGCGGAGTTCGGCCGGCTCGACGTGATGGTCACCAACGCCGGTGTGCTGCGCGACCGCACGCTGCTGAAGATGGCCGACGAGGACTTCGACCTCGTGGTGCAGACCCACCTGCGCGGCACCTTCGCCTGCGGTCGTGCCGCGGCCCGCCAGTTCAAGGAGCAGGGTGGCGGCGGGCGGCTGATCCTCATCGGCTCGCCGGCCGGCCAGCGGGCCAGCTTCGGGCAGACCGGGTACTCGGCGTCCAAGGCCGGCATCGTCGGGCTGGTGCGCACCTGGGCCGCCGAGCTCGAGCGCAGCGGCACCACGGTCAACGCCGTCATCCCGGTGGCGCTGACCCGGATGGTCGCCACCATCCCGGGCATGGCCGAGCTGGTCGAGCTCGCCGACGCCGGCAAGCCGATCCCGGCCGACGTCCGCCGCGGCGGGCTGGGCACCGCCGACGACGTCGCGCCGGTCGTGGTGTTCCTCGCCTCCGACGAGGCCGCCGGCATCACCGGCCAGGCCATCGGCGCCGGCGGGGACCGCGTCGCGGTCTGGTCGCACCCGGTCGAGCTCGCCGCCGAGGTGCGCGAGGGGGGCTGGGACGCCGACGCGCTGGCCGCCGCCTTCCGCGGACCGTTCGCGAACCACCTGGCCGACTGGCGCCCCGCCGGCCCCGGCGCCCCGACGAAGAAGTGAAGGAGAGCTTCGCGACGGTCCTGGAGACCGTCGCCGACGTCCGGCCGCACCGGCTCGCGATCAGCCACGGCGAGCGCACCCGCACGTGGGCGCAGCTGGACGACGAGGCCTCCCGGCTCGCCGGGTTCCTCACCGCCGCGGGCATCGGGCACGACGACAAGGTGGCCGTCGGGCTCTACAACGGGATCGAGTACCTCTCCACCGTCTGGGCCGTGCTGAAGGTGCGCGCCGTGCCGGTCAACGTGAACTACCGGTACCGCCGCGAGGAGCTCGTCGGGCTGCTGTCGGACTCCGGGGCGTCGGCGATCGTCTACGACGAGTCGATGGCCGAGCGGATCGGGGAGGCCCGCGAGGACCTGCCGCTGCTGCGCACGGCGGTGCAGGTCGGCGCGCCGGACGACGTCCCGGGCTGGGCGACCGGGTGGGCCGAGGCCGTCGGCGTCGACCCGATGCCCCGCATCGAGCGCGGCGACGACGACTGGGTGATGTACACCGGCGGCACCACCGGGCGCCCGAAGGGGGTGCGCGCACCGCACTCGTGGCTGTTCGGCACCGTCTGCGCCAACAGCTACCTGCTGCTGGGTGAGCCCTACCCGGAGACGCTCGACGAGCTGCGCGCGGCGCTGGTCAAGTTCGGCGTCGACCGGGACACCCTGGTCACGCTGCCCGCGCCGCCGCTGATGCACGGCACCGGCATGTACTCCTCGCTCGGCACGCTGGTCGCCGGCGGCCGGGTCATCTACCTGCCCTCCAAGCGCTTCGACCCCGACGAGCTGGCCGCCACCGTCGAGCGCGAGCGGGTCACCGTGGTGTCGGTCGTCGGCGACGTCTTCGCCCGGCCGCTGGCCGACGCGCTCGACCGCGCCGAGGCCGAGGGCCGGCCCTACGACCTGAGCAGCCTGATCCGGATGCTCAGCGTCGGGGTCACCTGGAGCGCCGACGTGAAGCAGCGCCTGCTGCGGCACGCCGACATGGTGTGCCGCGACGCGGTCGCGGCGTCCGAGGGCGGCCCGTTCGCGATCGCCGAGACCCGCCGCGGCGACGAGGCGACGACCGCCCGCTTCCGGCTCGCCCCCGGCGCCCGGGTGATCGACGACGAGGGCCACGACGTCGTCCCCGGCTCCGGTCAGGTCGGCTTCCTCGCCGCCCCGGCGATGGAGACCATCGGCTACTCCGGTGACGACACCGCCACCGCGGCGGTCTTCCGCGAGTACGAGGGCCGCCGCTGGGTCGTGCCCGGCGACATGGCCAGCCTGGAGGCCGACGGCACCGTCGTCTTCCAGGGCCGCGGCAGCCGGGTGATCAACACCGGCGGCGAGAAGGTGTTCGCCGAGGAGGTCGAGCAGCTGCTGCTCACCCACCCGGCGGTCCGCGACGCGATGGTCGTCGGTGCACCCGACGAGCGCTGGGGCTCCCGGATCGTCGCCGTCGTCGCGCTCCACCCGGGTGCGACCCTGACCACCGAGGAGGCGCGCGCGTTCGTCGGTGAGAGGCTGGCCGACCACAAGCGCCCGCGTGACCTCGTCGTCGTCGACCAGCTCCAGCGCAGCCCGTCGGGCAAGGCCGACCTCGCCTGGGCCAAGCGGATCGCCGTCGTCCCCACCCCCGACCAGCCGACCGGGCTGGTCGCCACCGACCAGGAGGTCCGATGACCACCCCCCTCACCGTCGACGGCGTCGAGGGCGCCAAGTCCCTCGTGGGCAAGCAGCTCGGCCCCTCCGACTGGGTCGAGATCACCCAGGAGAAGGTCAACCAGTTCGCCGACGCGACCGGTGACCACCAGTGGATCCACGTCGACGTCGAGCGCGCGACCAAGGAGAGCCCCTTCGGCGGGCCGATCGCGCACGGCTACCTGACGCTGTCTCTGACCCCGCTGTTCATGCCGCAGATGATGAAGATCACCGGCTTCGGCATGGGCGTCAACTACGGCACCGAGAAGGTGCGCTTCCCCTCGCCGGTGCCGGTGGGCAGCAAGGTGCGCGCCTCGGCCGTCGTCGACTCGGTCACCGAGGTGGCCGGCGGCATCCAGATGCAGACCACGATGACCTTCGAGGTCGAGGGCGCGGCCAAGCCGGCCTGCGTCGCGGTCATCCTGGTGCGCCAGTACCTCTGATCCGGGTCCTGCCGCTGTTCTGATGCCATGGCGGCGGTCGCCTCAATGGAGGTGGCCGCCGCCGTCGCAGATCAGCGTCTGCCCGGTGACCATCCGCGCGTCCGGGCCGGCCAGGAACGACACGAGCCCGGCCAGGTCGTCGGGCTGCACCCGCCGGCGGATCGCCTGCTGCGCCATCGTGCGGTCGAAGGCGGCCTCGTCGTTGTACTGCTCGGTGCCCGGGGTGGCGACCTGCCCGGGCATCACCGCGTTCACGGTCACGCCGTGCTCGCCCAGCTCACGGGCGAGCACCCGGGTCATGCCGATCACCGCGCCCTTGCTGGCCACGTACGCGAGCTGGCCGGGGCTGCCGGTGAAGAAGGTCCGCGAGGCGACGTTGACCACGCAGCCCCGGTCGCCGGCGACCAGGTGCGGGTGCGCGGCCTGGGTGGCCAGCGCGTAGCCGACCGCGTTGACGGTCAGGTAGCGGAGCAGCTCGTCCTTGGTGCTCTCGGTGTAGGGGCGGCGCGGCGAGATCAGCCCCGCGTTGTTCACCAGGACGTCGATGCCGCCGTGCTCCGCCGCGATCGCGGTCATCGCCGCCTCGAGCTGGTCGGGCTCGGTGACGTCGCACCCGGTCCAGACGGCGGCCAGGTCGTCGTCCTCCGGGCGCAGCACGTCCAGGACCGCCACGGTGTGCCCGTCGGCCCGGAGCCTGCGCGCGATGGCGGCGCCGATGCCGCGTGCCGCCCCGGTGACCACTGCTGTCGTTCCCATGCCCCGGACGCTAGGGGGCGTGGTCGGCACTGCTCCTCCCCCCCCCTCGGCCCGCCTTCCTCGCGCGCCATCCCGACAGCAACCACGGAGCGGCCGATCGGCCGGCTGACCTGGGGATTCGTCTGGTGAGGGTGGTCCTCCTCCGGTAGACTTCGTACACACGTTCGAAGTCGTCGGGAGGTGTCGTGCACGCACTGTTGGCGTTGCTCGGTGACCTCTCGCGGCAGGACCTGCACGAGCTGACCGACGAGGAGTCGTTGGACCGGACGGCGCTGCTGGTGGCGGCGGGGAACATGGTCGCCGCGGAGCTGACCCGCACCGTGCGGCACGCGGAGACCACGCAGGCGCCGGAGCGCGATGGCTTGAAGTCGATGCGGTCGTGGCTGGTCGGGCACCAGCGCATGTCGGCGAACGACGCGTCAAAGCTGACCCGGGCCGGGCGGACGCTGCCGTCCTTCCCGCTGGTGGCGGCCGGGTTTGCCGAGGGTTCGATCAGCGCGGCGCAGGTGGACGTGATCGCCGACGCGGTGGGACCGAAGGAGATCGCCGCCGCTGCGGCGCAGGGCATCGACCTGTCCGCCTTCGACGAGGCGTGGGCGCGAGTGGCGCGCGAGTCCTCCCACGAGGCGCTGAAGGTCGCGGTGCAGGCGTTCGAGGCTGCGCTGGACCCCGACGGTCCCGAGCCTGACCCGACCGAGGTGCGGTCGTTGCGGATCGTCAAGCACGCCGATGGCAGCACGACCGGCAGGTGGGACCTGGACGCGGTGGCCAGTGAGAAGGTGCAGGCCGCCCTGGAGTCGCAGGTTCAGGCCGACCGGCCGAAGGGCGACACCCGCACGCGGGTTCAGCAGCAGGCGGACGCATTGGTGCAGATCGCGGACAACCAGCTCGCCGGTGGCCAGCTGCCGGTGCTGCGTGGGGAGAAGCCGCACGTCGTCGTCCAGGTGGCGCTGGAGGACCTGATCGACCCGTCGACCGGCGCCCAGACGACGACGATGGGGTTCGGGGCGCAGATCTCTGCCGCGCGGGCCCGGTGGCTGGCCTGCGACGCGGTGGTCTCCCGGGTGGTGATGGGTCCGGACGGGACGCCGTTGGACTACGGGCGAAAGCACCGGATCGTCCCGGCGGGACTGCGTCGGGCGGTCGTCGCTCGGGACAAGACCTGCGTGTTCGCCGGCTGCGGCGCACCGCACTGGTGGGCCGATGTGCACCACCTCGTGCACTGGATCAACGGCGGTGAGACCGGCCTCGAGAACTCAGCCCTGTTGTGCGAACGGCACCACACCAAGGTGCATCACGGGTTCACCGTCGAGCGAGATCCCGGCGGTCGATGGCGCACCTATCGGCCCGACGGCACCGAGATCCTCATTGGTCCCCTCATCGGCGGACGGGACGGACCGCGCTGCTGACCCGAGGAAACCTGGAGACGAGGTGCCGACACTGTCCGTATGCCTCGGTGGTGCGTCGGCGTCGACGTGCGCGCGGTCGAGCCGCTGGACGACTCGGTCCTCGAACGATTCGACGGGTTCCGGCCCGATGAGGAAGAGCAGTGCGTCTGGGTTGACCAGCGCGACCGTGCCCTGCTCCACGTCACGTTCGAGGTGCCCGCTCCGGATCCGTACGCCGCGCTCGAGCTGGGCCGCGGAGTTGCCGACGACGCGCTGGGGCTCCTCGCCCCCGCCGGTCACGTCGTCCACGTGTCGGCCACGGACCCCGATGACGAGACCGGCTGGTACGTCGACTGGGCGCCCGCAGCCCCAGCGCCGGTCCGGCGTCCCCGGCGCTCGCTCTGGAGGCGCGGCCGCCCATGAGCCTGCGCTGCCGGCCGACGGGCGGTGCCCGCGCTCGCCCGGTGGGATGCTGCGCGGGTGCCCGATCCCGCTGAGCTGCGCCGGCGGGTGCTCGCCGCCTGGACCGACTCCCCGGCCCGCTTCCGCGAGGACGCCAACGCCGAGGAGGACCTGGTCCGCGGCGGCTACCGCGACCGCCTGCTCGTCGAGCTCGCGCAGAACGCCGCCGACGCCGCCGCCCGCGCCGGCGCCCCCGGCCGGCTCCGGCTGACCCTCGACGGTGACACCCTCCGCGCCGCCAACACCGGCGCCCCGCTCGACGACGCCGGCGTCGAGGCGCTCGCCACCCTCCGCGCCTCTTCGAAGCGCGAGGGCGCCACCGTCGGCCGGTTCGGCGTCGGCTTCGCGGCCGTCCTCGCCGTCACCGACGCGCCCGCCGTCCACTCCACCGACCGCTCCGTCCGCTTCAGCGCCGACGACACCCGCGCGGCCGTCGCGCAGGTCCCGCAGCTCGCCGACGAGCTCGCCCGCCGCGACGGCGCCGTCCCGGTCCTCCGGCTGCCCTTCGCCACCGACGGCCGCCCACCCGCCGGCTTCGCCACCGAGGTCGTCCTCCCGCTGCGACCGGGCGCTCGGGAGAGCGTCCGCGCCGCGCTCCACGACCTCGACGCCGAGCTGCTCCTCGCCCTCCCGGAGCTTGCGGACGTCGAGGTGGTCCTCGACGGCGCCGAGCGCACGATCAGCCGCCACACCACCGGCGACCGCACCGAGCTGACCGACGGTGGCACGGTCACCACCTGGCGCGTCACCACCGCCGACGGCGAGCTGCCCGCCGAACTGCTCGCCGACCGCCCGGTCGAGGAGCGCGACCGCCGCGGCTACACCGTCACCTGGGCCGTCCCGGTCGACGCCGACGGCCGGCCGCAGCCGCTGCCCGGCCGGCAGGTCGTGCACGCGCCGACGCCGAGCGACGAGCCGCTGTCGCTGCCGGTCCGGCTGATCGCGCCCTTCCCGCTCGGCCCCGACCGCCGGCACGTGGCGCCCGGCGCGGTCACCGCGCACCTCGTCGACGTCGCGGCGGCCGGCTACACGGAGCTGCTCACCGCGCTGCCGGCCGACCCGGCGCTGCTGGCGCTGGTCCCGCGGGCGGGCCTGGCCGCCGCTGAGCTGGACGCCGAGCTGTGCGCCGCGGTGCTCGACCGGCTCCGCGCGCGGGAGTGGCTCCCCGCCGCCGACCCCGAGGACGCACCCCAGCGCCCCGACCGCGCCGTCGCCCTCGACAACCCCACGCCCGAGCGGGTCGCCGCGCTCACCGGGGTGCTGCCCGGCCTGCTCCCCGACGGCTGGTCCCGGCGTGCCGACGCCCCGGTGCGAGCAGTCCTCGGTGTCCGCCACGCCGGCCTGGCCGAGGTGGTCGAGGCGGTGCGGTCGGTGCAGCGGCCGCCGCAGTGGTGGGCCGCGCTCTACGCCGCGTTCGCCGACGCCGACCGCGACGAGCTCGCCGCGCTGCCCGTCCCGCTGGCCGACGGCCGCACCGCGCAGACCCCCGCCGGGGTGCTGCTGACCGACGAGACGCTGCCTGCCGCCCGGCTCGCGCCGCTGGGCCTGCGCATCGCCGACCCCGCCGCCACCACCGGGGCCGCCCGCCGCGCCCTCGAACGGCTCGGCGCCCGCCCGGCCACCGCGGCGGCCGTGCTCGCCGACCCCGACGTCCGGGCGGCGGTGGAGAGCTCGCTGGACCGCGCCGACGACGGCGAGGACGTCGGCCCGCTCGCCGACGCCGTCCTCACCCTGGTCGCCGCGGCCGGCACCACACCCGGCGAGCTGCCCTGGCTGGCCGACCTCGCGCTGCCCGACGCCGAGGAGGGGTGGGCGCCCGCGGGGGAGCTGCTGCTGCCCGGCTCCCCGCTCGCCGGGGTGCTCGAGCCCGGCGCGCTCGGCACCCTCGACCGCCGGTTCGCCCGCCGGCACGATGCCGACGCGCTCCGTGCCGTCGGGGTGCTCGACACCTTCGCGCTCGCCACCGCCGAGGACCCCGACGACCTCGACGTCGACCGCGCCGAGGAGTGGGCGGACGCCGTCCTCGACCGGCTGCCCGCCGACGTGCCGCCGACGGCGTGGCCGCGGCTGACCGCCGTCCGCGACCTCGAGCTGGTCCGCGACTGGCCCCGGGCGCTGCCGCTGCTGGCGGCGCTGCCGGCCGAGGCGCGCGCCGACGTCGACCTCGGCGGCACCCCCGTGCCCGGCTACCTGCGCTGGTGGCTGCGCACCTCGCCGGTGCTCGACGGCCGGGCACCGGGGCGGCTCCGCCACCCGGAGGGCGAGTCGTTGCAGGGACTGTACGAACCGGCGTCCGGCCTGGTCGACGCCGTGCTCGACCTGCTCGCGCCGCCCCGCACCGTCGCCGACGTGCTGGCCGACGTCGACGACGCGCTCGACCTGCTCGACCGGCTCGCCGACCCCGCCCGCCGGGTCCCGCCCGGCACGCTGCGCACCGTGTACGCGCAGCTCGCCGCCGCGCTGGACGGCGTCGACGCCGATCCGCCGGCGCGGGTGCGGGTGGCGCCGGACCGGGTCAGCGACGAGGCGGTCGTGCTCGACGCGCCGTGGTTGCAGTCACTGGTCCGAGCGGACGTCGTCCCGACCGGCGGGCAGCCCGACGCCGTCGCCGACCTGCTCGACCTGCCGCTGGCCAGCGAGCTGGTGTCCGGGCGGGTGACCAGCCGGCCGCTGCGCACCCTCGACTGGGCGGACGTGCCCGGCGCCGACCTGGCCGCCGCCCGCCTCGGGGTCGCGCGGCTGGCCGGCCGGGTCGCGGTGCACGCGCCGCTGGCGGTGACCGGCGGGCACGAGGTGCCGTGGTGGCCGGGCGCGGACGTCGACGCGGTCGACGGCACCCCCGCGGCGCTCGGCCGGGCGCTGGCCTGGCGGGCCGGTGCCTGGCCGCAGCGGGCGGCGCTCACCGAGGCGTTCGCGTTCCCCGACCGCGCCGCCCAGCTGGCCGCCGAGGACGCCGTCGGCTGACGGCGCCCCCGGCGGGCGCCTCCTAGAAGTACCGCGGGATCGCCTGGGCGCCGGGCGCGTGACCGTGCCGGCTGTCGGCGCGCGGGGCGCCGGCCGGCCGGGTGCCGCCGCGGGGGACCGGCGCGTGCGCCAGCCACTCGGTGTGCAGCGAGAGCCACTGCTCGGCGGTCAGCTCGCCGGGCCGCGCGGTCGCCGGCAGCCCGGCGGTGCGCAGCCAGCGCACCCCCGAGGTGCCGGGCAGCTGCGCCCGCAGCACCGCTCCGAGCGGCTGGCGGTGCGCGGTGAGCACCGCGTGCACCAGCCGGTCGAACCCGGGGTGGGCGTCGTCGGGCAGCGCGGCGCGGGCGTCGGCCGCGGCGCCGGTGGGAGCAGGGACGGGACGTGACATGGGGGTACCTCCGGACGAGGACGAGCGGCAGCCCGCAGTTCCCGGCGGGCAGGCCGGGGGAGGGGGTGTGATCAGGCCGGCCCCGCGCAGAGGGGGCCGGACGGCGCGGCCGTCAGCTCAGACGGTGCGCAGCCGCAGGTAGGTGTCGCCCATGTCCGGAACGGTAGGGACGCCGCCGGCCGGCGTCCAACGAATTGACCGCGAGGTCAGGAGGCGCGACGGGCCTGCTTCTCGGCCTGCTTGGCCTTGGCAGCGGCGTAGCGGGCGGCGTCCTTCTCCCGCGAGCCCTTGGTCCGCTCCCACTTGGCGGCGCGGCGCTCGGCGCGCAACTGCTCGCGGGTCTCGTAGTCGGGGTGCTCGTCCCAGCCGCTCGCCATGGTCAGCACCACCGCGACCGCGCCGAGGAAGACCAGCACGCACACGCCGAGGATCGGGTCCTTCACGAACGCCAGCACCGAGGCGACGGCCCACACGGCCCAGGAGATCGCGACCCACTTCCGCATGACCGCCAGTATCCGCGCCGGACCTGTGTGGCCCGGGCCTCACCCGGGCGACGGCAGGAAGTGGCCGTGCGGCGAAGGCTGCGCGCCGGTGCCGTGCAGCGGGGCGTACGCGGTGGCGAACAGCGTCGCCAGCAGCTCCGCCCGGCTGCCGACGCCGAACTTGGCGAACACCTTCTTCAGGTGGTCCTGCACGGTCCACTCCGACAGCGCCAGCGCGCGGGCCGCCGTCCGGGTGGTGGCGCCGGCCAGCACCTGGTCCAGCACCTCCCGCTCGCGCGGGGTCAGGCCCACCGAGCGGACGACGATCTCGGCCAGCTGGTGCGGCCGGATGCGCTCCACGACCACCGCGACCGAGCCGGCCAGGGCGGTGACGTGCAGCGCGAGCCACCGCCCGTCCGCCGTGGCCAGGGCGCCGCTGGCCCCCGCCCCGGCCCGCTGCCGGGCCACCGCGGCGGCCACCACCTGCGGCACCTCGCGCGGGTCGACGACGGCCAGCAGCCCGGCCGCCTCGGGGGTCATCTCGGTGATCCGGCCGTCCGCCGCGCAGAGCACCAGCCCGGTGAGCACGCCGTCCGGTTGCGGCGCGGTGGCGGCGCCGCGCAGCAGCGCCCGGCGGAGGCGCCCGCCGAACGGCCGGCCTAGCGCGGCCAGCCGGGCGGTCTCCGCGGCGGTGAACCGGCCGCCGCTGCGCAGCAGCACCAGCGCACCCCACGGTGCGCCGCCGTCGGAGAACACCATCCGGAACTCGTCGCTGACCCCGCGCGGCTCGAGCACCTCGCGGAACCGCGGCGAGCGGAGCGGGTCGCCGGCGGTGCGCCCGGCGAGGCTGCCCGCCTGCGCCGAGCGGGGCGCGGCCGCCAGGTCGGCGAGCTTGAGGACGTCGGGGACGCCGTACTCGTTGGCGAACACCGCCGCCTCCAGCGCCTCGTCCCGCGGGGCGCCGTCCAGCACGCACGACGTCCACATCGTGGTGAGCGGGTCGACGGTGGCCCACACGGCGAGGTCGGCGCCGACGTGCGGGCGCAGCAGCGCGCCGGCGGCCCGCCGCAGCTCCACGTGGTCGGCGTCCTCCGGCAGGCCGCGCGCGAATGCGCGCAGCAGCCGCTCGCCGGCCGCACCGGGACCTGCTGCTGCCACGGGACCCCCCAGGTTCTCGGGATGCCGGGGAGGGCCGCCCGCTCCCTAGCGTCGTCCGCGGCACGACCGGGACGGACCCGGCCGAGCCTAGGGAGGAACCGATGGACACGGGGTACACGGCGCCGCGGCACGACGACGCCTTCCCGCTCATGGGCGCGCAGGCCACGGTGCTCGCCGACGGCCCGCAGACCGCCGGCGCCTGGGAGGCGCTGGAGATGACGCTGGCGCCCGGCGCCCGGTCACCGCTGCACACGCTCGCCGTCGACAAGCTGTTCTACGTGGCCGCCGGCCGGGTGACCCTCGTGCTCGGCGGGGAGACGGTCACCGCCGACGCCGGCGGCTTCGCGCACGTCCCGGCGGGCACGCCGCACTGCTACCGCAACGACGGGGACGACGGGGCGCGGCTGGTCGTCGTGGTCACCGGGGCCGGCCAGGTGGCGTTCCTGCGCGGCATGAGCGCGCTGACCGCCGGCGGACCGCCCGACCCGGCCGCGGTCGCCGCGCACGCCGCCGGGCACGGGGTGGCGATCCTGCCGACACGGGAGGCCTGACGGGGGTGCCGACGGCCGGGGAGCCGGGCATGCTGAGGCCATGCCCGACCTCTCCGGCCCCCCGTTCCGTGCCGACCACGTCGGCAGCCTGCTGCGGCCCGCCGAGCTGCTGGACGCCCGCGCCCGGCACGCCGCGGGGGACATCGACGACGCCGAGCTCCGCGGCGTCGAGGACGCAGCGATCGCCGACGCGGTGCGCCTGCAGCGCGACGTCGGCCTGGCGTCCGCCACCGACGGCGAGTTCCGTCGCGCCACCTGGCACATGGACTTCATCTACGCGATCAACGGGATCAGCCGGGTGGAGGGCGAGGGCCGGGTCGTCCACTTCCACAACTCCGACGGCACCGTCGACTGGGCGCCGGCCGGCCTGCACGTCGACGGGCCGCTGTCGATCGACGAGCCGATCTTCGGCCGGGACTTCGCCTACCTGCAGTCGCAGGTGACCGACGGGCAGACGGCGAAGCTGACCATCCCGTCGCCGTCGATGGTCCACTACCGCGGCGGCGCGGCGAACATCGATCCGGCCGTCTACCCCGACGAGGAACAGTTCTGGGACGCCCTGTCCGCGGCCTACCGCCAGCAGGTCGCCGGCATCGCCGCGCAGGGCTGCACCTACCTGCAGCTCGACGACACCAGCCTGGCCTACCTCAACGACCCCACCCAGCGCGCCCAGCTGGCCGAGCAGGGCCGGGACGCCGAGCACCAGCACGAGCGCTACATCCGGCAGATCAACGCCGCGCTCGCCGGCCGGCCCGCGGGCCTGACCGTGACCACCCACCTGTGCCGGGGCAACTTCCGCTCCTCCTGGGTCGCCGAGGGCGGGTACGACTTCGTCGCCGAGGCGCTGTTCGGCGGCCTGGACGTCGACGGCTTCTTCCTGGAGTACGACGACGCCCGCTCCGGCGGGTTCGAGCCGCTGCGCTTCGTGCCCCCGGGCAAGCGGGTGGTCCTGGGCCTGGTGACGACGAAGCGGGCGGAGCTGGAGAGCAAGGACGACCTCAAGCGGCGGATCGACGAGGCGGCCCGGTACGTGCCGCTCGAGCAGCTGGCGCTCTCGCCGCAGTGCGGGTTCTCCTCGACCGTCGAGGGCAACGCGCTGACCCGCGACGACCAGGTGGCGAAGCTGGCGCTGGTGGTGGAGACCGCCGCGGAGGTGTGGGGCTGAGGCTCCCGTGCTGGTCACGCGCCTGGACGGGACCTGTCGGGCGGGTGAACGGGAGCCGGCGGACCCGGCGTGGCGGACCGCGCCACGCCGGGACCCCCTTGTGCACGACGCACCGCAGTCCCTAGCGTTCCCGCAGCGGTTCAACCAGGTGCCGCGACCGGGCCCTCGTGGTCCGGCGCACACGCCGGGGGACCCGCCCCGGTGAGACACCGCCGGAGGGCATCATGACGGCTTCACCCCTCACCATCGACCCGACCCGCATCCACGTCCGGACCGCGCCGTCCGCCGACGGGTGCACCGTCGTCGTGACCGGGGAGGTCGACTCCACCACCGCGCCGGGCCTGCGTGGTTGCCTGACCGACGTGCTCGGTCGCCCCGGGATCACCGCGGTCGAGCTGGACATCAGCGGCGTCACCTTCCTGGACTCGGCCGGGCTGTCGGTGCTCGCCACCGCCCACCGGGACGCCGTGGCCGCCGGCGTGCGGCTGACGATGCGCTGCGGCACCGGCCGGGCCGTCGTCCGCCCCCTGCAGATCACCGGGCTCTGGGACGTCTTCGCCGTCGTCGACGCCGCCTGAGCCCCGCTCCCACCGACCCCTCCGCGGCGCCGGGAGCCGCTGCGCCACGATGACCGGGTGGAGACCGCGCCCGAGACCCCGCTGACCGTCCCGCCCGCGCTGCACCCCGACCTGGCGGCGCTGGTGCCGCAGCTGGCCGGGCCGGCGCTGCGGGACGTGTCCCTCGCCGAGGCCCGGCGTCGCTTCGCCGCGCTGCTGGAGGCCGGGCTCGCGGGTGCTCCCGAGGTGCCGGCCGAGGACCTGGTGCTGCGCGGCGGGCTGCCCGTGCGCACCTACCGCCCGGCCGAGCCGCAGGGCGCCACGGTCGTCCTGCTGCACGGCGGCGGCTGGTCGCTGGGCGGCGTCGCCGGCTACGACGGGCTGGCCCGGCGGCTGGCCGCGCGGCTGTCGGCCGTCGTCGTCTCGGTGGAGCACCGGCTCGCCCCGGAGCACCGCTTCCCGTCGGCGGTCGCCGACGCGGTGCTGGCCACCCGCTGGGCGCTGGCGCACGCCGGGGCGCTCGGCGGCGACCCGGCCCGGGTCGCGGTGGCCGGCGACAGCGCGGGCGGCAACCTCGCCGCGGTGGTGTGCCAACAGCTGCGGACCGCCGGTGGCGCGCAGCCGGCCGCGCAGCTGCTGCTCTACCCCGTGGTGGCCGGCCGGGCCGACCAGCCCTCGGCGCAGGAGTTCGGGCACCTGCCGTTCCTGCCCCTGACCGACATGGGCTGGTACACCCGGGCCTACGTGCCGCGGGGCACCGGGCCGGACCCGCGGCTGAGCCCGCTGGACGGCGACCTCACCGGGTTGCCGCCGGCGCTCGTGGTGACCGCGGGCTGCGATCCGCTGCGCGACTCCGGGCACGCCTACGCCGAGGGGCTGCGCTCGGCCGGCAGCCCGGCCGAGGAGCTGGCGCTGCCGGCCATGCCGCACGGGTTCGCCCACCTGGTCGCCCTCGCCCCCGCTGCCGACGCCGCGCTGGGCCGCGTGCTCGACCGGTTCGCCGCGCTGCTGGGGTGACCGGCGGTCAGCTGGCCGGGTCGCGGTCGGGGTAGCGGGCCCGGGCCAGCGCGTAGACCCCGAACGCGGCGAAGCCGGCCGCGACCGCGGTGAGCAGCCACTGGCCGGTCGGCACCGCGCCGATCGCGTTCATCGCGCCGTCCAGGCCGGTCGCCGTCGACACGTCGGAGGTCGCCGCGGCGTGCACCAGCAGACCGCCGGAGAGGGCGAAGGCGATGCCCTTCGCCACGTAGCCGACCGACCCGATCCGCTGGATCAGCGGCTCCCAGCGGTCGGGGGCGGCGGCCAGGTCGACGTCCCGCATGAAGCCGCCGGTGAAGCCGCGCACCAGCACGTAGAGCCCGACCGCCGCCACCCCCAGGCCGGCCGCGACCACCAGCGCGGCGCCGCCGGGGATGGCCAGCGCCTCGTCGGTCAGCTCCCGGAAGCGCTCGTCGGCCTGGTACTCCAGCCCCACCGCGAAGAACAGCGCGGTGGCGCCGAGCGCCGCGTACACCACCGCCTTCGCGCCGCACTTGGCGACGACGACGGCGACGCGCAGCCGGTGCTCCGGGCGCAGCAGACCGGTCCACCAGCGCAGCACCTCGCCTGCCTGCCACAGCGCCAGCGCGAGCAGGCCCAGCCCGATCACCCACAGCAGCACCCGGCCACCGGTCGAGTCGGCGACGGTCTGCAGCGCGCCGGTCTGGTCGGCGTCCTCGGTGCGGGGCTGCACGAACCAGGCGATCCGGAACGCCAGCCAGCCGATGAGCACGTGCAGCACGCCGTAGGCGACGAGCCCGACCCGGGCCAGGTGCTCGAGCACCGGGTGGTCGGTCACGTCACGGGCGCGGGCGACCGCCTCGTGCACCCGCCGGACGACGGAGCCCACCGGGCGTCAGCGCTGCGGGTAGCGCGCGCGGAACAGCAGGTAGACGCCGAACGCGACGATGCCGAGCGCGACCAGGGTGAGCAGCCACTGGCCGGCGGGCGCGTCGAGCACCGTGCGCATGGCGCCGTCCAGGCCGCTGGCCTTCTCCGGGTCGAAGGTGAACGCGGCCCAGGCGAGCAGCGCGCCGACGAGGGCGAGCGCCACGCCCTTGGCCGGGAAGCCGACCAGCCCCAGCCGCTCGACGGTGCGGGTGGCCCGGGGCGAGGCGGAGGCGGTGTCGATGTCCTCGAGGAACTTGCGGGTCACGCCCTTGTGCACGTGGTAGACCCCGATGCCCAGCAGCACGGCCGCCGCGACGACCACCCAGAACCGGCCGCCGGGCCAGCCGAGCACGCCGGACACGGCCTGCTGCTGCTGGCCGGCGCTCGAGCCGCCGCCGCCGGTGGCGAACTGGACGGCCGACCAGCCCAGCGCCGCGTAGACGACCGCGGTGCCGATCGTCTTGACCGCCTTGAACCCGGCCTTCGCCTTCTCCTTGCCGTCGTCGGCCCGCGCGCTGCGCAGCCGGAGCAGCTCGGCCAGCTGCCACAGCGCCAGCGCGAACAGCCCGACGGCGATGACCCACAGCAGCGGCTTGCCCAGCGGCTTCCCGGCCAGCGTCGCGAGCGCCCCGGACTGGTCGGCGGAACCCCCGCCGCCGCCCCAGGCCAGCTGCAGCGCCAGCCAGGCGACCAGCAGGTGCACCACGCCGTAGGCGACCAGCCCCACCCTGGCCAGCCCCTGCAGGGCGTCCGAGTCGCCGGCTCGTGCGGCCGTCCCGCTGGCGGTCATCGCCGTCTCCTCGCAGCTCGTGGCCCGGTTCCAGGCCGGGCCCCCGCCCCGGCGCGGCGATCAGCGTGGCACAGAGGAGGCCGCTCCGCCGCCGGAGGCCGCCGGGCGCCCGGTCCGCCGGTCACGCACCCACCGCGGTGGGGGAGACTGGTCGGCGTGACGAACGCGGTGACCGCCGGCCAGCTGGCCGGGACCCTCCCCACCACCCCGCAGCAGGCGCGCTCCACCTGGCCTCGCACGGCCGCCGTGGGCGTGGCCCTGGTCGTCCTCGGCGTGGTCGCGGTGGCGTGGCACGACAGCGGTGCCCGGCTGCTGCTCGGTGCGCTCGGCGTCCTCGCCGCCGCCCGCGGCATCGGCATGCTGCGTGCCGCCCGCGCCGGTGAGCTCGCCCCCGGCGCCGCGCCGTTCGGTGCCGCGGCCACCTGGCTGGGCCTGGTCGCCGTCGTCGTCGCGCTGGTGTCCGGCACCGCCACCGGCTGGGTGCTGGTCGGCGGTGCGGTGCTGGCGCTGCCGGCGGTCGCCGCGTCCACGTCCGGCCGCCGCGCGGTCGCGTGGGCCGGGGCGGTCGCGGTGCTCGCCGCCGCGGTCGTGGTCGGCGTGGCTGCCGGCACCGGTGCGCTGCTGACCACCGCGGCCGTCGCGGTCGGCCTGGCCGCGGTCGGGGTCGGGGTGGCGGACCTGGTGGGGGCCGCGGGCATGCGGCGGCTGGCCCGGTCGGAGGCGTTCGCCGACGCCTACCCCGCGCCGGGCGCCGGCTGCGGCAGCTGCGCGTGCGGCTCCGGCGGGTGCGGCGGCGGCCTGGGCTGACCCGCCCGGCCGGTCCACCGTCCGGTCGTCATGACGACCAGACGTTCCCTCGACGTCACCTGCGCGTCATCGGGGCCTCCTAGCGTCGGTGCCCCACGGCGGGCGGGCGATCCCTGCCCCGCCGGCACCACGACCGGCCGGCAGCCCCGGCCGAGGCAGGAGGACCACCCGCATGACCCTGCTCGACCTGACCCCGCCCGCCACCGGCACCGACGAGGACGTCGTGGCCCCCGGCTGGGTCTGCGACAACTGCACCGCCGAGAACGCCCGCGTCCGCAAGCGGTGCGAGGACTGCGGCACGACCCGCGACTGAGCGGGGACCAGCGGCGACCGGTCAGCGCAGCGCTGCCACCAGCGAGTGCAGGTACGCCGCGCCCGCTGCGTCGTCGGTGAGCCCGGGCACGGTGCGCACCGGGTACGGCCGCGCCGGCAGCGGGCCGGCCGGCCGCACGTCGACGTGGGTGACGCCGTGCCCCAGCGCGTGCAGCTGGTCGGCCATCGCGTAGTCGGTGCGGGAGTCGCCGAGGGTGTGCCAGACGCGGGGGAGCGGGCCGTCGGCGGCCAGCAGCTCCAGCGCCCGGCGCGCGCCGAGGTCCTTGCCGCAGGCTGCGGACTCCACGTCGGTCGCGATCACCGACGGGTCGATCCGCCACGGCACCCGGCCGTCGGCGTCCGGGAACTCCTCGGCGCCCAGCCGGACCCCGAGGCCGGCGGCGCGCAGGGCGGCCAGCAGGTCGGCGTCGAAGGCGGCCTGCGCGGCCGCGTACTCCCCGGCCGGGACGTCGGTGCGCGCCTCGACGGTGGCCATCGCCAGCTTGCTGTCGTCGACGAACACGGCACTGTCGTGGCCCCCGGCCACCAGGTCGGCGACCACCTCCCCGCACACCGACGGCACGGTGAGCTCCGGGTCGACGGTCACCGGGCCGAGGCCACCGGGTCCGCCGGCCGCCCACACCGCGCCCTTCTCGCACACGGCGTGCAGCCGCGCGCCGGCCGGCAGGCCCGCGGCCACCAGCGGTCCGACCACCCGCTCGGCGACGAACGCGGCCGACCGGCCGGTGTTGAGCACCACCGGCACGCCCGCGGCCAGCAGCGTGCGCAGGTCCGCGGCGAGGCCCGGCGCGGCCATCGTGCGGGTCACCGGGCTCGCGACCGGCCCGTCGACGTCGAGCAGCAGGCCGAGCGGCGGGGTGTCCACCGGCCCATCGTGCCGACCCGCGCGTCGGCGTTTGCCACCGGGCGGGACGGGCGACCGCAGGAGCATGCCCGACCTCGCCGCCACCGCCGGACGCGCGGTCGCCGTCGCCTTCGCCGCGCTCACCCGGGCCACCGGGCACAAGCCGCTGCACCCGCACGGCGTGCTGTTCGACGCGGTCCTGGAGCGCACCGGCGCCCGGCCGCCGCTGGGCGTGCCGTGGCTGGACCGGCCCGGCACCGACGACGTCCTGGTGCGCGTGTCCCGCGGCGCCGGCCTGCCCACCTGGCTGCCGGACCTGCTCGGCCTCGCGATCCGGGTGCCCGGCCGGGAGGACGGTGACCCGCCGGTCGACCTGCTGCTGTCGGGGTCCGGCAGCGGACCGCTCACCCGGCAGGTGCCGGCGCTGCACCGGCAGGCGGCGGCCACCTACGGCTCGCTGATGTCCTACCGGTCGTCGTCCGGGCCGATCGCGCTGGCGGCGTTCCCGCAGGGCCGCGGGGTGCCCGCCGACCGGGAGGACCTGGTCGCCCGCGGCGCGGGCGTGCGGTTCACGCTGGCCGCCGCGCCGGGCCGGGGTGGGTGGCGGCCGTTCGCCGAGGTGGAGCTGCGCGCCCCCGCCGAGCCCGCCGACCCCGACCTGCACTTCGACTCGATGGCCTTCCCGCCCCCGGGGCTGACCACCGGCGGCCCGATGGCCCGGTTCCGGCGGCCCTCCTACGCCGCGGCGCGGGCGGTGCACGACGGAGGTGCGGGCGTGCTGCGGGCGGCGGGCGACGCGTGAGCGGGCACGTGTTCGTCGTGGGTGCCGACCTGGTCCGGCTCTCCTGCGACGACGTGCTGGTGCCCACCGACCGCTCGCTGCGGGTCACCGCCAGCTGGCTGCCGCTGATCCCCGGCGACCAGGTGGCCGCCCGCGACGACGACGGCGCGCGGCTGACCGGCGGCTGGGACGGCGCCGAGCGGGTGCGCGAGCTGCCCGGCTGCGGCAGCCGGCGGGTGTGGCTGATCGACACCGTCGACGAGGGCGGGGACGCCGATGACGCCGCCGACGAGGCCGCCGGCCGGGGGCTGGCCTGGCTGCTGGAGGGCGCGCGGGAGGCGCTGGCCGCGGTGGCCCGCCGTGAGGTGGCGCAGCCGGCGCACGGCCGGGCGCGGCGGCTGGTCGGGCTGCCGGCGCTGGGCACGGGCTGGGGCGGCGCGGCCGGCCGCCGCGGCGAGCTGCTGCGCCAACTGCTGCCGGTGCTGCGGGCGGCGGCGGAGGAGCACGGCTTCGACGTCGCGCTGGTGCTGCGCCGGCCCAGCGACCTGGCCGCGGCGCAGCGGGTGCGGCGCGCCGAGGGCGGCGGCTGGGACCTGCCCGACGACCTGCACGAGGTCGCCGGGCAGCTCGGGGCCCGGGCCCGGGCCGGCGGCCGCGCGGTCTTCCTCGGCGCCGGGGTCAGCGCCGCCGCGGGCCGGCCGACCTGGCTGGCGCTGCTCGACGACCTCGCCGACGAGGCCGGGCTGGACGACGACCTGCGCGCCGGGCTCGCCCAGCTGCCACCGCAGGACTCCGCGGCGCTGCTGGCCCGCGAGCTGGGCCGCGAGGCGCTCGCCGGCTACGTGCAGGACCGCTTCGGCCCCGGCCCCTACGCGCTGGCGCACGCCCTGGTCGCGGGCCTGCCGGTGCGGGAGTTCGTGACCACCAACTACGACCCGCTGGTCGAGCTCGCCGCCGCGGACGTCGGCCGGCCGCTGCGGGTGCTGCCGTTCGACGACCCGGACGACGCCGCGCCCCGCTGGATCCTCAAGCTGCACGGTGACGCCGCCCACCCGGAGAGCGTGGTGCTGACCCGCGAGCAGTACCTGGAGTTCGGCGCGGGCCGGACGGCGCTGGCCGGGGTGCTGCAGTCGCTGCTGCTCACCCGGCACGTGCTGTTCGTCGGCACCTCGATGCTGGACGACGACCTGATCCGGATCGCCCACCAGGTGCGCAGCGTGCTGACCGCGCCGCAGCCGGAGCAGGCCGGACCGCGGCGCAGCGGCACCGTGCTGGCGCTGCAGGACGACCCGGTGCGCGCCCGGCTGTGGGAGCAGGACGTCGACACGGTCGCGATGGCCGGCCGCGCCGACCCCGCCCCGGAGGCCGCCCGCCGGCTGGAGGTGCTGCTGGACCTGCTCGGCTGCGTGTCCGCGGAGCCCACCGGTTACCTGCTCGACCCGGCCTACCGGGGGCTGCTCGACGAGGAGGAGACGGCGCTGTCGGGCGCGCTCGGCGAGGTCGCGGCGGTGCTGGACGGCGGCTCCGCGCACAGCTGGGCGGGGCACGAGGTGCGTGACCTGCTCCGCCGCCTGGGTGCCGCCGGCTGACGCCCGTTTCCCCGGCGGGGCGGTGGGGGATGGGCGGGGCATGCGCCCGCACCTCGACCAGTCGATCCCGATGCTCGCCAGGGGCTACGCCTGGCTGCCGGACCTGCGCCGGGGCCGCCGGTCGGTGCGCACCCGGCTGGTGCTCGCCCGCCCGGCGCTGGGGGTGGCGGGCCAGGACGGCGCGCGGTTCGTCTACGACGAGCGGAACGTGCGCCGCGGCGGGGCGCTGCCCGAGCCGGTGTCGGCGACCCTCTTCGGCGAGGGCGGGGTGCACCACCTGGACGGCGCGGAGCACCGCGTCCGCAAGGCGATGTTCGTGCAGCTGCTCATGGGCGAGGGCGTCGGCGACCTGGTCGACGAGGTGACCGCCGCCTGGGACGCCGCCGTGCCCGGCTGGACCGCCGCCGACCGGGTGGTGCTGCAGGACGCCGCCGCCGAGGTGCTCACCGCCGGGGTGTGCACCTGGGCCGGGGTGCCGGTCGACCCCGCGGACCTGCCCGCGCTCGCCCGCGACCTGACCACGATGGTCGACGGCTTCGCCACCGGCGCGCCCCGGCACTGGCGGGCCCGGCGCGCCCGGCAGCGCCGCGAGGCCTGGGGCGCGGGCCTGGTCGAGCAGGTGCGCGCCGGGACCCTGACGCCGCCGCCCGGGTCGGTGCTGGACGTGGTCGCGCGGCACCGGGACGCCGAGGGCGAGCTGCTGTCACCGCGCACCGCCGCGGTCGAGGTGCTCAACGTCGTCCGCCCGACGGTCGCCGTCTGCTGGTTCGTGGCGTTCGCCGCGCACGCGCTGGAGCGCTGGCCCGAGCACCGGGCACGGCTGCGCACCGGCGACCCGGCGTTCGCCACCGCCTTCACCCACGAGGTGCGCCGCTTCTACCCGTTCGCCCCGTTCATCGGCGGCCGCGCCCCGCGCGACGTCGAGTTCGACGGCCAGCAGGTGCCCGCCGGGTCGATGGTGCTGCTGGACCTGTGGGGCACCGACCACGACCCGGAGCTGTGGCCCGAGCCCTACGCGTTCCGCCCGGAGCGCTTCCTCACCGCCGACGACGCGGTGCGGGAGATCGGCCCGTGGGAGCTGGTGCCCCAGGGTGGCGGCGACCCGCGCACCGGCCACCGCTGCCCCGGCGAGGACGTCACGGTGGCGCTGCTGTCGGCGCTCGCCGTCCGGCTGGCCCGGCTGGACTACACGCTCCCCGAGCAGGACCTCACCATCTCGCTGGCGCGGATCCCGGCGAAGCCGGCCAGCGGCGTGGTGGTGACGGACGTCAGCGCCGGCTGAGGACCGCCGACCAGCCCGGCGCCGGGCGGGGCTGTTGCGCGGACACCGCGGTCGATAGGTTGCCGGTGTGGTCGCCAGCGCGCGGGACGTGGTCCGCGTCACCGGCGCGGCCACCGCCCGGCCGATGGTGCTGGTGCACGGGTTCGGCTGCGACCAGGAGATGTGGCGGCTCGTCGTCCCGGACCTGGCCACCGACCACCGGGTGGTCACCTTCGACCTGGTCGGCTTCGGCCGCTCCGACGTGCGCGGCTACGACCGCGAGCGGTACGGCACGCTGCACGGGCACGCGGCCGACGTCGTCGCGCTGTGCCGGGAGCTGGAGCTGCGGGACGTCGTCCTCGTGGGCCACTCGGTCAGCGCGATCATCGCGGTGCTCGCCCAGCAGCAGGCGCCGGAGCTGTTCGGTGCGCTGGTGCTCATCGGCCCGAACCCGCGGTACGTCGACGACGGCGACTACACCGGCGGGTTCTCCCGCGACGACATCGCGGCCCTGCTGGACGCGCTGGACAGCAACCAGCTGGCGTGGTCGGCGGCGATGGGCCCGGCGATCATGGGCAACCCGGACCGCCCCGAGCTGGCCGAGGAGCTCACGGCGAGCTTCTGCCGCACCGACCCCGGCGTGGCCCGGCACTTCGCCCGGGTCACCTTCCTGTCCGACAACCGCGCGGACCTGCCCGGGGTGACCGTCCCGACGCTGGTGCTGCAGTGCGCCGACGACGTCATCGCCCCCGAGGTCGTCGGCCGCTACGTGCACCGGGCGGTCCCGGGCAGCACCTTCGTGCAGCTGGCCGCCACCGGCCACTGCCCGCACCTGAGCGCCCCGGCGGAGACGGTCGCCGCGATCCGGGCGTTCCTCGAGGGCGCTCGGTGAGCGCCGACGCCATGGACGCCGGATCGACGGACCCCGACCCGCGGCTCGCGGCCCTGCTCTCCGACGACCCCGAGGAGCTGTTCGAGAACGCCCCCTGCGGCTACCTGTCCGCCCGGCCCGACGGCACGGTGGTCAAGGTCAACCGGACCCTCTGCGGCTGGCTGGACCGCCCGCGCGAGCAGGTGCTCGGCGCCCGGTTCGACCGGCTGCTGAGCGTGGGCGGCCGGGTGCTCGTGCAGACGCACCTGGTCCCGCTGCTGCGCACGCAGGGCGAGGTGCGGGAGATGGTGCTCGACCTGATCCGCCGCGACGGCTCGTCGCTGCCCTGCCTGGTGCACGCCCGCGAGGTGCGCGACCCGGACGGCGTCCCGCTGCTGGTGCGGCTCACCCTGTTCGACGCGACCGCGCGCCGCCGCTACGAGCGGGAGCTGCTGGCGGCGCAACGCGCGGCCGAGGAGTCCGAGGTGCGCTCCCGGACCCTGCAGCGGGTCGTCGGCGAGCTGTCGGCGGCGGTCACCCCCGGGGACGTCGCGGCCGTCGTCGCGCGCCGGTCCCGCCGGGCGGTCGGCGCCCGGGCGGCCGGGCTGTGGCTGGTCGACGAACCTTCGGGTGTCGGGGACGGCGAGCCGCGGGTGGCGCTGGCCGCGCAGGACGGGCTCGGCGACGACCTGGTCCGCGAGCTGGACCGCACGACCGCCGGGCGGGTCGGCGCGGTGCTGTCCTCCGGGGTGCGCAGCGTGCCGGTGGGCCCGCAGCTGGCCGCGGCCTGGCCCGCGCTCGCCGCGGCGCTGACCGCCGCCGGGCACACCGGGCTGGTGGTCGCCCCGGTCGCCGCCGATGACCGGCTGCTGGGCGCGCTCGCGGTGTTCCTCGGCCCCGGCGGCTCCACCGGCGGGCTGCTCAGCCTCGTCGACCCGACCGGCCCGCCGGTGCTGGAGGAGGCCGACGTCGACCTGCTCGCCACGCTCGGCCGGCAGGCCGGCCAGGCGCTGGAGCGGGCCCGGCTGCACGAGGTCACCCGGCAGCAGGCCGAGCGGTCGGGCTTCCTGCTGGACGCCGCCCGGCTGCTCGCCGGCGCCACCGGGGTCGCGGAGACGGTCGAGCGGCTGGCCGAGATGGTGGTCCCGCGGCTGGCCGACATGTGCCTGGTCGACCTGGTCACCGAGCAGGGGATGGACCGGGCCGTCGCCCGGCACGGCGACCCCGCCCGGCAGCACCTGGTCGACGAGCTGCGCGCCTGGGCGCCCCCGTACCGCGAGCTGCCGCACCCCGCGCGGGCGGCGATGGAGCAGGGCCGTACCCGCTGGTTCCGCGACGTGACCGACGAGTGGCTGGCCGGGGTGGTGCGCGACCCGGCCGAGCTCGCCGCGGTGCGCGCGCTGGAGCTGTCCGACGTCGTCAGCGTGCCGCTGCAGGCGGAGGGGCGGACCCTGGGCGTGCTCACCCTCAGCGCCGACCGCCGGCGCCGGCCGTTCACCGCCGCGGACGTCGAGCTCGCCGAGCAGCTCGCCGTCCAGGTGGCGATGGTGACCAGCAAGGCGCAGCGCTTCGACTTCGAGCTGCAGACCTCGCACACCCTGCAGGCGACGCTGCTGCCCCCCGGGCCGCCGGCGGTCCCGGGCCTCGCCATCGCGGTGCGGTACCTCGCCGCCACCCAGGGCGCCGACATCGGTGGCGACTTCTACGACGTGGCCCCGCTGTCCGGCGACGGGACGGGCCAGGTGGCGATCGCGGTCGGCGACGTCGTGGGCCACGACATCACCGCGGCGGCCACGATGGGCCAGCTGCGCAGCGTCTACCGGGCGCTGCTGGTGGAGAGCCCGGCGCCGTCGGTGGTGGTCGACCGGCTGCAGGCCAGCTGGCCGCTGCTGGGCCTGCAGCGGATGGCCACCGCGCTGTTCGCCGTCCTCTCGCCGGCCGACGGCGGCCTCACGGTCGCCTCGGCCGGGCACCCGCCGCCGCTGGTGGTGGGGTCCGGGCGGGCGGGCTTCCTGCCGGTGCGGCCGAGCCCGATGCTCGGCGCGGCGGCCGTGCCGGCCGCCACCTGGCGGGGCGTGCTGACCCCGGGCGACACCCTGGTGCTGTACACCGACGGCCTGGTCGAGAGCCGCACCAGCGACATCGACGAGGGGCTGGAGCGGTTGCGGGAGGCCGCCGTCCGCTGGTCGGGGGCACCGCCGGACGAGCTGGTCGACCGGCTGCTGACCGAGCTCACCGGCACCCACCGCGCCGACGACATCGCGCTGCTGGCGCTCACCTGCGGTCCGTGACGGGCCCCCTCACGCGCACTCACCGAAGACGACGATGTGCCCCTGGCCCCGGTCCTCGCGCCGGTGGTCGCCGCAGAGGCTGGACACGTGCCGCTGGGCGGCGTCGAGGGTGTCGCTCCACTGGTCGATGGCGGTGTAGGTGCGCGCCCAGTCGCCGCAGTCGCAGCGGGCGGTGCGCTCCGTGGGCGGATCGGCGGGGGCCAGGTCGATGCGGTGCGTGGTCACCCCCTCATCCTCCTGCGGCGGCCCGGCGGGCGGGTGCCGGCCGGGTCCCGGGTCTCGACCGGCCGGGAAGGGGTGCGGTGCGCGTAGCGTCGGCCCCGACGCCGGCCCGGCGTCCAGAGCCCCCCGCTGACGGGGGAGATCGGCGGTCCCTCATGGGGTCCACCACGATCCAGCCGACCCGCGCGCGTCCGGCGGCCCGGCCGTGACCACCATCCGCCGCACCCGCGTCCCGGCGCACCCGCCGGCGCCGACCGGCGGCCCGGCGCCCGGTCCCGGCGAGGCGGACCGGGTGCGGCTCGCGCTCATCGACCCGCCCGAGGGGCGGACCACGCTGGACGGGGCCTGGTGGCCCCGGACCCGCAGCTTGGGCGACGAACTGCCCGGCCTGGTCCAGGAGCTGCACCGCCGGGGGATCCGGGTGACCCGGGTGGCGTACAACCCCGACGCCTGGGAGGCCGCACCGCGACGGCTGCCGGCCGACGGCCGGACCGTCCGGCTGGGCTGGTTCCGCAGTCTCGACCGGCAGCTGGTCAACCTCACCGGCGATCCGGCCCGCGGCCGGCTGGACCTGCTCGTCGTCCCCCCGGACACCGCGTCGGCCGATGCGCGGCGGGCCTTCGCCGACGCGTCCGACCGCGCGAACCGGCGCACCCCCACCACGCTCCTGGCCGGTCTCCACCCGGCCGCGGCGTCCTCCTGACGACGGTCCGCCGCCGCGCCGCCCGGTTCTCCCCGGACCCGGGGGAGGGCGCACGCGGCGGCGGCTCGTCGCCGGGGCCGGGAGCGCGTACGGTCGGCGGTGTCCGGAAGGGGTGACACCCCACCTGCGGGTGCCCACCGAACCGGCGACTGCACCACTGCGGAGCGGACCATGTCCACGCTCGAACCCCCCACCACCCCTGCTCCCGGGCCGCCGCTCCCCGGCGACGTCGCGACCCGGCCGGGTGGCCCCGCGGACCCGTCCGGGACACCTGCTCCCTCCTCCGGACGGCCGGCCCGGGCTGTGCGCAGCACCCGCACCGGCCGGGTCTGGGTCGGGGTCTGCGCCGCGGCGCTGATCGCCGTGGCGCTGCTGGTCTTCATGGTGCAGAACACCCAGACCGTGCAGGTGACGTTCCTCGGGCTGTCCGGCAGCACCTCGCTGGCGTTGATGCTGCTCATCGCGGCGGTCGGCGGGATCCTGCTGACCCTGCTCCTGGGCAGCGTGCGCATCCTCCAGCTGCGCCGGGCGGTCCGCCGCCGCCGCGACTGAGCCGGGTCTGCCGGGCACCCGCACGCGGCCGGCGGGGTACCGCGGGACCGTTCTCCTGGCCCCCGACCGTCGGGGCACCAACGGGTAGCCTGGTGACGTGACGCCAGCAGCCGCCCGGCTGCTGCAGCTCGACCTGGGCACCCTCTCCCCGCTGCTCGAGCGGCTGGAGGCCGCCGGGCTGCTGCGCCGGGCCCGCGACGAGCGCGACCAGCGCACCCTCGCCCTGGTGCTCACCGACGCCGGGCGGGCGCTGCGCGCCGAGGTGGAGCGGGTCCCGGCCGGCACCGTCGAGCGGCTCGGCCTGCCGGCCGAGGACCTGGTGACCTGACGCCGTGCACCACCGCACCCGGAGCGATCCCGCACGACGAGCCCCGAGCAGGAGACGGCCGTGACCCAGCCCGCGCAGCAGATCGAGGGGCTGGACGCACCCGTCGTCCGGCCGTCGCCGCACCGCTGGCTCTGGTACGCCTTCGGCGGGCGCCTGCCGGCCCGCCACCGCGGCTGGGTGCTGTTCGACACCACGACCCGCACCTGGGGCCTGCGGCACGTGGCCCGCAGCCTGGTGCAGATGGCGGTCCCGATCATCGTGATCATGGCCGTGCTGCCCGCCGGGTGGGGCCTGCGGGCCGCGGTGTGCGGCGGCGGGCTGTTCCTCGGGTTGATCTACTCGCTGGCCTACATGCCGGAGACCACCGAGCACCGGGTGGTGAAGGCCGGCTACCCGGCCGGTCTGGCCACCGCCCTGCGGGACCGCGCGGGAACCGAGCGGCAGGACCGGGAGACCGAACGCCGCCAGGTCGCCGCCGCGAAGCGCGCCGCCCGCTACCAGAAGCGGCTGGGTCGCTGACCGGACATCAGCGGGTGGGGCGGGCCAGGTACGTGACGTCGCCGGCGTCGGGCACCGGCACCTCGGTGAAGCCCAGCCGGTCGTAGAAGCCGCGCGCCCGGGTGTTCGCGGTGACCATGCCCAGGTGCACGGCGGGCACGCCGCGGTCGGCGAGCGCGGCGAGGAACGTGCCGATCAGCGCCCGGCCGTGCCCGGCGCCCTGGGCCGGTGGCAGCAGGTCGACGTGCAGGTGCGCGGGGAAGGCGGCGAGCTCCGGGCGCAGCATCCGCTCGGGGTGGTGGTGCAGCGCGAGCACCTCGTCGTCCGGGGTGACCGGCGGGTCGGCCGGCTCCGGGTACCGGCCGGCCAGCCGGGGGATCCACCGGTCCCGGTAGCCGCGCACGAACGCCGGGGTGTCCGCGGTGCCCAGCACGTAGCCGACCACCCGGCCGCCGTCGTCCAGCACGAACGCGAGCTCCGGCTCGAGGAACAGGTACGGCCCGGCGAACAGGTCGCCCATCAGGGCGTCGTCGGCGTACCGGCCGCGGGCGTCCCCGCCGGCGTCGGCGGTGCGCACGCAGACGTCGTAGACCGCGTCCCGGTCGCTGTCCCGGTAGGGCCGGATGCGCGGGCTCAGCGCTCCTCCAGCCGGTGCAGCACCTCCGGCAGCGGGCCGGGGGAGAGGACGCCGAGCCGCTGGGTGGGCCGGGTCAGCGCCACGTACAGGTCGCTGTCGCCGCGCACGCCCTCGTCGAGCAGGCCCTGCGGGTCGACCAGCAGCACCGAGTCGAACTCCAGCCCCTTCGCGTCGACCGGCCGCAGCACCACCGGCCCGGCCGAGGAGTCGGCGGCCGGGCCGCTCGACACCGACGGGAAGACGGCGGACAACGCCTCGACCAGCCCGGAGACCCGGGACGGCGGGGCGATCAGCGCGACCGTGCCACCGGCGGCGGCGAACTCCGCCGCGACCGCCGCGGCCCGGGCCGGCAGCGCGGCGTCGGCCAGCTGCTCCGCCCACGGCGGCACGCCGGAGCTGCGCACCGACCGGGGCGCCTGCGCGGTGGTGCCGCTGGCGGCCAGCACGTCCGCGGCGACGGCCATGACCTCCGCCGGCGTCCGGTAGTTCACCGTCAGCTGGGCGATCCGGAACTGCCCCTCGGCGTGCGGGCGCAGCGCCTCGGACCAGTCGCGGGCGCCCTCGAGGCTGCCGGTCTGGGCGAGGTCGCCGACCACGGTCATCGACCGGGTGGGGCACTTGCGCACCAGCAGCCGCCACGCCATCGGCGAGAGCTCCTGCGCCTCGTCGACCACCACGTGCCCGAAGGTCCAGGTGCGGTCCACGGCGGCCCGCTCGGCGGCGGTGCGGGTGTCGACCTCGGACTCCCGGTCGGCCAGCAGCTCGGCGTCCAGCAGGTCGACGGCGGTGAGCTCCTCGCTCTCCTCGTCCTCGTCGGCGTCGTGCGACCGCGAGCCGTAGAGCAGGTCGAGGGTCTCCTGCGCGTGCTCGCGGGCCTGCCGGCGGCGGCGGGCCTCGCGGGCCCGCTCGGCGCTGTCGTCGTGGCCGAGCAGCTCGTCGGCCTCCTCCAGCAGCGGCACGTCGGCCGGTGTCCAGGGGGTGTCGCGGTCCCGGACGAGCAGCGCCCGTTCCTCGTCGGTCCAGCCCCGGGTGGCCCGCTTGATCCGGTCGGCGTCGGCGAACAGGTCGCGCAGCAGCTGCTCGGGGGTGAGCACCGGCCACAGCTCGTCGACCAGCCGGCGCACCTGCGCGTCGGCGGCCATCTCGCTGCGCAGGTCGTCGAGCTCGCGGCGGGCGAACAGGCTCTCCGCGCCGCGGACGTCGTTGCCGATCCGCGCGGCGAACCGGTCGGTGACCAGGTCGACCACGGCGCGGGCGAACGCCGGCCGGCCCAGGTTGTGCTGCCGCGAGGCCCGCCGGCCCACCGTGCGGCAGGCGGTGAGGTCGGCGCCGCGCAGCGGGATGCGCACGCCGTCGACGACCAGCTCGCGCACCCCGCGGGGGACGGTCTGCCGGTCCTTGATCGCGGTGCGGAGCACGTCGACCATCGCCAGCCGGCCCTTGACCTCGGCGACCGCGGGCGCCTCGGTGCCCTGCGCGTCCAGGCCCGGGCGGAGCTGGCCCAGCCCCGACAGCAGCACGCCGGTCTCGCCGAGGCCGGGCAGCACGTCGGCGATGTAGCGCAGGAACGTCGGCGTCGGGCCGACCACCAGCAGGCCGCTGCGGGCCAGCCGCTCGCGGTGGGTGTAGAGCAGGTAGGCGGCGCGGTGCAGCGCGACCGCGGTCTTGCCGGTGCCCGGTCCGCCCTGCACGACGAGCACGCCGCGGGAGTCGGCCCGGATGATCGCGTCCTGCTCGGCCTGGATGGTGGCGACGATGTCGGTCATCCGGCCGGTGCGCTCGGCGGTCAGCGCGGCCATCAGCGCGGCCTCGCCGGTCAGGGCCGGGCCGTCGGTGCTCTCCGGGTCGACGGTGAGCACCTCGTCGTTGACCGCGGTCACCGTGCGGCCGCGGGTGCGGATGTGCCGGCGCCGCACGACGCCCTCGGGCCGGAACGCGGTCGCGGTGTAGAACGGCCGCGAGGCCGGCGCCCGCCAGTCGACCAGCGCCGGGTCGCCCGACGGGTCGTCGGCGGCCAGGCCCACCCGGCCGATGTAGAGCGGCTGCAGCGGGACGTCGTCCACCGGCTCGCGGTCCAGCCGGCCGATCACCAGCGCGTGCTCGGCGGCGTCCAGCGCGGTGATCCGCTGGCCCTGGAACCGGGCGGCGGCCTCGCGCTCACCGAGGGACTGCGGGTTGATGACCGGCATCGCCAGCGCCTGCTTGAAGCGGGTGACGGCCAGCTCGCGGGCGTCGTCGAGCCGGCGGTAGAGGTCGTCGACCGCCGTCTGCTCGCGGGCCAGGTCGGAGTCGGGCTGGGCATCGGTCCCGACGCTCGTGCTGGTCACGGTGAGGAGGCTCCCTGCTGCTGGGAAGGGCTGGGCGGGCCGGCGGGGGAGCTCGGCCCCGTCCGCGCCGACCGTCGATTCTGCACCTCGATCTCGGGATGTCACCCGCCCGCACGCGCGGCCCGCCTCCCGGGGGAGACGGGCCGCGCGGCGGGAGGGCTCAGCGCGCGCCGGCGCCCACCGGCTGGGCGGTCCCCGGGGCCGGCACGTCGCGCTCGATCGCGGTGCCCTCGACGTCCAGCTCGGGCAGCCACCGCAGCCAGCGGGGCAGCCACCACGAGCGCTCGCCGAGCAGCGCCATCGCCGCGGGCACCAGCACCATCCGGACGACGAACGCGTCGAACAGGATCCCCGCCGCCAGCGCGAACGCGATCTGCTTGATCGTCGAGTCGCCGCCGGTGAAGAAGCCGGTGAACACCGAGAACATGATGGTGGCCGCGGCGACCACGACCGGCGCGGCCTGCCGGAAGCCGGTGGTGATCGCGGTGCGGTTGACCGCCCCGTGCCCGTGCGCCTCGTGCATCCGGGAGACCAGGAAGACCTGGTAGTCCATCGCCAGCCCGAACAGGATGCCGATCACCAGGATCGGCGCGAGGCTCAGCAGCGGCGCGTTGACGTCGACCCCCAGCAGGGAGTCCAGCCACCCCCACTGGAACACCGCGACGGTCGCGCCCAGCGACGCCCCGATGGTGAGCAGGAAGCCCAGCACGCCGACCAGCGGCACCAGCAGCGAGCGGAACACCAGCACCAGCAGCACGAACGCGAGGCCGACGACGAGCACCAGGTAGACCGGCAGCGCGTCGTTGAGGCTCTTCGCCACGTCGACGCTCACCGCGGTGCTGCCGGTGACGTAGGCCCGGGCGCCGTCGACGCCGGCCAGCGTCGAGCGCATCGAGCCGACGAGGTCCTCGGTGGCCGCGGAGGTCGGCCCCGACTCCGGCACGACGGTGAGCAGCGCGGCGTCCCCGGCCTGGTTGGGCACCGGGTCGGTGACGGTCGCGACGTCGGCCAGCCGGGCGAGCTCGGGCTTCGCCGCGGTCGCGGCCTGCAGCGCGCCGCCGCCGTCGAAGAACACGGTGAGCGGGCCGTTGAAGCCGGCGCCGAAGCCGTCGGTGAGCAGCTGCTCGGCCCTGGCCTGGGTGCTGCCCTCGGACGGGGTCTGCACCAGCGTCGTGCGCATCGAGGCCAGCGGGATCGCGACGACGGCCAGCGCGACGACCGCGGCCAGCAGCGAGAGGGTGCGGTGGCCGACCACGCCGCCGATCCAGCCGGTGAAGAAGCCGCGGCCCTCGCGGGCCGGGGCGACCTGCTGCTCGACCGGGGCCTCGTGCCGGCCGCCCTCGGGCTGCGCCGCCGCGAGCGCCTTCCGCTGCCGGCGGGGGAGCGCCCGGGTGCCCAGCAGGCTGAGCACGGCGGGCACCAGCGTGATGGCGATCAGCACCGCGACGACGATCGTGCCGGCCGCGGCGATGCCCATCTGGGTCAGGAACGGGATGCCGGTGACGAACAGGCCGACGAGCGCGATGACGACGGTGACCCCGGCGGTGACCACGGCCGACCCGGCGGTGCCGGTGGCGATGCCGACGGCGGACCCGACCGGCATGCCGCGGCGCAGCTCCTGGCGGAACCGGGTGACGATGAACAGCGCGTAGTCGATGCCGACCGCGAGGCCCAGCATGGTGGCCAGCGCGGGGGTGGTCGCCGACAGCTCCAGGAAGCCGGTGGCGATCTGGATGCCGAGGAAGCCGACGCCGACGCCGATCAGGGCGGTCAGCAGGTTCATCCCGGCGATGGCGAGCGCGCCGTAGGTGACGGCCAGCACGACCAGCGCGACGACCACACCGGCGGCCTCGCCGATCGACCCGCCACCGGTCTCGGTGCTCTGCGTCGCCTCACCGGCCGCCTCGACGGTCAGGCCGCTGCCGCGGGCGTCGGCCAGCGCGTCGGTGAGCGCCTCCTGCTGGGCCTCGGTCACCTCGCCGGCCGAGCCCTCGTAGGTGACCGTGCTGTAGCCGGTGGTGCGGTCCGGGGAGACCGTCGGCGCCTGGGCGGACAGCGGGTCGGTCGCCGAGGTGACGCCGGGCAGCCCGTTGAGCGTCTTCACCAGGTCCTCGACCGCGGTCGCGGCCGGGCCCTCGGTCAGCGTCTCGCCGGCCGGGGCCTGGACGACCACCCGCGCCGTGGCGCCGCTCGCGCCGGAGCCGAACTCGCGGTCGATCAGCTCGAGCGCGGTCGTCGACTCCTGGCCGGGGATGTTGAACTCGCTGGTGGTGCTCCCGGCGAGCGTCGCGGACCCGATGCCGGCGGCGACGAGCACCAGCAGCCAGACCAGGACGACGGCCAGCCGGTGCCGATGGGCACCGGAGCCGAGCCGGAACAACAGACGTGCCATGGGGGATCAGTCCTCGACCTGGTCGGGGTGGGTGGGTGCAGCGGCGCTGGGACGGCGGTGGCCGAGCGCGTCGACGGCGGCGGCGACGACGTGGTCCCGCCACGCCCGTCCCGCGCCGGTGTGGGACGCGACGAGCGAGGTGACGAGCAGGCCGGTCAGCGCGCTGATCACCCGGATCAGCCGCGCCGGGTCCTCGGCGCAGGGGTCGACGCCGAAGACCTGGAGGACGGGGACGCCGTTCTCCGTGGCCTCGGTGAACGGCGTGCTGTCGGCGAGGTGGGTGACGAAGCTGAGGGCGAGGGCCGTCTGACCGGGGCTCATCAAGGCCCAGTCGGCCAGCTCCTCCAGGCCCCGGCGGTCCCGCGCCGGGCCGAGGGGCAGGTCGCGCACCCGGTCGAGGATCTGCGTGAGGCGCGCCTGGGTCAGCGACTCGGCGGCCGCGTGGAGGGCGTCCTTGCTGGGGTAGTGGTGCAGCAGCCCCGCCTTCGAGTAGCCGACGGCGTCGGCCACCTGCTGCAGCGAGGTGTTGGCGAAGCCGTGCTGGGCGAACAGCGCGGCGGCGCGGTCGACGATCTGCTCGTCGACCTGCTCCCGGGTCAGGCGCAGGGACGGAGGCACCCGATCAGTATCTACCGATCTGGTCGGTTGTCGACCGTTCTGGTTGGTCGCGTGGGTCACGACCTGTGCGCGGGCTGGGCCGGGCCCTAGGTCCCCGCGCGTCGTGACCGTGGCCCGCGGCCGGCCGGGTCCGGCAGGGGGAGCCTCGGGGCGGCGCCGGCCACCCCCGGCCGGCGCGGGCGTGCAGAGGAGCGGCGATGACCGGCGGGACGGCGGGCGGGACCTCGGACGGCGGGCGTGCGCCGGTGGTGGTGGGCGTCGACTCCTCGGCGTACGCGCGGGCCGCGCTGGTGTGGGCGGTGCACGAGGCGCTCCGGCGGGCGGTGCCGTTGGAGGTGGTGACCGCCGTCCCGATGGAGGTCTACTGGGCCGGCGCGGTCCCGCTGGACGTGGACACCCGCGACCGGATGCTCGGCGACGCGGCCGCGGCGGCCCGCGCGCTGCTGGCCGAGGTGCGCGCGCAGGTGCCGGCGGCCGAGGGGCTGGTGGCCACCGTGGTGGCGGAGCAGGGCATGGCGCCCGCGGTGCTGGTCGACCGGTCCGAGCGCGCCGGCCTGCTCGTGGTGGGCAGCCGGGGCCGGGGCGGGTTCCGCAGCACGGTGCTCGGCTCGGTGGCGCTGCACTGCGTGAGCAGCGCGGCCTGCCCGGTGGTGGTCGTGCACGGCGACGGGGTGCCCGCGGGCGACCGGCCGGTGGTGGTCGGCGTCGACGGGTCCGCCCGCGGCCGGGTCGCGCTGGCCGCCGCGGTGGAGCAGGCGCGCCGGATGCGGGTGGCCGTCGAGGTGGTCGCCGCCGTCCAGCCGGTCGAGGAGTGGAACGGGTTCGCGCTGCTGCCGCCGCTGGAGGAGGCGATGGCCGAGGCGCGGGCCACCACCCGGGCGGCGGTCGACGAGCTGGCGGCCGCGGCGGACGGCGACCTGCCCCACGTCACGGTCGACGTGGAGAAGGGGGCGCCGGCGGAGGTGCTGCTGCGCCGGGCCGCCGACGCGTCGCTGCTGGTGGTGGGCAGCCGGGGCGGTGGGCCCATCCGCGGCATGCTGCTCGGCTCGGTGGCGCTGCACTGCGTGGTCGGCGCGACCGGCCCGGTGCTCGTCGTCCACCCCGGGCAGCTGCGCGAGCTGCACCTGGAGGAGGAGCCACCGACCGCCGTCCCCGCCTGACCCCTCCCACCGCTTCCCGCGCCGAAAGAGGGGACCACTTTCGGCGCCGAAAGCGAGGGGGTCAGCGGGCGGCGAGGGCCTTGACCGCGCCGCGGAGCAGGCGGTGGCGCAGCAGCTCGGCGAGCGTGGTGCGGCCCTGGGCGACCCGGGCGAACGCGCCCCAGCCCGAGCCGGTCGACGACAGCGCCGCGGCGAACACGGCGGGGAAGCGGGCGAAGGCGCGCAGGCAGACCCGGCCGGCGGCCATCTCCCGGCCGAGGGTGCTCTGCAGGGCGGTCGCGTACTGGGTGGTCGCCGCGGTGACGGCCGCCGCGTCGCCGGCGCGCGCCACCAGGGCGGCGGCCTGGCCGGCCGCGGTGCCGGAGCGCAGCGCGAACGAGATGCCCTCCCGGGTCCACGGCTCGAGCACGCCTGCGGCGTCGCCGGCGACCAGCACGCGGCCGCGGCTCACCGGGGAGGTGGCGGTGCGGCAGCGGGTCAGGTGCCCGGACTCCCGCACGACCGCGAGGCCGCCGAGCCCGAGCCGCTCGATGAACGCGGCGAGGTAGGCGCGGGTGGGCTGCGGCTCGCCCTTGGCGGTGATGACACCGACGGTGAGGCGGTCGCCCTTGGGGAACACCCAGCCGTAGGAGCCCGGCAGCGGCCCCCAGTCCAGGTGCACCCGGCCGTGCCACTGCTCGGCGGCGGAGCCGGTCGCGGCGAGCTCGGCCTCCAGCCCCAGGTCGACCTGCTCGCAGACCACGCCCACGTGGTTGCCCAGCCGGCTGGCGCTGCCGTCGGCGCCGACGACGGCCCGGGCCCGCACCGGCCCGCCGTCGGTGGCCAGCTCGACCAGCCCGTCGCGCTCGGTCACCCCGGTCATCCGGACGCCGTCGCGGAAGGTGGCGCCCGCGCGCACCGCCGACTCGGCCAGCGCCGCGTCGAACTCCTCGCGGTCCACCAGCTGCAGGATCGGCTCGGCGCTGGTGCGCGACCGCAGCCGGCGCGCGCCCCGGGAGAAGCTGACCGTGGAGATCGTCTGGCGCACCGGCACCTTGAGGTCGGCGGGCACGGCGTCCAGCGAGATGCCGATCAGCCCGCCGCCGCAGGTCTTGTAGCGCGGGAAGGCGGCGCGGTCCAGCAGCAGCGTGGCCGCACCCGCGGTGGCGGCGTGCCACGCGGCGGTCGAGCCGGCCGGACCGGCACCCACCACCACCACGTCCCAGACCCGGTCGGTGGTGTCCCGCGGTGGAGGCGCTCCCGTCACCGCCGCAGTGTAGGTGCGTTGCTCACAACAGGCCTGTCGTGGCCGGGTCCTCCTCGCCGGCGAAGAACCGGTCGAGCACCGCGCGGAACGCCGGCTCGGGGGAGACGTGCGCGAACAGCGTCATCGACGACCGCAGCTTCTGCGCGTCGACCGGACCCAGGACGGCGACCGGGTCGGTGCCGGGCAGCGCGGTGAGCGCGGCCGCGCACTCCCGCAGCCGGGGCCCGAGCACCGGGTGGGCCAGGTAGGCGCGGGCCTCGTCGGCACCCTGGACGGCGAAGTGCTGGGCGGTGGCGCTGCGCCCCAGCCCGGCCAGCTGCGGGAAGACGAACCACATCCAGTGCGTGGTCTTCCGGCCGGCGCGCAGCTCGCCGAGGGCGGCCGAGTACGTGCCGTGCGCGTCCTGCGCGTCGACGAACCGCTGCAGGTCGAAGGGGTCGCTCATCGGCCCGTGCGGACGCCGTCCAGCGCGATCTGCAGCACCCGGTCGCGCTGCACGTCGTCGGTGAACTTGCCCGAGGTGATGCCGCTGACCATCTTGATGAGGTCGTCGAAGGTGAGGTCGGCGCGGGCGACACCGGCCGCCTGGGCGCGCTCGAGCAGCGGCGTGCCGCAGCCGAACATCTCCGCCCGGCAGGTCGCGATGACCGGCGACTCCCAGTTCAGCGCCTCCATCAGCGCCCGCTTGGTGGCCACGTAGCGCACGAACCGGTCCAGCCAGCCGGTGAGCGCGGCCCACGGCTCGGCGTCGGCGAACTCCTCGGCGGCCGCGCACAGCTCCTCGACCTCGCCGATGTAGACGCGCTCGAACAGGTCCCGGCGGGTGGGGAAGTTGCGGTACAGCGTGCCGATGCCGACCCCGGCCCGCCGGGCGACGTCCTCGAGCGAGGCGTCGGCGCCCTGCTCGGAGAACACCTCCCGCGCGGCGGTCAGCAGCGCGTCGAAGTTGCGCCGGGCGTCGGCCCGCTGGGGGCGGCGGACGCCGAGCTCGGCCAACGGCGACTCGCGCACGTCCTGCGCCACGTCGTCCTCCCGTTCGGTTGCATCCGGAGGCTTGCCTCCGCTAATCTGGAGGAGCGCCTCCACTTGAGTCGATGGTACGCCCCCGGACCGCTCGCGACGGCCCGAGGACGGCGACCCGAGCGCGCCACCCACTCGTTCCCGCCCCACCACCCTTCCCGGACCCCTCAGAAGGACGTCCCCGTGTCCGCTCCCCGTTCCTCCCCCCGCGTGGTGATGGCCGTGCTGGCCGTCGCCACGGGTTCCTTCGCGATGCTGCAGTCGATGCTCACCCCGGTCCTGCCCACGATCCAGCGGGACCTGCACACCGACGCCTCCTCCGTCACCTGGGTGCTCACCGCCTGGCTGCTGTCGGCGGCCGTCGCGACCCCGCTGCTCGGCCGGGTCGGCGACCTGGCCGGCAAGGACCGCACCCTGGTGTTCGCCCTCGGCGCCGTCGCGGCCGGCCTGCTGGTCGGGGCGCTGGCCCCGAACCTGCCCGTGCTGCTGGGCGGCCGGGTGGTGCAGGGCCTCGGCGGCGCGGTCTTCCCGCTCGCCTTCGGCATCCTGCGCGACGAGCTGCCCGCCGCCCGGCTGGCCTCGGCGGTCGGCGTCATCTCCGCGGTGATCGCCGGCGGCGGTGGCCTCGGCATGGTGCTCGCCGGGCCGATCGAGTCCGCGCTCGGCTGGCGCTGGCTGTTCTGGGTGCCGCTGGCCGTGGTCACCGCCACCGCCGTGCTGGCCGCCCGGTTCGTGCCCGCCTCACCGGCCCGCACCCCGGGCCGGGTCAACGGCACGGCGGCCGCGCTGCTCGCGCTGTGGCTGGTCGCGCTGCTGGTGCCGCTGAGCTCGGCGTCGTCCTGGGGCTGGGCCGCCCCGCGCACCCTCGGCCTGTTCGCCCTGGCCGCGGTCGGGCTGGCCGCCTGGATCGCCGTCGAGCTGCGCTCGGCCACCCCGCTGATCGACATGCGGATGATGCGCATCCCGGCGGTCTGGACCACCAACCTGGTCGCCCTGCTGTTCGGCGCCGCCATGTTCGGCACCTACGCCTTCCTGCCCCAGTTCGTGCAGGTGCCGGCCGCGACCGGCTACGGGTTCGGCGAGAGCGTGACCGTCGCCGGGCTGCTCATGGTGCCGCTGCTGGTGACCATGTCGGTCGCCGGCGCGGTGTCCGGCCGGGTGTCGCCGGTGCTCGGCTTCAAGCCGCAGCTGGTCGCCGCCTCGGTGGTCGCCGCCGTCGGGTGCGCCGCGCTCGCGCTGTTCCACGCCGCGCCCTGGCAGCTGGCCCTCGCCGGTGCCCTGCTGGGCGTCGGGTTCGGCCTGGCCTACTCGGCGATGACCAGCCTGATCGTGCAGGCCGTCCCGGCCGGGCACACCGGCGCGGCCAGCGGCATGAACGTCAACATCCGCACCATCGGCGGCGCGCTGGGCACCGCCGTCGTCAGCAGCGTCGTCACCTCCTCGGCCGGTCCGGCCGGGCTGCCGGCCGAGTCCGGCTTCACCACCGCCTTCTGGGCGCTGGCCGGTGCCTCGGTCGTCGCCGCGCTGCTCGCCCTGCTCGTGCCCACCGCCCGGCGCCGCACCCCGCGCCCCGAGGCCGAGCTGATCGTCCCCACCCCCGCGCCGGCCGCGGTGCCGGCCGACGTCTGAACGGAGTCCTCATGACCAAGACGTGGCTCATCACCGGCACCTCCCGCGGCCTGGGCCGGGCCCTCGCCGTCGCCGTGCTCGACGGCGGCGACAGCCTGGTCGCCACCGCGCGCCGTCCCGAGCAGCTGGCCGACCTGGCCGAGCGGTACGGCGACCGGGTGCGCACCCTGGCCCTCGACGTCACCGACCGGGCCGCGGCCGGCCGCGCGGTGCAGGCCGCGCTGGACACCTTCGGCCGGCTGGACGTCGTGGCCAACAACGCCGGGCACGCCGACTCCGCGCCGATCGAGCAGACCACCGAGCAGGACTTCCGCGCGCAGCTGGAGACCAACCTGTTCGGCACCGTGCACCTCACCCAGGCCGCGCTGCCGGTGTTCCGCGGCCAGCGGTCGGGGCACTTCCTGCAGTTCTCCTCGATCGGCGGCCGGGTCGGCGGCACCCCGGGCCTGGGCGCCTACCAGGCCGCGAAGTTCGCCGTCGAGGGCTTCTCCGAGGTGCTGGTCAGCGAGGTCGCGCCGCTGGGCGTCAAGGTCACCATCGTCGAGCCGGGCGCCTTCCGCACCGACTGGGGCGGGGAGTCGATGCGGCTGGCCGAGGTGGCGCCCGACTACGCCGCGACGGTGGGCCGGATGCACGCCTACCGGCGGTCGGTCGACGGCAGCCAGCCGGGCGACCCGGCCCGGGCCGCCCGGGTGCTGCTGGACGTGGTCGCGATGGACGACCCGCCGCGGCGGCTGCTGCTGGGCAGCGACGCGGTGCAGATGGCCGAGCACGCCTCCCGGGTGCGCGCCCGCGAGGCGGCGGTGTGGGCCGGCGTCAGCCAGTCGACGGACTTCGACGCGGCCGACCCGCTGGCGCTGCCGGAGGTGCTGGTGCCCCGGCTGAGCGCGTGACCAGCCCGGGCCGGTAGGAACAAGGGCATGAGCACACCTGCGGCCACGCTGTCGGAGCTGCTGCGCGACCGGGTACCGGCGGGCACCTGGGACGCCGACCTGTGGGCCGCGCTCACCGCCGCCGGGCTGACCGGCACCGGGCTGCCCGTCGAGGCCGGTGGCTCCGGCGGTTCGGCTGCGGACGCCGCGGCCGTGGTCCGGACCGGTGCGGCCGCCGGGGTGGCGGGGCCGCTGGCCGAGCAGCTGCTGGTGGCCGGCCCGGCGCTGCTGGCCGCGGACGTCGTGCTGCCGCCGGCCGGCGAGCCGCTGACCGTCGCGCTGGCGCCGACGGTGCACGCCGAGCCGCTGGACGACGGCGACGGCCCGGGCCGCTACCGGCTCTCCGGCACCGCTCCCGGGGTGCCGTGGGCGGAGGTGGCCGCGCACGTGGCGGTGCTCGCCGCGCCGCCGCCGGGCATCGACGGAGCGGTGCTGGCCCTCGCCGCCGCACCGTCGACCGACCCGGACGGTGCGGTGCACTTCCCGGGGACGTCGGTGCCCGGCGTCCTGCTCGCGCCCGCGCAGGCGGACGAGGTGCGGGCCCGGCTGCGGCTGGCCCGCGCGGTCCAGGTGTCCGGCGTGCTCGCCGATCCGGAGCTGACCCGGCTGGTCGACGCCGCCCTCGACGGAGACGCCGACGCCGCGCGGGCCGCGGTTCCGCGGGCGGCGTCGGCCGCAGCGGACGACGACCGGCTGGCGGCCTGGCGGGCCGACCTCGGCTGAACCCACCGGCGCCGCCGATGAGTCCGCGCCCGCGGGGCGGTCTCCACCGCATGGAGACGACGATGCTCGACCTCGGACCCACGGCCCAGGCGGTCGCCGCGCTGCTGCCCGGGGTCCGCGACGACCAGCTGGCCGACCCCACCCCGTGCGCCGGCACCCCGGTCGCCGGGCTGCTCGACCACCTGCACGGGCTCGCGCGAGGGCTGGCCGGGGTGGCCCGCAAGGGACCGCCCGGCACGCCTCCGGTGCCCGACGCGGCCCGGCTGCCCGCCGACTGGCGCACCCGGGTGCCCGTCGAGCTCGACGACCTGGTGGCGGCCTGGCGCGACCCGGCCGCCTGGACGGGGGAGGCCGAGGGCGGCGGCGGCATCCGGCTGCCCGGCGCGACCTGGGGCCGGGTCACGCTCAACGAGCTGGTGGTGCACGGCTGGGACCTCGCCGTCGCGACCGGCCGGCCCTACCGGCCCGACCCGGACGCCGTGGCCGCCTGCCTGCGCTACGTCGCTGACTTCGACCGCGACCTGCCCGGCGCCCGGGACGGCATCTACGGGCCGGTCGTGCCGGTGGCCGAGGACGCGCCGGCGCTGGACCGGCTGCTCGGCGCCACCGGCCGCGACCCGTCCTGGCGGGCGCGGGCCGCGGCCCCGGCGGCCGGCTGACCGGCGGGGGTCAGACCGTCTCGGGCACGCCGAGGTGGGCGACCACCAGCTCCAGGTCGGCCACCTCGGTGATCCGGCCGCCCATCTGGCGGGCGTAGTCCTGGCGCAGCGCGTCGGCCCGCTGCCCGGACGCCAGCATCGCCTCCCGGTCGGCGTAGGTGACGGCCAGCACCGTGCGGCCGCGCCGCCGGTCGACCAGCAGGCTCGCGCTGCGGAAGCCGATGAGCTCCTCGATGCGGGGGAGCAGGGTCATCCGGAAGGTCTCGAGGTCGTCGTCGATGCGGTCGGCGTCGGGGAGGATGCTCCAGACCAGCCGGCAGACGGCGTTCGCGCCGGACGGGCGGACCCGGTGCAGCAGCCCGATCTCCCACTCGGCCCGCTGCGGCGCGGCGCCCAGCGTGGCCCCGATCCGCCGGGTGGTGGCGTCCATCCACCGGTTGCCGGCCCACATCGCCTCCTCGGTGCGCCATCCGGTGGTGACGATGCAGCGACCGGTGCGCCGTCCGGCGAGCAGCGACATGCCGGTACAGCCGTCCAGCCGGCCCACGCCCGGGAGGATCTGGTCCCGGACGGTGTGGACGGTGGCGTCGAGGGCGGCCACCCGGCCGCGGGCGGTGATCGTGCTGGCGAACATGCGCGAGCCTCCTTTCCGGGACGACGTCGTCCCGGAAGCGACGGTGTCCCCGCACTGTGCCCGCCCGGGGACGCCGGGCGCACGTCCGCCGGGGCACCGGACCCGGTGCCCCGGCGATCCACCACCGAGCGTCCGGCGCGGTGACGGTGCGCGGCAGGTCAGCCGAGCAGTGCGTCGCTGAGCACCTCGTGCACGTGGGTGTTGGGGTAGAAGCCGGCGAGCGCCCGGCTGCCGGGCCCCTCCGCGGTCACCACCGTCGGGGCGCCGGTGTGCTGGTTCGTCGTCCAGTCCAGGACGAAGGTCTTGTCGCTGCCGGCGACGGCGAACGGGCCGTCCTCACCGGAGATCTGGTCCTCCGTCGGGGCCGGGGTGCCGTCCAGCGTGCCGCCGGGTCCGGTCTCGTCGTCGGCGTTGACGTCCTCGATGGTCAGGCCGCCGGTCTCGTGGTCACCGGTGACGACCAGCAGGGTGTCGGGGTGCCGGGCGACGTAGTCGCGGGCGACCTGCACGGCGTCCTCGAGGGCCCGCATCGCCTGCAGCATCCGGGTGCCGTTGTCGTGGTGGGCCATCTCGTCGACGCCCTCCTCCTCGATGAGCAGGAAGAAGCCGTCCTCGTCCTGGGAGAGGACGTCGAGCGCCTTGGTCGCCATGTCCGCGAGCGGGACGACGGGGTCGTACTCGTCGCCGTTGCCCTCCTCGCTCATCTGGAACATCTCCTCGTTGGCGAACAGCCCGAGGAGGCGGTCGCTCCCGGCCGCGGCGAGGCCCGCGGCGTCGGAGACGTACTCGTAGCCGAGGCTCTGGGCCTGCGCGACCAGGTCGCCCTGGGTGCTGCGGCTGACCTCGGGGTCCTCGGCGTTGCCCGTGCGCGGCGGGTAGCGGCCCTCGTCGCCGGCCGGCAGCCACCAGTCCTCGCCGCCGCCCAGGACCACCTGCGGCTTGCTGACCTCCAGGTACTGGCGGGCGATGGTGTCCTGCTGGGCGCGGTCGGTGGTGCTGCTGAAGAAGGCGGCCGGGGTGGCGTCGGTGACCTGGGCGGTGGTGACCAGGCCGGTCGCCTTGCCCGCCTCGCGGGCCTGCGCGCCGATGGTGGGCAGCGGGTTGCGGTCGACGTCGACGCTGATCGCGCCGTTGTAGGTCTTCTGGCCGGTGGCCCAGGCGCTGGCCGCCGCGGCCGAGTCGGTGACCGTGTCCTCCGGGTCGCGCGGGTCGGTGGTCTGCAGCCCGGTGACCGGCAGCAGGTCCATGGCGAGCTGGCCGTCGAAGCCGACCTGGTCGAGCCGGCCGGCCTCGCGGTGCGCGGCGCCCATGCCGTCGCCGTTGATGAAGATGACGCTGCGCGCGTGCCCGTGGGGGTGCCCGGGGTCGGGCCCGCTGCCGCCGGCCGCGGCGATGCCGGGCAGCAGTGCCGTGCCGCCGCCGACCAGGGCGGTGGCGAGGCAGAGGGGCAGCCAGCGGCGGTGCCGCCGGGCGGAGGTCGTGGGCATGGGTCCCCCTGGACGGTCGGCGTCCCGCGCCGGTGCGGGCCGTGGTGGGTGACCGGGCCGCGGCTGCGGCGCGGGTCACCTGTGTGCAGCCTGGGAGAACCGAGGGTGATCGGTCCACCCCGGGTCCGGTGCGGGGACGGCGGGTCGTGACCCAGGTGGGCGTGGCGTGCGCGGTCGGTCGGCGGCGGGCTGCAGCCGGCGCCCGGGGTCAGGCGAGTGCGGTGCCCAGGGCCGCGGCGTGGGTGAGCCGCAGGGTGGCCGACAGCCACAGCAGCACGTCGTGCAGCCGGAGCCGGCTGAGGTGCAGGCCCTCGGCGCCCAGCGCCTCCTGCAGGTCGGCCAGCGCCGCGGCGTTGGCGCGCAGCTCGCGGTGCACCACCGCGCTGGGCCCGCTGTCGCCCTCCCGGACGTGCGGCAGCAGCTGCAGCCGGGTGGCCCGGTCGGTGAGCGGCACCAGCGCGGGGTGCCGGTGGTGCAGCGCGGCGAGCACGTAGCGGGCCCGGACGCCGGGCAGCTCGCCGAGCGCGCGCAGCGCCGCCCCCACGGTGCCGGGCTCCCCGAGCACCGACAGCTCCTCGTCGGGCAGGTCGTCCAGCGCCCGGCCGGCGGCGCGCGCGGCCAGCGCGTCGGCCACCGGCTGGGCGTCGTCCAGCGCCCGGCGCACCGCGGACCAGCCGGCCGGGTCGAGCCGGCCGTGCAGCCCCTCGGCGACCAGGACGTCCTCGTCGCCGAGCGGCCCGGCCGGCACGGGGCGCTCGTCGAACCGGGCGAAGCCGAACGCCGTGACCTGCACCCACCGGCCCTCGCGCTCGTTGGGGGACCGGTAGCGCAGCGGCCGGCGGCCCCGCGCGTAGCCGCGCACGGCGGCGAGCGCGGTGTCGACCGGCAGCGGGTCGGGGCCGGTGCTGGGCAGGTCCAGCGCCGGCCCGCCGGCCGCCGGGCGGGGGCGGAGGTGCAGGGTGCCGGTCTCGGTCACTGCGCTGATCCTCCTCCCTCGCCCGGCGGCCGGTGCGCTCAGCGGTGCCCGATGCCGCCCGGGCCGTGCTCGGCCGGGACCTCCTCGCCCGCGGCGACCGGCCCGGGCGGGGTGCCGTCGCCGAACGGGCGGCCGCCGAGCTCCTCGCGGTGGTGCGGGGTCAGCCAGTTGCGGGTGTCGGGGCCCAGCGGGATGACCTGCGTCGGGTTGATGTCGGAGTGCACCACGTAGTAGTGCTCCTTGATCTGCGGGAAGTCGGTGGTGTCACCGAAGCCCGGGGTCTGGAACAGGTCGCGGGCGTAGGCCCACAGCACCGGCATCTCCGACAGCTTCTGCCGGTTGCACTTGAAGTGCCCGTGGTAGACGGCGTCGAACCGGGCCAGCGTGGTGAACAGCCGGACGTCGGCCTCGGTGATGGTGTCGCCCATCAGGAACCGGCGGGTCGACAGCCGCTCCTCCAGCCAGTCCAGCGCCGTCCACAGCCGCTCGTAGGCCCTGTCGTAGGCGCGCTGGGAGCCGGCGAAACCGCACCGGTAGACGCCGTTGTTGACCTCCGTGAAGACCCGCTCGATGACCTCGTCCATCTCCGCGCGCAGGTGCTCGGGGTAGAGGTCGGGGGCGCCCTCGCGGTGGTGGGCGGTCCACTCGGTGGAGAAGTCCAGCGTCATCTGCTTGAAGTCGTTGGTGACCACGGCCCCGGTGGGCACGTCGACCACCGCCGGCACGGTGATGCCGCGCGGGTACTCGGGGTCGCGGGCGAAGAAGGCCTCCTGCAGCCGCTCGTACCCGAGCACCGGGTCGCGGCCGCCGGGGTCGAGGTCGAACGTCCAGCTGCGCTCGTCGTGGGTGGGCCCGCAGATGCCCATCGAGATCACCGGCTCGAGGCCCAGCAGCCGCCGGACGATCGCCGCCCGGTTCGCCCAGGGGCAGGCGCGCGCGATCACCAGCCGGTACCGGCCGGGTTCGACCGGCCAGCCGCTCGACCCGTCGGCGGTGATGCGGTCGGTGATGTAGTTCTGGTCGCGGTTGTACTCCTGCCCGGCGGTGACGTAGCCGGAGCCGCTGTTCTCGTTGCTCACCCGCCCAGCCTGGCCGACCGGCGCCGCGCGCGCACCCGACGCCCTATGGTCGGTGCGCCGGCTGCCGGGCAGCGCCGCCCACCGGCCGACGACGGGAGACCCGGCATGAGCAGCTCGCCCCGGCGGCTGGCCGTCCTGGCCGCGGCCGTCCTGACCCCGCTGGTGGTGGGGCTGGCCGGGTGCTCGGGCGGGGACGACGACGGGGGCGGTGGGGACAGCAGCGCAGGTCAGACCCGGCAGAGCTCGGGCGCCGCAGCCCGCAGCAGCGGGATCGAGGCCGGCGGCACGTACCTCGCGCTGGGGGACTCGGTCGTCTTCGGCTACCGGGGCGGTGAGCAGCTGAGCGCCTACTCCGACGACGACTCCTTCGTCGGCTACCCGCAGCTGGTCGGCGAGCGGCTGGGCCTGGACGTGGTGAACGCCTCGTGCCCGGGGGAGACCACGGCCAGCTTCGCCGACCCGGCCGCCCCGAACCTCGGCTGCACGAACAGCCCGGGGTCGGCCTTCGGCTTCCGGACGGCGTTCCCGCTGCACGTCGGCTACTCCTCCCGCCAGCAGAGCCAGCTGGACTTCGCCCTCGACCGGCTGCGGCAGGACCCCGAGGTCGCGCTGGTCACCCTGCAGCTGGGCGCCAACGACGCGTTCCTGTGCCAGCGCTCGACCCCGGACTCCTGCGTCGCCGAGGCCGGCCAGGTGGCCGCGACGGTGTCGGCGAACGTCGGCGGGATCCTCGGCCGGCTGCGCGGCGAGGGCGGCTACGACGGCCGCGTAGCGGTGGTCACCTACTACGCCCTCGACTACTCCGACACGGCGCTCGCCGCGGCCACGCAGACCCTGGACGAGGGCATCGCCCAGGCGGCCCGGGACAACGACGCGACCGTCGTCGACGGGTTCGCCGCGTTCCGCGACGCTGCGGAGCAGGCGGGCGGCAGCTCGACCGCCGCCGGCCTGGTGCGCCCCGGCGACGTGCACCCCACGGAGCAGGGTCAGCAGCTGCTCGCCGACGCGGTGGCGGAGGCCGTGCAGGGCTGACCGGTGGCGCCGGGCGCCGGGACCGGCCAGGCTCGGCCCGTGAAGTTCGTCGTGCTCGCCGTGCTGGTGGTCGTCGTGCTGGTGCTCATCGGCCGGCGGTCGCGGAGCCGGACCACCGGGACGGGCGGCGCGCCGCGCCCGGGGCACGGCGCGGCTGCCGGGGGCGCGGCAGCCGGCAGCGGGCTGTGGGCCGGCGACGGGGGAGCGGACGGTGGTGCCGGCTCCGACGGCGGTGCGGGCTCCGACGGCGGTGCGGGCGGCTCCGACGGGAGCGCGGGCAGCGCCTGACCCGGACCCCGCCCGGACGCGCGGCGGGCTCATCCGCAGCGCCAGCTCGAGGACCCGGTCACCGGGGTCACCCCACCACCGGCGGCCACGTGCAGGCTCCAGGTCCCGTCGAGGTGGTCGGCCACCTCGTCCGCCAGCAGATCGCCCCACCGCAGGTCGTCGTCGCCGACCAGGGCGGTACCGGGGCGGCGCAGCGCGAAGGCGACGTGGCCCTCGGCGAAGCCGGGCCGGCCGGTGACCGCCTCGTGCAGCGCGAGCAAGCCCGGCACGAGCGCCGGGTCGGCGGCGACGGGCAGGTCGTCGACCGGCACGACCAGGGGGCACATCAGCCCGTCGGCGTCGAACCAGGCCACCCAGAGCTGCCGGGTGGCGGGCGCCGGTGGGGTGAGCAGCTGCTCCCAGCGGCGGGTGAGCTCGCCGGGGGAGCGGACGGGGACCTCGGGCAGCGGGGTGGTGGTCACCCGGTCACCGTGGCAGCGGGGGAGCCGCCCCGGGTCGTCGTCCACAGCCCGCCGGGTTCCCCACAGGACGGGCCGTGCCGGGCTGCGCGGTGCCGCCCGGCCGTGCTAAGCCGCCCGGCCGTGCTACGCCGACCGGTCGGGCTGGGCCGTCCGGTCGGGTCGGGCGGTCAGGCGACCTGACGCGGGAAGGTGGCGGTGTCGGCGGCGGCGTGCCGGGCGGCCGGGCGCGCCAGCCCGCCGACCCGGAAGACGTCGGCGATCGGCTGGACGTCCAGGTCGTCCGCGGCGCTGCGCGGGGTCGGCAGCAGGTCCAGCCCGACCGGCTCGAGGGTGAGCAGGGGGCGCTCGGCGGCGGCCCGGGCGGCGACGGTCCGCTCGCCGGCGACCGCGATGGCGGCCACCTCGGTGAGCGCGTCGGAGTAGATGGCGTCGATGACGGCCCAGGACGCCGCGGCGGCCGAGTCGATGCCGTCGCGGGTGTCGTCGAGAACGCGCAGGTCGGTCATGTCCTCGGAATCGGCAGTGCGCCCGCCGATCGGCACCGCCGTGGGATCACCGGGGCGCGAGGGTCGCGAACACCACCACGTTGTCCTCGTAGCTTCGTGCGGCGCGGTCGAACGCACCGCCGCAGGTGATCAGCCGCAGCTGGGCGTCGGGCACGTCGCCGTAGACGGCGTCGGAGGGGAAGGCTCCCTTCGGGTACCGGGCGACCCGGTCGACGGTGAACGCCGCGGTGCTCCCGTCGGCCCGGTCGACCTCCACCCGGTCCCCGGGGTGCAGCGTCGCCAGGCCGGCGAACGTGCCGCGTTCGCCGTTCCAGTCGACGTGCCCGGCCAGCACGGCCGGTCCGCGCTCGCCGGGGGTGGGGCTGCGGTCGTACCAGCCGACCGGCCGCGCGCCCGGCGGCACCTCCATCGACCCGTCGGCCTGCAGGCCGAGCGGGACCAGGGTGGACGTCACGTCGAGCGCCGGGACCCGCACCGCCACCGGCTCGCTGCGCGGCAGCACGGCCGGCACGGCCGCGGACGGCGGAGCCGCCACCGCGACGGTGGCCGGGGCCAGCGCGAGCGGGACCGCGGTGCCCTGCGCCGCGTCCCCGAGGCCCGGGTGGGGCAGCACCGCGTAGGCGCCCATCGCGACGAGCAGCACCGCGACCGCGGACCACACCCGGCCGAGCCCCGGGTGCGCACCGGCCGGTGCGCGGTGCCGCGCGCGGACGGCCACGGCGGCCGGCCTCAGCGGCGGCCGGCCGCCGCCCGCCGGCCGGCGAGCGCGGCGCCACCGGCGGCGGCGAAGGCCACCCCGCCCAGCACCAGCGGCAGGGGGCCGGAGAACGGGCCCTCGGACGACGGTCCGGCGCCGCTGCCGTCGCCGGCGGCGACCCCGCCGACCGGGCGGGTCGAGACCTGGCCGGCGGCCGCGGCCGACGGCACCTGCAGCGGCACCGGGACCGACACCGGACGGGCCTCCGCGGTGCCGGTCGCGGCGGGCTGGAAGGTGAACTCCTCGCAGGCCTGCCCGTCGTGGTCGGCGTCCAGCCCGTTCGGGTCGGATCGGTCGGCGTCCAGCACGGTCTGCGCGGCGGCCTGGTTCGGGAAGTCCTTGCAGTCGAGGTCGGCGGCGAGCGCGGTGCCGCTCAGCGGGACCGACACGCCGGCGGCGAGGACGGCGGCGACGAGGGTGCTGCGCAGGCGCATGGGGACTCCAGGAGGTGGTGCGGCGGGCTCGCGGACGCTAACGAGACCGCGCGCACCACCACCACCGCTGCTCCGCGTGTTCGGCAGGACACGCTGAGCACCTGGACGTGGGTCCGGCGCGGCGTCCAGGCCGGCTCTCAGGCGCCGTCGTCGCCCCCGCCGGGGCCGCCGTCGTCACCACCGGGACCGCTCCCACCGGGCCCGCTGTCGTCGCCGCCGGGACCGCCCTCGTCCGCCCCGCCTCCCTGGTCGCCGGTGGTCGGCGCGGTGGTCGCCGGCGGGGCGGTGGTCGTGGGCGGGGGTGTGCTCGTCCGGGCAGGGGTCTCGGGGATCGCGGCGAAGGTGACCGTCACCGTGTCACCGGCGGTGAGCTGGCCGGTGGGGGAGACGTCGAGCACCCGGCCGTCGGGCACGCCCTGCACCCGGCCGGGGCGCGGTACCGGGCGGAGGCCCGCGCGGGTGAGCGCGGCCTGCACCTCGGCCAGCGGCCGGCCCACGTAGTCGTCGGCGTGGACGGTCACGGTGTCCCGTGCCGGGCTGCTCGTCGTCGCCGCCGGACGCGAGGTGGCCGGGCCGCGCGACGTCGACGTCGGCGCGGTGCTCGACGGGGAGGCGGCGGACGACCGCTCGGTGCCGGCGGACGGCGGCGACGACGACCCGGCCAGCTGCACCGCCGCGAACGTGAGCAGCGCGACGCCGACCAGCGCGACCAGCGCGAGCCTCCAGCGCCGGCGCGACCGGCGCGGCGCCGGGACCGGCTGGGGCGCCGTTCCCGGGCCGCCCGGACGGGAGGGACCGGGCGGTGCGGCGCCGCCGGCGGCCGGGGCGAACACCCGGGTGCCGGCCGCGCCGCCGGGCGGCACGGCGGGCAGCACCGCCGTCCGCGGGCCGTCGTCCGCCGGGGGCAGCCCCGGGCCGAGCACCGTCGTGCGGGCCGCCGGATCGGGGCCGGGCGGCCCGCCGGTGAGCGCGACGACGGCGGTGCGCAGCGCGGCGCCGTCCGGGAAGCGCTGCGCCGGGTCGGCGGCCAGCGCGCGCTCGACCAGGCGCCGCACCGGCGGGGGGACGTCCGGCGGCAGCGGGGCCGGTGGTTCGTGCAGCCGGCGCAGCGCGACCGCCAGCGAGGTGTCGCCCTCGTAGGCCGGGCGCCCGGCGAGGCACTCGTAGGCGACCAGCCCGAGGGAGTAGACGTCGCTGGCCGGGGTGGCGCTGCCGCCGGCGGCCTGCTCGGGCGCCAGGTACTGAGCGGTCCCGATGACCTGGCCGACCTCGGTCACCCGCGCGCTGCCCGCCGACACGGCGATGCCGAAGTCGGTGATCTTCACGGTGCCGTCCGCGCCGAGCAGCACGTTGCCCGGCTTGACGTCGCGGTGCACGACGCCGGCGGCGTGCGCGGCGGCGAGGCCCGCGGCGCACTGCCGCAGGACGTCGAGGGTGCGCTCGACGCCGAGCCGGTGCTCGCGGGCCAGCAGCGCCGACAGCGCCTCCCCGCGGACGAGCTCCATCACCAGGTACGCCAGCCGCTCGCCGGTGCCGCTGGACCCCGGCGGCAGCTCGCCGTAGTCGAACAGGGTGGCGATGTTGGGGTGCAGCAGCCCGGCCGAGTGCTGGGCCTCGGCGCGGAACCGGGCCAGGAACGCCGGGTCGCCGGTGTACTCGCTGCGCAGGATCTTGACCGCGACGTCCCGGCCGAGCAGCGGGTCGTGGGCCTGCCAGACCTGCCCCATCCCGCCGCCCGCGATGAGGGAGGTGAGCTGGTACCGGCCCCCGAGGACCCTGCCCTGCGGCTGCATCGGTCTCCTCGCTGCTGCGGCGTCCGGCGTCGGGGCCGACCCTGCCACCGCCGGCCGGGACGCCGCACCTGCGGGAGCGGTCCGCCCTGCTGACGCCTGATCGTCCCGCCGCGGCGACCGTCGGTGCGCACACGCGGCCCGGGCTCCGGGCCGGCACCGGGCGCCTTGCCGCGCGCCGGGCGGCGGACCACTCTGGCGCGGTCTCGGACGCTCGGGAGGACGCCATGCGCATGATGCTGCGGGCCGTCATGAACACCCAGGCCGGCAACGCCGCGATCCGCGACGGCTCGATCGGGCCGTCGCTGCGGCAGCTGGTCGACCAGCTGCACCCGGAGGCCGCCTACTTCTTCCCGGAGGACGGCCGCCGGGCGTGCCTGATGGTCTTCGACATGACCGACTCGGCCCAGCTGCCGGTGATCACCGAGCAGCTGTTCCTGACGATGGGCGCGCAGGTGACCTGCGTGCCCTGCATGAACATGGACGAGCTGGTCCGGGGGCTGTCGGAGATGCAGGCGGCCAGCGCGCCACAGGGTGGCGACCGGTCGCGCGTGCCGGACGGGGCCGGCATCGGCTGACCCGGTCAGGCGGTGCGGTCCGCCCGGTCCGTGCGCGCCCGGTCGGCGCGCCGGCCGCGGGCGAGCTCGGTGGCCAGCGCGTCCAGCGGCTGCGCCGCGCCCTGCAGCGGGTCGGTGAGCTGGGTCAGCCACGCGCGGGCGGCGGCGAGGCCCGCGTCGTCCAGCGCGTAGAACCGCCGGGTGCCCTCGGCGCGCACCCGCACCAGCCCGGCGTCCCGGAGCACCTTGAGGTGCTGGGAGACGGCGGGCTGGGAGATCGGCGCGCGCGCCTGCAGGGCGGCGACGACCGCGCCCGCCGGTTGCTCGCCTGCCGACAGCAGCGCCAGGACGTGCCGCCGGGTCGCGTCGCCCAGCGCCTCGAAGACCCCGGTCACGCCTGCTCCGCACCCTCCTCGGGCTCGACCGTGTAGAAGGTGACGGTGCGGGCGGCGGCCTCGTGCGCGGCCGTCGGGTCGTCGCCGTCGGCGACCGCGGCGTCCGCCCAGCCGGTGGCGGCCACCCGGACGAACTCGGTGCCCGGCGGCGAGGTCGGGAAGGCCAGCGCGGCCTCCGCGTCCACCTGCTCACCGCTGGCCAGGTGCAGCTGCAGGCCGAGCAGCCCGAGGTCCCAGCCGACGCCGACGGCGCCCGGGCCGAACTGCGCCCAGAAGTCCGGGTCGACCGGCGCCTCGTGCTGCAGCTCGAGCGTCGTGCCGTCGCCGTCCGGGGTGAGGGTGACCCGCAACCAGGACGTCATCGGGCCGAACTCCCAGGTGACCGCGAACAGCTCCGGCGCCGAGCAGCGCTCCACGACCCCGCCGGCGTTGCCCACGAGCTGGTAGCGGCCGCCCTCGCGCAGCTCGCCGGTGACCGGCAGGAACCAGCGCGGGATGCGCTCGGGGTTGGTGACGGCGTCCCAGAGGTCGTCGCGGGCGGTGGGGTACGTGCGGCGCGCGACGGCGATCCGGGTGGGTGCGCCGTCCCGGGAACCGGTGCGCACCTCCCGGGTGACCAGGCCGACGGTCCGGGCGGCGTCCTCGATGCTCACGGTGCCTCCTCCATAAGTCTTTGCTTATGGAGGGACGTTAGCGGGGTGCCGAGGTGGGGGCAAGGCCTTGCGCGGCCGTCGTGGTCTGCGCCAGGCTCCCGCCGCCACCGTCCCCCGGGAGAGCAAGTCCATGACCGGCACGCCCGCAGCGTCACCGCCCACCGACCCGCCCGGCTCCCGGACGACGATGCTCGACCTGGACGGCGAGGTCCGGCTGCTGACCTTCCCCGGTCCGCCCGGCGCGCCGGTGCTGCTGTGCCTGCACGGGCTGGGCGGGTCGGCGCTCAACTTCGCCGCGCTCGGCCCGCTGCTGGCGGCCACCCACGAGGTCGTCGTCCTCGACCTGCCGGCGCACGGCCGGTCGCGGCCGCCGGCCGGTGCGGACGCCGCCGGCGACGCGCTCGCCGTCCTGGACGGGGTGCTCGCGACGTTCGCAGGCCGGCCGGTGACCCTGGTGGGCGCCTCGCTCGGCGGCGTGCTCGCCCAGCGCCGGCTGGCCCGCGGGAGTGCGCCGATCGAGCGGCTGGTGCTGCTCGACCCGCCGGTGCCGACGACGGTCGGCCGCGCGTGGGACCCCCGGCTCACCCCGCGGCTGGCCTTCCTGTGGGCACCGGGCGTCGGCGCGCTGGTGCAGCGGCAGATGGCCCGCACGGGTCCCGAGGAGACCGTGCGCCGGCAGCTCGCCCAGGCCACCCCGCACGTCGACCGGGTACCGGCGGAGGTCCGTGCGGCGACGGTGGCCGAGACCCGCTGGCGGGACACCCGACCGGACGCCGCGGCCGCGCGCACGGCGCAGTGGCGGATGATCCTGCAGACCCTGCAGCTGCTGTCCCGGCCGGCCGCGTGGCAGGCGGAGCTCGCCCGGATCGACGTCCCGGTGCTCTGGCTGCAGGGCGCCGACGACCTGCTCGCGCCGGTCGGTCACGTGCGCGCGCTGGCCGCCCGGCTGCCGGCGTGGTCGCTGCGGGTGCGCGGCGGCGTCGGCCACCTGCCGCACCTGGAGGACCCGGGGTGGACCGCCGCCCAGCTGCGGGAGTGGCTCCCCGCCTGACCGGTCAGGCGGCCTGGAAGCTGCGCTTGGACAGGCCCATCGCGTAGCCCTCGATCGCCGTCGTGACCGGGGCCTCGGGGTCGGTCGCGGCGCCGAGGGTGACGAACAGCGGCGTGAAGTGCTCGACCGTGGGGTGCGAGTACGGCATGCCCGGTGCCCTCGACGCGAACGCGGCCAGGGTGTCGACGTCCCCGCGGGAGAGCGCGTCGGCGGCCCAGGCGTCGAAGTCCGCCGACCAGCCGGGGACGACGTCGCCGCTGAACATCTCCCGGGTCAGGAACGGCAGCCCGTGGGTCATGAAGCCGCTGCCGATCACCAGCACGCCGTGCTCGCGCAGCGTCCGCAGCCGCTCGCCGAGCGACAGCAGCGTGGTCGCGTCGTGGGTGGGCATCGACAGCTGCAGGACGGGGACGTCGGCGTCCGGGTACATGATCTTCAGCGGCACCCAGGCGCCGTGGTCGAGGCCGCGGGTGCGGTGCTCGTGCAGCTCCTCGCCGTCGGGCAGGACGCCGCGCACCAGCCGGGCCAGCTCGGTCGCCGGCGGGGTGTCGTAGCGCATCCGGTAGTACATCGGGGCGAAGCCGCCGAAGTCGTAGACCAGCTCGGTGGGCTGCGTGCTGGTGATCGACAGCGGCGCGGACTCCCAGTGCGCGCTGACGATCAGGACTGCCGTCGGCTTGGGCAGCGAGCGGGCCCAGGTGTGCAGCTGGGTCATCCAGGCGGCGTCCTCGAAGGTGGGCGGCGCGCCGTGGCTGAGGTAGAGGCTGGGCAGCGCACCGTCGGCCGGCGTCCAGGCGCGCTGCGGGTCGGCGGCCTCGAGCGCGGCGTGCTGCCGGAGGTGGGTGGCGAACGGGTGCTCGTGCACGGTGGACTCCGTCTTCAGCCGGCCAGCGGCAGGTCGAGGGTGTGGGCGGTGTGGTCGCGCTTGGCGCGCAGGTAGCCGGCGTTGGCCGGGGACAGGTGGACGCCGGTGGGCAGCTGCTCGGCGACGTCGATCCCGTGCTGCGCGAGCTGGGCGGTCTTGTCCGGGTTGTTGGTGAGCAGCCGGACCCGAGTCGCGCCGAGCGCGGTGAGCATCTGCGCGGCGGCGGTGTAGTCGCGCTCGTCGTCGGCGTGGCCCAGTGCGCGGTTGGCGGCGTAGGTGTCCAGGCCCGCGTCCTGCAGCGCGTAGGCGTCGAGCTTGGCGTAGAGGCCGATGCCGCGGCCCTCCTGGCGCAGGTAGAGCAGGAACCCGCCGGCGTCGGCGATCCGCTCGACGGCCTCGCGCAGCTGCGGACCGCAGTCGCAGCGCTGCGAGCCGAAGACGTCGCCGGTGAGGCACTCGCTGTGCGGGCGCACCAGCGGCTCGCCCGTGCCGCGCCAGTCGCCGAGGCCCAGCGCGAGGTGCTCGAGGCCGTCGGCGAGGCCGGTGAAGGTGAAGACGTCGGCCGTCGTCGCGTAGCCGTCCGGGAACGACAGCGGCACGGACACGTGCGTGCGGACGGCGGCGGGCGGCATGCTCATGACCCTACCGAAGATGTATGAGCTTTCAAGTATTCCGGTTCCGGGGCATGATCCCGGCATGCCCGCACCCGGTACGCCGCTGGAGAAGCTCGGCTTCCTGACCATCGGCCTGTTCGACGACGCCGACCCCGCGGCCGGCCACGAGACGACGCTGCAGGTCATCGAGCTCGGCGAGCGGCTCGGATTCGACAGCGCGTGGCTGCGTGACCGGCACCTGCAGTACGGCATCTCCTCACCGGTCGCCGTCCTGGCTGCGGCCACGCAGCGCACCTCCCGGATCGAGCTGGGTACCGCGGTGATCCCGCTGGGCTGGGAGAACCCGCTGCGGCTGGCCGAGGACCTCGCCACCGTCGACGTGCTCTCCGGCGGGCGGCTCAACCCCGGCGTCAGCGTCGGCCCGCCGATGCACTGGGACGACGTCAAGGGCGCCCTCTACCCGGACACCGCCGACACCGAGGACTTCAGCTACACCCGCGTCTCCCGGCTGCTGGGGTTCCTGTGCGGGGAGAAGGCGACCACCTTCGCCGGCCGCGAGGGCGTCGTCGAGGAGTGGTCGGACCGGGTGCAGCCGCACTCGCCGGGGCTGGCCGCCCGCACCTGGTACGGCGGCGGGTCGCTGCGCTCGGCCCAGTGGGCGGGGGAGCAGGGGCTCAACTTCCTGACCTCGAGCGTGGTCAAGGCCGAGCGGACCGAGGACTTCGCCACCGAGCAGGCCAGCCAGGTGCGGGCCTTCCGCGCCGCCAACCCGACCGGCCGGGTGTCGCAGGGGCTGGTGGTCATCCCGACCGACTCGGCGTCGGCGGAGCAGAAGGCCCGGTACGCCGCCTACGTCGACGCCCGCACCCCGCGGACGGCGTCGCCGCAGGGCCCGGCCCGGATGATGTTCGCCCGCGACCTCATCGGCTCCTCCGAGCAGATCGCCGAGCAGCTGTACGCGCACGCCGGCTTCCGCGAGGTCAGCGAGGTGGTGTTCGCGCTGCCGTTCAGCTTCGAGGCCGACGACTACGTGCAGATCCTCACCGACACCGCGCAGCACCTGGGGCCCGCGCTCGGCTGGTCGCCGTCCGCCTGACGGCGGGTGGCCGGAGCGGCCGGCTCAGACCAGCTCGGGCACCCGCAGGTGGGCGACGACCAGGTCGAACTCGGCGACCTCGGTGACCTCCAGGCCCATCGCCTCGGCGAACTCCTCGCCCATCTCCTGCTCCTCGGCGACGGCGGCCTCCATCGCCCGCCGGTCGGCGTAGGTGATCGCGGTGACGCCGCGGTGCGCCGCCCGGTCGACCAGCAGGCTCAGGCTGCAGAAGCCGGTGAGGTCGTCCAGTCGCGGCAGCAGGCTCATCCGGAAGGCCTCGATCGCGTCGTCGAGCTCGTCCGCGGCCATGGCGCTCCACACCAGCCGCACGCAGGCGCCCTCACCGGCGGGCCGTTCCCGGTGCAGGACGGCGATCTCCCACTCCTCGACGTCGACCCGGTCGGCCCGCAGCACCTCGGCGACGTGCTGGCGGATCGCGCGGACCGGGCCGGTGCTGGCGCGCATCGCGTCGGCGTCGTCCCAGGCGGTGGTGATGATGCAGCGACCGAGGTACCGGTCGGCGAGCATCGACATCCCGATGCACCCGGGGACCGCCGCCATCGCCGGCCAGACGCGGCGGCGGACGTGCGCGGTGCCGGCGTCGACGGCGCGGGGGTCACCGTGGACGGTGGTGGACCTGGCGTACATGCCGGCGCTCCTCCCTGGCGGCGCCCGACCGGCGCCGCCGCACCCCGAGGGTCGCGGGCGCGCCGGGATCCGCCAGCACCGCCGGCACCGGGCGGCGGCGGCGCGGCGTGTGCGGACGCTCCGTGGCGGGCGGGGTGCGGGGGGAGCGGGGGATCGGTCGACCGGGGGAGCGGCCGGCCGATCCCGGGGTGGTTCAGGAGATCGCGCGCAGGATGCTGCCGGTGTGCCCCGCCCCGTGGCAGGTCGGGCACTCGTCCTCGTCAGCCGCGGGCGTACGCGCCTCGGCCTTCGCGGCGAGCTTCTTGCGGAGCTTGCGCATCGACGTCTCCCCGTCCGTCAGGTCGGAGAGCCAGCCGTCGAGAGCATCCTCCTGGAGTGCGTGCTTCGTGGTGCCCATGGATCGGTTCTCGGCCAGCGGGGTGGGTGGGTTGACCGGTCCGGAGCGGGAGCGCCAGATGAGTCGCGTGTGACTGGCGTGCCGACCGGAGTCGCGGTCAGCCGGCGGTCAGGGCGCGCTCGATCCAGGCCGCGGCGGCCAGCAGCCCGGCGTCCCCGCCGGTGCGGCCGGCGAGCTGGACGCCGAACGGCAGCCCGTCGCCGGTGCACCCCGCCGGCAGGGACAGCGCCGGCTGGCCGGTGACGTTGAACGGGCCGGTGAACAGCCCCTCCACCTCGCCCTCGGGGGTGTCGATCGGCGGCGTCAGCTCCGGCGCCGGGAACGGGGCGACCGGACCGAGCAGCACGTCGACGCCGTCCAGCAGCGCCTCGGCGGCCGGCCGCAGCCGGTCGCGGCGGCGCAGCGCGGCCGCCCGGTCGGCCGGGTCGGCCGCGCCGGCGGCCTGGAACAGCCGCAGCGTGTCCGGGCCGTACCAGCCGGGCTCGGTGGCCACCCGCGCGCCGTGCACCGCCCACGCCTCGGGCAGCAGCACCGGCACCAGCAGCTCCCCGAGCTCGGCGAGCACGCCGTCGTCGACCTCGACGACGCCCGCCCCCGCGTCGGCCAGCCGGTCGAGCACGTCGCGGGTGCGGGCGGCGAGCTCGGGCTCCAGCGCCGGGTGCGCCAGCTGACCGGCCAGGACGCCGATCCGCGGACGGCGCGGCGCGGCCGGCAGCGGCCGGTCGGCCAGGACAGCGAGGACGGCGGCCGCGGTGGCCACGTCGCGGGCCAGCACGCCCACGTGGTCCAGCGACGGGGAGAGCGGGGTGACGCCGGCCAGCGGCACCAGCCCGTGCGTCGGCTTCACCCCGACGACGCCGCAGTAGTGCGCGGGCAGCCGCACCGAGCCGCCGGTGTCGGTGCCCAGCGCCGCCGGCACCACCCCGGCGCCGACCAGCGCCGCCGACCCGCCGCTGGAGCCGCCCGCGGTGCGGTCGGGCCGCACCGGGTTGAGCGCCTCGGGCAGGTCGGGGTGCGGCGCGCCCGCGGCGTACTCCAGCAGCGAGGTGGTGGCGACGACGTCGGCCGCCGCGGCCCGCAGCCGGGCGACCACCGGGGCGTCGTGCTCGGCGGGGGACCCGCCCATCGCCGTGGGGTTGCCGTCGCCGCGCACGCAGCCGGCGACGTCGATCATGTCCTTGACCGCGATCGCGGTGCCGAGCAGCGGGCCCCCGGCGGCCCGCGGCGGGTCGGGCAGCACCCGGACGACGGCGCGCAGCGGGCGGCCCACCCGCTCCAGCGCCTCGTAGGTCGCGGCCAGGGCGGCCTGCCGCTCGTCGTCCGTGCTGCCGGTCATGCCGCGGACCGTAGCCAGCCCGGGGAACCGGCGCGTTGCCGGCTCAGGCGAGCTCGGGCACCCGCAGGTGGGCCAGTGCCAGGTCGTACTCGTCGACGGCGGTGACCGCCGCCCCGGTGACCCGCGCGAAGTCCGTGCGCAGGGCGAGCCCCTGACCGCCGGCGCGGTGCATCGCCGCCCGGCTCTCGTAGGTGACCGCGGCGACGGCGCGGTCGTGCTGCGGGTCGACGAGCAGGCTCACGCTGCGGAAGCCGGCCAGGTGCTCCAGCCGCGGCAGCAGGCCGGCGCGGAAGCTGTCGACCACGGCTTCGGACCCCCCGCGCGGGAGGTCGAGGGAGGTCACCCGCACGCAAGCGCCCGCGCCGGAGGCCTGCTGCCGGTGGAACACCGCGATCTCCCACTCGGCGACCTCGGGGTCGGGGGCGCCCAGCTGCTCGGCGACCTGCCGGCGGAGTTCCCGGACGTCCTCGGGGGCGACGGCCATCGCCTCGGCGCCGGCCCAGGCGGCGGTGACGACGCAGCGCCCGGTGCGCCGGTCGACGAGCATCGAGACGCCGAGGGCGCCGCTCATGCCGCGCATCATCGGCCAGACGTGGTCGCGCACGTGGGCGATGCCGGCGTCGACCAGGCGCGGGTCGCCGGTGAGCATGGTGGTCCTGGCGTGCATGGCGATCTCCTCCCGGCCGCGTCTCCATGGTCCTCGCGTGCGGCCGCGCTGCCACCTCCGGGCGGTGGAGGAGGCGGTTGCGGAGGGTGTCGGCAGCCCCTCGGCGCGTCGAACCGGCGGGCATCGACTAGACAGGGGGCATGACCGAGGTGGCGAACTCCGACGCTGGCTGGCTCTCGCGCGAGGAGATGGACGCCGCGCGGGAACGGCTGCCGATCCTCTACGTCGACGCGGTGCCGGTGCGCGTCGACGACCACGGCACGGTGACCGCCGTCGGGCTGCTGCTGCGCATCGGCGAGGACGGCCAGGTCAAGCGGGCGCTGGTGTCCGGCCGGGTGCTGTACCACGAGCGGGTGCGCTCGGCGCTGCTGCGGCACCTGGAGAAGGACCTCGGCCCGCTCGCGCTGCCCCGGGTGCCGACCTCCCCCCAGCCGTTCACCATCGCCGAGTACTTCCCGACGCCGGGCGTCACCCCGTTCCACGACCCGCGCCAGCACGCCGTCTCGCTGGCCTACGTGGTGCCGGTCGAGGGCGACTGCGCGCCGCAGCAGGACGCGCTGGAGCTGACCTGGTTCTCGCCCGACGAGGTCCGCCAGGGCTCCGTGCTGGCCGAGCTCGCCAACGGGCAGAGCGCGCTGCTCATGCAGGCGCTCGCGCACTGCGGGGTCTGAGCTCCCGCTCCGGCCGGCCGATCGGCCACACTGCCCCGAGCTGATCGGCGGGGAGGGCGGGGCATGGCCGGGTTGGAGCTCGTCGTCCTGGTCGGGGTCGTGGTGGTGCTGGCCTCCCGGCTGGCCGGGTGGGTGCACCTGCCACCACCGCTGTTGATGCTCCTGGCCGGCGCCGCGCTGAGCCTCCTGCCCGGGCTCGGCGACGTGACCCTGCCGCCGGACGTCGTCCTGCTGCTCTTCCTGCCGGCGCTGCTGTACTGGGAGGCGCTGAACTCCTCGCTGCGGGAGATCCGGGCCAACCTGCGGGTGATCCTGCTGGCGTCGGTCGGGCTGGTGCTGGCCACCGCCGCCGGGGTGGCCGTCGTGGCGCACGCGCTGGGCCTGGACTGGCCGATGGCCTGGGTGCTGGGCGCGGTGCTGGCGCCCACCGACGCCACCGCGGTCGCGACGCTGGCCGGGGCGCTGCCCCGCCGCGTGCGCACGATGCTCACCGCGGAGAGCCTCGTCAACGACGGGACGGCGCTGGTGCTCTACGCCGTCGCGCTCGGCGTCGCGCTGGGCGGGCACTCGCCGTCGAGCTGGTCGGTGGCCGGCCGGTTCGCCGGCTCGTACGCCGGCGGGCTGGCCATCGGGCTGGCTGCCGCGGCGGTCGCGCTGGGGCTGCGCCGGCTGGTGCGCGGCACCGACCTGCGGCTGGAGAACGCCGTCAGCCTGGTCACCCCGTTCCTCGCCTACCTGCCGGCCGAGGCGCTGGAGGTGTCCGGGGTGGTCGCCGTCGTCACCTGCGGGCTGGTGCTCAGCCAGCTGGGGTCCAGCCGGATCGCCGCCGCGACCCGGGTGCAGGCCACCTCGTTCTGGCAGCTGGCCAGCTTCCTGCTCAACGGCGCGCTCTTCGTGCTCATCGGGCTGCAGCTGCACCCGCTGGTGACCGGCCTGTCCACCGACCGGCTGCTGGCCGGCCTGCGGGACGGCGTGCTGATCGCGGTCGTGGTCGCCGGGGTGCGGGTGGCCTGGAGCTCGACGGTGCCCTACGTCATCCGCGCGCTGGACCGGCGGCCCGCGCAGCGGCTGCGCCGGATGGGCTTCCGCCAGCGGATGGTCAACGCCTGGGCCGGGTTCCGCGGCGCGGTGTCGCTGGCCGCGGCGCTCGCGGTGCCGGCCACCGGCGAGGACGGCACCTCGGTCGCCGACCGGGACGTCGTCCTGCTGGTGACCTTCGTGGTCATCGCGCTGATCCTGGTGGTGCAGGGGCCGACCATGCCGCTGGTGGTGCGCTGGGCGCGGTTCCCGGCCGACACCGCCGAGGCCGACGAGGAACGCGCCGCCGACCGGCGGATCACCGAGGCGGCGCTCGGCGCGCTGGAGGAGCGGGCCGCGGCGATGGGCGTGGACGGCGCGGTCGTCGACCGGATCCGGGCCGACTACCTCGCCCGGCTGGCGCACCTGGACGCCGAGGAGGACGGCGACGGCGCGGCCGGCGACGACCCGGCGGGGGAGGAGGCCGAGCACCGGCTGCGGGTGCGGCTGCTGGCCGACAAGCGCGCGGCGCTGATCGAGCTGCGCAACGCCCGGACGATCGACGACATCGTGCTGCGCCGCATCCAGGGCCGGCTGGACGTCGAGGAGCTGCGGCTCACCGACACCCGCACGCTGTCCGAGGAGTGACCCGGCGGTCGTGCCCTGGGCCTGCCAACCACCGCACTGCCCGCCGACCTCACCGCCAGCGGTAACGATCAGGCACTGGCTGATGCCCACACCCGCGCCGACGCG
>NZ_JBFAOG010000020.1:0-71653 GCF_040659695.1 Modestobacter sp. NPDC049651
ACTGGGCGGGCGTGGGCCGCTCACCGGGGGCGGTGTGGACCCGCCGCGTGCCCGCCGACGGATCCACTCCGCTCAGCGGCGCAGCAGCAGGTCGGCGGTCAGCGCGCCGACCCCGGTGAGCAGCACCAGGCCGGTCGCGACCGCCGCGGCCCGCGGCGCCCGCGCGTCGCCCTCGGCGTCCGCGGCCCGCTGGGCGGCGACCGCCCGGCGGCGGGTGAGCACCCCGAGCACGACCAGCCCCGCCAGCGCCACCCCCGACCCGATCGCCGCCACCGGCAGGTCGCCGTGCTCGACGGCGGCCCGCAGCAGCAGCGCGGCCACCCCGAGCACGCCCAGCCCGGTGCGCTGCCAGGCGAGCACCGTGCGCGCCGCCTGCGTCTCCACCGGCGCGCTCACCCGCGCACGACCTGGGTGAGCACCAGCGCCAGCACCACCAGCACCAGGACGACGAGCAGCCCGGTCAGCCACCCGGCCGCGGGACTGGCCGGCAGCGGCTGCCCGGCGGCGATGGCCCGCTCGTTGCGCACGTACCGGCGGTGCCCGGCGGCCGCCGTCGCCAGCCCGGCGAGCACCAGCCCGACGGCCACGACCGGCCCGCCGCCCTCGACCCCGAGGTCCGGCGCGAACTGGGCCATCGCCACCCCGCCGGCGACCAGAGCCAGCGCGGTGCGCAGCCAGGCCAGCAGGGTGCGCTCGTTGGCCAGGCTGAACCGGTAGTCCGGGTGCGGCGGAGCTGCCGGGTCACCGGCCGGGGCGGGCACGGAGCCAGCGTAGGGAGGCCCGGGAAACCGGGACCCGCGGGGCGCCCGGACGGCTAACCTGGAGGGCTCCGGCCGACCCGGCCGGGTCGGCTCCGACACGACTGAGGGATCGAACGTGCCCAGCGGCAAGGTGAAGTGGTTCAACGCGGAGAAGGGCTTCGGCTTCCTCGCGCGCGAGGGCGGTCCGGACGTCTACGTGCACAAGGACGCGTTGCCCGCCGGCACCACGGCGCTCAAGCCCGGCCAGCGCGTGGAGTTCGGCATCGTCGCCGGTCGCCGCGGCGACCAGGCGCTGCAGGTGCAGGTGCTCGACCCGCTGCCGTCGGTGGTCGCCGGCACCCGCAAGAAGCCCGACGACCTGGTCCCGCTCATCGAGGACCTCATCAAGCTGCTCGACTCCGCCTCCGCCGGCCTGCGCCGGGGGAGGTACCCGGACAAGCGGGTCGCCGCCGTGCTGCGCGCGGTCGCCGACGACCTCGACGCCTGACCGGTCAGGGCGTCGCCGGCGCGGAAGACGAGGCGGGTGCGGACGTCGAGGCGGCCGCCCCGCCCGCCGTCCGGATGAACCCGACCGGCCACGCGCCCGACAGGCCGCTGCACCGCTCCTTGTCGGTGTCCTCGACCACCACCAGGTAGAACGTCGCCGGGACGACGTCGGACGTGGTGATCTCGTCGTAGACCTGCGTGCCGCGGTCCACCTCGACGTCGCCGAGCTTCTGCTCCAGCCCCTCGTCCCAGACCTGCACGGCCCAGCCCCGGTCGGCGACCGCGTCGGGGACCCGCAGCCGGACGTCCTGGTCGGGGGTCACCTCGAGCACCGGCGGGGAGACGGAGTAGCGCCGTCCGTCGCCGTTGAGGCAGTACTGGGTCGGCTCGATGCTGATCTCCTGGCCGGCCACCGCGACGCCCACCAGCGGCGCCCGGGACTCGCCGGAGCCACCGCCGTCGCCGCAGCCGGCCAGCGTCGTCAGGCCCGCCAGCAGCAGCACCCCGGTCCCCGCACGCACGGCGGTGTTCACGTCCACTCCTCTGATCGGTCGGGCGGCGCGGGCGCACGATGGGTGCGCAGGCTCCACACGGTGAGCCCGACGGTGAGTACCAGCAGCGCGGCGGCGACGGTGAACCCGAGCCAGCCGGTGCTGGGCAGCGCGATCCCCAGTGCACCACCCACCACCCAGGCCAGCTGCAACCAGGTCTCCGACCGGGCGAACGCCGACGCCCGCTGCGCGTCGGGCACCTCGCGCTGGATGATCGCGTCCAGCGACACCTTGCCCAGCGCGTTGGTCACCGCGGCGACGAACGCCACCAGGGCGGCCATCGGGAAGCTGTAGAGGACGGCGGCGACCACGGTGACCGCCGCGGCGACCCCCGCCGCCACCAGCACCACCCGGTCGGGGCTCGACTGCAGCCGCGAGCCGGCCGCCGTCCCGGCGAAGCTGCCGATCCCCGCCGCGGCCGCGATGGCGCCCAGCGCGAGGGTGGCGTGCCAGCCGTCCTCGACGCTCGCCTGCACGAGGAACGCCGAGAAGATCGTGAGGAAGCCGCTCAGCCCGCGCAGCGCCGCGGTGGCCCGCAGCGCGGTCGCCACGTGCGCCGTGGTCGGCCGACGGGTCCGGCCGCCGTCCAGGTGGACCGGCGCGGTGCGCAGCACGTCGGCCTGCTCCTCGCCGGCCGGGACGTCGACGTGCCGGGGCAGCCGCAGCGACAGGACGGCGCCCGCGCCGAACACCACCGCGGTGACCCACAGCTCCGGGCCGAAGCCGAACACCTTCGCGACGCCCGCGCCGACCGCGCCCAGCACCCCGCCGGTGACCAGGCCGAACACCGACAGCCGGGCGTTCGCCGAGGTCAGGGTGAGCGCGGCCGGCAGCACGCGGGGGACCACCGCCGCGCGCAGCACGTTGAACGCCTTGCTGCACACGAGCACGCCGAGGGCCGCCGGGTACAGCCAGAAGTCGTCGAAGTGCGTGGCCATCACCAGCGCCAGCACGGTGCGCGCGGCGAAGGTCGCCGCCAGGGCCAGCCGGCGGCCGCGCTGCAGCCGGTCGAGCAGCGGGCCGATCACCGGCGCGAGCACGGCGAACGGCGCCATCGTGACCAGCAGGTAGAGCGCCACGTTGCCGCGCTGGGCGTCGGACGCCGCAGCGAAGAACAGCGTGCCGGCCAGCGAGACGGCGATGAGGGCGTCGCCCGCGGTCTGCAGCGCGTTCACCCACAGCAGCTGCGAGAGCCCGGTCTCCCCGGCGCCGTCGGCCCGGCCGGCCGCGCGCACCCGGCGGACGGCGGCGCCGGTCAGCTCCCGGCTGCGGACGGCGGCCACCCGGGTGACGGTGATCTTCCGCGGGGCACCCGGCGCCTGGTCGTCGGCGACCGGCATCGGGCGGGTCTGCTGGCGCGTCCCGTGCGCCGGTGCGGTGTCCGGCCCCGTGCGGGCGGCCGACGTCGAGCCCCGCGACCACGGTCGCCGGGGCCGGCCCGGGCTGCTGGGGGAGGACACGCCGTCCATCGTGCCGCAGGTCGCCGGGGGAGCGGCCGCGCCGACGAGCGGACGGGGCGGGCGCGCACCGGGGGCCATCCGCGACAATGGGGGACGTGTCGGACCCCGCGTACCCCGCCGCCCACGGATCACAGCCCGACCCGGTGCTCGCCGCGGCCGTCGAGCAGGCCTCGGCCGCCGCCGTGGAGGTCGCCGGCAGCGCCTCGGCCGTCGGGGAGCACCTCGGTGCCGTCGCCGAGCCCGCCGGTGACCCGGCCGCGTTCGGCGCGGTCGTCACCCACTCCTTCGCCGCCGCGCTGCCCGGCTACGTGGGCTGGCACTGGGCGGTCACCGTGGCCCGGGTGCCGGGGGAGGAGCAGGTCACCGTCGACGAGGTCGTCCTGCTGCCCGGCGACGCGGCGCTGCTGGCCCCGGCCTGGGTGCCGTGGCACGAGCGGCTGCGCCCCGGCGACCTGTCGGTGGGCGACGTGCTGCCGGCCACCGAGGACGACCCCCGCCTGGTGCCCGCCTACCTCGCCGACGACGACTCCGCCGACGACCCGGCCGGCCGGGTGGTCGCCGAGGAGCTCGGCATCGGCCGGGAGCGGGTGCTCTCGCCGGAGGGTCGCGCCGAGGCCGGCGTCCGGTGGCGGGACGGCGAGTACGGGCCGGCGTCGTCGATGGCGCGCCACGCGCCCGGGCCGTGCTCGACCTGCGGGTTCTGGCTGCCGCTGGCCGGCTCGCTGCGGCTGTCGTTCGGCGCCTGCGCGAACGCCTACGCCCCCGCGGACGGCCGGGTCGTGACCGCCGACTACGGCTGCGGCGCGCACAGCCAGGCGACGCTCGAGCACAAGGAGCCGGTCGAGGTCACCACCTCGGCCCGCTACGACACCGCCGACTTCGACGTGATCTGAGGGCTGTGACACCGCGGTCCTACCGGACCGCACCGCGGCCAGCTGCCGTCCCCGACCTGCGCTGAGCCGTTGCCGGCGCTCGCGGGGTGGGTGGTCAGCCCCGGCGGCGGAGCTGGCCCTGGGCGGCCATGATCGCGAGGCCGATCCCGGCCAGGCCGATGCCGCAGACGCAGGTCCAGGTCCACACCCGGTCGACCCGGTCGCCCAGCAGCAGCAGCACGACCAGCGCGACCACCCACAGCCCGGTGCAGACGAGCACCACCTTCGCGGTGTCGACCTGCAGCGGCGGCGGGGAGGGGCGGGTGGGCGTCGGCACGGGAGCACCCTAGGCCGTCGTCCCGGCGCGTTCACACCAGCGTGACCGCAGGTCGGAGCCGGTGTGTCACGCTGTTGCCCGCCTGCCGCCGCCCGACGAGGGGCGGGATTTCCGTCGTCGCCTGGAGTACCGCCGTGTCCGAGACCCCCCGCCCCGCCGGCAGTTCCGCCGCCACGGACCAGGCCCGGCGCAGCCCGGGACCCAAGGTCCGCCCGCGCAACGGGCTGGACCGGTACTTCAGCATCAGCGAGCGCCGCTCGACCGTGGGCCGCGAGGTCCGCGGCGGGTTCACCACGTTCTTCACGATGGCCTACATCGTGGTGCTGAACCCGATCATCCTCTCCGGCGCGGACATCAACGGCCGCACGCTCCCGGGGGCCTCGGTCGCCGCGGTGACCGCCGCCGTCGCCGGCGTGCTGACCATCGTCATGGGCATCGTCGGCCGCTACCCGCTGGCGCTGGCCGCGGGCCTGGGCATCAACGCGATCGCCGGCGTCTACGCCGCCACCCAGCTCAGCTGGGCGGAGGTCATGGGCCTCATCGTGCTCGAGGGCCTGCTGATCACCGTGCTGGTGCTCACCGGCTTCCGGCGCGCGGTGTTCAACGCCATCCCCACCCAGCTCAAGGCCTCGATCGCGGCCGGCATCGGCTTCTTCCTCACCATCGTCGGCCTCGCCGACGCCGGCGTCATCCGGCCCGGTCAGGGCTCGCTGATCAGCTTCGGCGTCAACGGCGCGCTGGCCGGCTGGCCGCTGCTCACCTTCGTCGTCGGCCTGCTGCTGACCGCGGTGCTGCTGGTGCGCCGGGTGCGCGGGGCGCTGCTCATCGGCATCGTCGCCACCACCGTCTTCGCGATCATCGTGGAGGCGATCGCCGACGTCGGCCCGCGCAGCGCCGACAACTCGCACGGCTGGGCGCTCACCGTGCCCACCTGGCCGGGCAAGGTCTTCGAGGCCCCCGACCTGGGGCTGATCGGCCACTTCTCGCTGTTCGGCGGGTTCTCCCGGATCGGCGTCCTGGCCGCGGTCCTGATCGTCTTCTCGATCATGATCGCCGACTTCTTCGACACCGTCGGCACGATCACCGCCGTCGGCGCCGAGGCCGACCTGCTCGACGAGGACCGCAACCTGCCCCGCTCGCAGCCGGTGCTGCTGGTCGACTCGGTCGCCGCGGCGGCCGGTGGCGCCTCGAGCGTCTCGTCGAACACGACCTTCATCGAGAGCGCCTCGGGGGTCGCCGACGGCGCCCGCACCGGCCTGGCCAGCGTCGTCACCGGCGCGCTGTTCCTGGTCGCGATGTTCTTCACGCCGCTGGTGCAGGTCGTGCCCTCGGAGGCCGCCGCCCCGGTGCTCGTGCTGGTCGGCGCCATGATGATCGGCCAGGTGCGCGAGCTGGACTGGAGCGACCTGACGCTGGTCATCCCCGCGTTCCTCACCATCGCGCTGATGCCGTTCACCTACTCGATCACCAACGGCATCGGCGCCGGCGTGGTCAGCTGGGTGCTGCTGCACGCGGCCACCGGCCGGCGGCGCGAGGTGCACCCGCTGATGTGGGTCGTCGCGGTGCTGTTCGTCGTCTACTTCGCGCTCGACCCCATCCAGCAGCTCCTCTAGGCCGGCACCACCCCCGGGGTGGCCGGACGGGCCGAAGTCGTTAGGCAGGCTTCGGATCGGCTATCCTCGGGGCGTGGCTCGGACGACGCTGGACACCGCGGCGCTGGCCCATGACCTGCGCCTGGCCGTGATGCGGTTCTCCCGGCGGCTGCGCAACCAGCGGGTCGACACCTCGGTGACGCTCACCCACCTGGCGGCGCTGTCCACGCTCAAGCGGCACGGCGCGATGAGCCCCGGCGAGCTGGCCGCGCACGAGCGGGTGCAGCCGCCGTCGATGACCCGGGTGGTCGTCGCGCTGGAGAGCAAGGGCCTGGTCACCCGGACGCCGCACCCCACCGACGGGCGGCAGGTCGTCATCGACCTCACCCCGGCGGCCGAGGAGCTGCTCACCGAGGAGGTCCGCGCCCGCGAGGCGTGGCTGTCCGGGCAGCTGCAGCAGCTGACCGCCGAGGAGCGCACCACCCTGCGCGAGGCCGCGGCGATCATGGACAAGCTCGCCAGCGGGTGACGGCGACGACCGAGACCCGCACCAGCACCGCGTCCCGCATGTTCGGGGCGCTGACCGTGCACAACTTCCGGCTGTTCGTGTCGGCGAACCTGGTCAGCCAGGTCGGCACCTGGATGCAGCGGATCGGCCAGGACTGGCTGGTGCTCCAGCTGTCCGGCGACAGCGGCGTGGCCCTGGGCATCACCACCGCCCTGCAGTTCGGCCCGACGCTGGTCTTCAGCTTCTACGGCGGGCTGCTCGCCGACCGCTACGACAAGCGCAAGCTGCTGATCATCACCCAGGCGGTCATGGGCGTGCTGGCCCTGGGCCTCGGCCTGCTGGTGGCCACCGACTCGATCGCCCTGTGGCACGTCTACCTGCTCGCGCTGCTGCTCGGCGTCGTCGGCTCGCTGGACACCCCTGCGCGGCAGGCGTTCGTGTCGGAGATGGTCGGGCCGCGCTGGCTGGCGAACGCGGTCAGCCTCAACTCGACGGCCTTCAACGCCGCCCGGCTGATCGGCCCGGCCGTCGCCGGTGCGCTGATCGCGGTCGCGGGGGGCAACACGTCGCTGGCGTTCCTGGTCAACGCCGGCAGCTTCGCCTGCACGATCGCGGCGCTGCTGGCCATGCGCCGCTCCGAGCTCCACCCCAGCCCGCCGGTGGCCCGGGCCCGCGGCCAGCTCGGCGCGGCGCTGTCGTACACCCGGCGGCACCCCGACCTGCTGCTGGCCATGGGGCTGGCCTTCACCCTGGGCACCTTCGGGTTCAACTCGCAGATCACCATCGCGCTCATGGCCAAGGGCGTGTTCGGCCTCGGCGCGGGCGCCTTCGGGCTGCTGTCGACCTGCTACGCGGTCGGCTCGCTCACCGGCGCGCTGCTGTCGACCCGGCGCAGCCGCCGCCCGCTGCAGCGGTTCCTGGTCGTCTCCGCCGTCGTGTTCTCCGTGCTGCTGATCGTCAGCGGGCTGATGACCGACTACTACGCCTTCGCCGCCGTCTGCGTGCCGACCGGCGCGGCCGCCCTGGTCTTCGCGGTGGCCTGCAACAGCTTCGTCCAGCTCGGCGTCGAGCCGGAGATGCGCGGCCGCATCCTGGCGCTGTACTTCATGGCGTTCATGGGCGGCACGCCGCTGGGCGCCCCGGCGATCGGCTGGCTGTCCGAGCGGTTCGGCCCACCGTGGGGGCTCATCGGCGGCGGCCTGGTCTGCCTCGTCGTGTCGCTCGCGGCCGGCGGGCTGCTGCTGCGCGGGCACCGGGTCCGGCTCGAGCTGCACGTCGCCCCGCCGCGCCTGCAGCTGCACGTCGCCACCACCCAGCCGAACGTCGCCGCGCTGCGCGGGAACCTCCAGGAGGAGGCGGACGGCGAGGTGCCCGGGGAGCAGGTCGCGGGCGACCGGGTCCGCTGATCCGGCGTACCGTCGGGGACGTGCCTGGAGGCCCGGTTCCCACGGACGTCGGGGCGTCGCTGCTGCGTCTGGGCGCGGCCACGGGCGTCCTCCTCCTCGGCCTGGGCGGCCTGGTCGTCGCCCTGCGCTGGTTCACCGGTCAGGCCGCGCTCGAACGACGGGCCCGCCGCCGTGCGGCCGGCACCGCCCCGCCGCCGGCGCCTCCGGTGCGCCGGCCGCTGCAGGCCGTCGCCGCCGACGTCCGCCGGCTGTCCCGCGCGGTCGCCGCGGTGCCCGCGGGCGCCCCGGTGGCCCGCCGCCGCGGCCTGCTCGCCGCCTACGACGACGTGCTGATCGAGGCCGCCGACCTGCTCGAGGTGCCGCACGCGCTGGCCGGCGTGCCGTCCGAGGCCCGGGAGCTGGAGCGGCTGCGGCTCGTCGGCGCGCTCGAGGCGGCCGGCCTGGTGGTGTCCGGCTGACCGCTGCGCCGGAGTCGGCCGGGCGGCTGTTCCTGGCCGTCGACCCACCACCGGCGGCCGTCGCCGACCTCGCGGCCGCGCTGGCGCCGCTGCGCGAGGACCCCGGCGCACCCCGGTGGACAGCGCCGGACCGCTGGCACCTCACGCTGCTGTTCCTCGGCACGGTGCCCGCCGACCGGCTCGCGCCGCTCACCGCGCGGGTCGCCCCCGCGGTCGCGGCCACCCCACCGCTGACCCTGCAGCTCGCCGGGGCCGGGCGGTTCGGCTCACGGCGGCGTCCGGCGGTCTGCTGGGCGGGCCTGGACGGCGACCTGCCCGAGCTGACCGCCCTGGCCGGGCGGCTGGCCGGAGCCGCGCGGGCCACCGGCCTCCCGGTCGAGGACCGGCCGTTCCGGGCGCACCTCACGCTCGGCCGCTGGCGGGCAGGGCAGCCGGCCGACGGCGACCTGCCCGACCGGCTGGCCGGGTACCGCGGGCCGCGCTGGCCGGCCGCGGAGGTGGTGCTGTGGCGCAGCCACCTGGGGCCCGGCCCGCGCTACGAACGGGTCACCGGCTGGCCGCTGCCCTGAGCGGGGGTGGCAGGCTGTCGGTCGTGCAGCACGACGTCCTACAGCCGACCGCCTTCGACACCGCGACCGCCGTGCAGCGGGGCGAGGGTGGTGTGCTGACCGCCCGGCTGGACCCGGGCTGGGACGTCGGCGGCGGCATCCTCAACGGCGGCTACCTGCTGTCGGTGGCCGCGCGGGCCGCGGTGCTGGAGTCGCCGCACCCGCACCCGGTGGCGCTGTCGGCCGGCTACCTGCGGGCGCCGTCGGCGGGCCCGGCCACGCTGACCGTCACCGCGGGGCCGGCCGGCCGGACGCTGGCGCACTCGGCCGTCGTGCTCGCCGACGCGGACGGCCCGGCCGTCACGGTCCAGGCGACCACGGCGACGCTGGAGGAGAGCAGCCCGGAGGTCGCCGTCCCGGCGCCGGCGGCCACGCCGGTGGAGCACTGCATCTCGATCGCCGAGCACGCCCACCTGGCGCCGCCCTCGATCGGCGTGCCCGGGCTGTCCCGCCGGGTGGAGACCCGGCTGGACCCGCAGACCGCCGGCTGGGCGCTCGGGCAGCCGGGCCAGGAGCCGGTGATGCGCGCCTGGTTGCGGTTCGCCGACGACCGCGAGCCCGACCCGCTGGCGCTGGTCACCTTCGCCGACGCGCTGCCGCCCACGAGCTGGGCCATCGGCCGGTTCGGCTGGGCGCCGACCGTCCAGCTGCAGGTGCTGGTGCGCGCGCTGCCGGCGCCCGGCTGGTGCCTGGTCGAGGCGCGGTCCGGGGAGATCGCCGGCGGCTGGATCGACGAGGACTACCGGATCTGGGACTCCACCGGCCGGCTGGTCGCGCAGAGCCGCCAGCTCGCCCGCGCCCCGCGCGGCTAGCCGGCGGCGGCCAGCGCGGCGCGCGTCTCGGCGTCGGTGAGCTGGCGGAAGTCGGCGTAGTCGACGCTCACCGCCCGCAGCGGCGCGCGCTGCACCAGCGCCACGCCGCCGTCGACGGCCGGCCGCACCCGGCTCCACGCCGAGGCATCGGCCACCGGGACGGCGAGGCCCAGCCACCCGGCGCCGGTGGCCCGCAGCTCCGCCACCGCGGCCTCGGCGGTCGCCCCGGTGGCCAGCCCGTCGTCGACCAGCAGCACGTCGCCGTCCGGTGCGGCGGGCGGCGGCAGCGCGGTCAGCCGGTCGGCCAGCCGCTCCCGGGCCGCCGCGGCCAGCGCGCGGAACCGCTCGTCGTCCACGCCGCTGAGCCGGCAGGCCCGCTCGCCGCGCACCGTCGCGTGCGCGGTGACCGCACCCAGCGCCAGCTCGGGGTCCCCGGGGGCCAGCACCTTGGCCACCGCGACGGCCTCCAGCCGCGCCGTCCGGCCCAGTGCCCGGAGCCCGGCGACCAACGCCGCGCCCACGGCCAGCCCGCCGCGCGGCAGCCCGACCACCGTCAGCGGGCGGTCGGCCGGCACGAGCGCGGCGACCGGCTCGACCAGCCGCCGTCCGGCGTCGGCGCGGTCGCGGAACAGGGGCACACCGGAAGTGTCGACGTCAGGCGTCCTCGCGCAAGACGGTGGCGGGGTCGGCCCGGTCGGCGGCCCGCTGGGCGTACAGCGCGGCGAGCCCGGCGACCAGCAGCGTGACCGCGACGGTCAGCAGCACCGCCCGCTCCGGGACGGCGAGCAGCTCGGTCGGCGGCCGGAGCAGGTCGACGTCCAGCCGCCGGTAGACCAGGGCAACCGCACCCGCGGCCAGCACCGCACCGACCAGCAGCCCGGCGGTGGCCACCCCGGCGAGCTCCACGACCAGCGAGCGCAGGTGCGCGGCGCGGGAGAGGCCCAGCCGGCGGGCCATCACGTAGCCGGACACCCGGGTGCGGGAGCGCGCCTCCAGGTACAGCAGCAGCCCGCCGACCGCGATCACCCCGACGAACACCGCCAGCGCCGACAGGTAGCCGAAGGTCCAGGTGATCCCGAGGAAGTTGGCGGTCGACTGCACCAGCGCCGGGTCCAGCACCTGGGTGACCCGGCCCCCGGCCGCGGTGACCGCGTCGACCGCGGGTCCCAGCGGCCCGTCGGTCCACACCTCCGCGACCCGGCCGGCGATCGCGGTGCGCGGCACCTCGGGCAGCCGGTCGGCGGCCACCAGCACCAGCGGCTGGTCCAGCCGCTGGCCGGGCAGCACCCGGGCGGTGGCCACCACCTGGGCGTCGACGGCGAGCCGGCCGACGTGCAGGTCGGGGTCGCCGGGCGGCAGCCGGGTGGCGACCACCGGGATGCGGCCGTCGACCGCCGGCCCCTCGAGGGCGGCGGCCAGGTCGGCGAGGGAGCGGTCGGCGAACGAGTCGTCCCAGAACGCGGTGCGGGCGAACGAGGCGGGGTCGACCGCCAGCACCTGGGCGTCCTGCTCGGTGGGCGACCCGTCGGCCGGGACGGTGACGCTGCCGTTGTAGCGGACGACGAGCGTGCCGACCCGGTCGATCGCGGCGGGCGGCTCGAACCGGGTGACCGAGGTGACCGCGCGGGCGGCCCCGACCTGCACGCCGACCTTGGCGTCGAGGGTGCGCTGCGAGCTGGCGGTCAGGGTGGCGGTGTAGCCGAGGACGGCGACCGGCAGGGTCACCGCGACCAGCAGCGTCGCCGCCGCGAGCCGGGCGGCCGCGAGCCGGTTGACCGCGAGGAACACCGCGGGGGAGCGGCGGCCCGCCCACCGGCGCAGCCGGGGGAGCAGCGCGGTGAGCAGCCGGGCCAGCAGCACCGCGGCGCCCGCGACGGCGAGCAGCGGGAACGCCACCAGCAGCCCGTTGACCTGGGCGACGTTGCCGACGCTGACCACCGCGTCCCGGCTCTGCAGCAGCGCCCAGCACCACACCGCCGCCACCAGCAGGGCGAGCTCCCACGGCACCTTCCCCGGCCACCGGCCCGCCGCGCCGACCGGCTTCTCGGCGGTGCCGCGGGCGCGCAGGCCGGCCACCGCGGCCGCCGCGGCGAGCCCGACGACGAACGCGGCCCCCGCGCTCCAGACCGCCGCGGTGGTCGCCGACGGGTCGAGGTCGTCGGCCGGGCCGAGCACGCCGATGAGCAGCCGGGAGGCGGCCCAGCCCAGCGCCGCGCCGGCCAGCGCGGGCAGCCCGAGCTCCAGCGCCGCCTTGCCGGCCAGCGGGCCGGGCCCGACGCCCCGGGCGGCGAGCAGGCGCACCTCGGTGGCCCGCCGGTCGGCCCAGAAGCTGCCCGCCGAGGCCACCAGCACGAGGGCGAGCAGCCCACCGGCGACCGCGACCGGCACGACCGGTCCGCGCAGCCCGTTGCGGACCAGCTGCGCCCGGTCGACGGCGTCGGCCAACCGGGGGTTGGTCTGCGCGTACCTGGTGCCGCCCACGAGCGTCTCGGCCCGAGCCTGGGCCCGGTCCTGCGCGGCCACCAGGTCGCGTGCGCGGGCTGCGGTGAGGGTGTCCGCCGGCACCTCGACCTGCGCGACGGCGCTGTAGTCCCCGCCCGCGGCCAGCCGGTGGAACGTGGCCGGGTCGGTGACCAGACCCCAGGCGGGCGGGGCGCGGTTGGCGCTGACGTCGTTGGCGTACAGCAGCCGGTAGTCGCACCAGTAGGCGCCGGGGTCGGTCGACCAGAGGTCGCGGTAGACCCCGACGACGTCGACCGGGACGCCGCCCACGGTGATCCGGTCGCCCAGGGCGATGCCCGCGCCGCGCGCGAACGCGTCGGGCACCCAGATGCCGTCGCCGGGCCGCTGGTCGACCACCCGCACGTGCGCGAGCGCGTCGGGCCGGTAGGTCAGCGACAGCCGTTCGGCCGCCTCCGCCCCGGCCGCCGACACCACGCCGAGGCCTCCCTCCGGTCCCTTCTCGGTGCCGGTCAGCACGGTCGTGGACAGCACCAGGTCGCTGGCCCGGCCCTCGTCCTGCCAGGCCTGCTGGACCGCCCGGTCGGCGTCCGGGGCGGACACCCAGCCGCCGGTCTGCACCCAGCCGGCCTCGGCGCACTGGGACGACAGCTGGGCCTGCAGCGCCGCCGACCGGGCCGAGGACAGGAACAGCGGGGCCGAGGCGACCGCGCAGGCGAGGACAGCGCTGGTCACCAGCACGGCCAGGACGGCGGCCGGTGCCCGCAGGCCCAGCAGCGGGGCCCGCCGCCACGGGGCCAGCCGCCACAGCGGCCGGCTCACGGCGCGCCCTCGGTGAGGAGCCCGTCGCGCATCGACAGCACCCGGTCGGCGCGCGCCCAGGCGACCTCGTCGTGGGTGGCCAGCAGCACCGCCGCGCCGTCCCGGGCGGCCGCGGTGACCGCGTCGAGCAGCCCGTCGGCGTGCCCGCGGTCCTGGTGGGCGGTCGGCTCGTCGGCCAGCAGCACCGCCGGGCGCAGCAGCAGCGCGCGGGCGACCGCGACCCGCTGCTGCTCGCCGAGGCTCGCCTGGTGCGGGTAGCGGTCGGCGAGGTGGTCGACGCCCACGTCGGCCAGCAGCGCCCGCGCCCGGTCGGCCTCGGCGGCGAGGGTGCCGCGCAGCCGGGCCGGCAGCAGCACGTTGTCGGCCAGCGACAGGTCGGGCACCAGGCCCAGCGCCTGCGGCACGAGGGCGAGCTCGGGCCAGCCCAGGGTGTCCGGACGGCGGTCGGCCAGTGCGCCGCGGTAGGTCAGCGTGCCCCCGTCGGGGGTCTCCCAGCCGCACAGCAGCGCCAGCAGCGTGCTCTTCCCCGATCCGGACGGGCCGACCAGCGCGACGAGCTCACCGGCGCCGACCGCCAGGTCGACCCCGGCCAGCGCGGTCACCGTCTCCGCGCCCCGGGTGAACCGCTTGACCAGGCCGGTGCCGGCGAACCCGCCGGTCACGCCGCCACCAGCCGGCCGTGGTCGAGCCGGATGAAGCCGTCGGCGATCGCCATCACCCGGGGGTCGTGCGAGGAGACGACGAACCCGACGCCGCCCGCGGCGAGCTCCTCCATCGCGGCCAGCACCCGCTCGGCCGCGGCGGTGTCGAGCTCCGCGGTCGGCTCGTCGGCGACCACGAGCGCCGGCCCGCCGACCACGCCGCAGGCGACGGCGAGCCGCTGCTGCTCGCCGCCGGACAGCCGGCCGGGGGAGTGGTCGGCGCGGTGCCCGAGCCCCAGCCGGTCCAGCAGGTCCCGTGCCTCGTCGGCGGGCACCGGGGCGCCGCGCAGCTCCGCGGCCAGCCGCACCTGCTCGACGGCGTCCAGGTAGGGCAGCAGGTTCTCCCCGGGCCGCTGGAACAGGTAGGCGACCTGCCGCTGCCGCAGCCGGCGCCGCCCGCGGGCACCGAGCCGGTCCACCCGCTGCCCGGCGATGCGCACCTCGCCGGCGTCGGGGGAGTCGATGCACGCCAGCAGCCGCAGCAGCGATGACTTCCCGGACCCCGACGGGCCGACCACGACGGTCACCCGGGCGCGGGGCACGGCCAGCGTCACGCCGTCCAGCGCGGTCACCGACTCGGTCGCCGTCCGGTAGGTCTTGACCACGTCGACGCAGACCGCGGCCGGGCCGTCCTCGTCGCTGCTCATCGCCGGGCAGCCTAGGAGGCGGCGCTGCCCGGTCGCGGTCAGGCGGGGTCGGCGCGCCCGCCCACCAGCTCCGGCACCGGGCGGTCGTCGTCCGTGCCCGGCTCGTGCCGGCCGGCGTGCTGCCGCCGCCGCTGCAGGGCGTCGAGGCCGCCGATGAGCAGCAGCGGCACGACGGTCCAGAGGCCCAGCACGATCCAGGCGTACCGGACGCCGTCGTCGTCGAAGTAGGTGGCGCCGCGCAGCGCCCGGACGGCGACCCCCGAGGGCAGCACGTGCGCCAGCGGCTCCATCCACGGCGGCAGGAACTGCGCCGGCAGCGTGCCGGTGCTGGTGGCGTTGCCGATGATCACCAGGCCGATCGAGGTGAGGATCTGCCCGGCCGACCCGACCAGCCGGAACAGCACCGCGGCCGTCGCGCCGCACGCGGTGGCCAGCAGCGCGACGATCGAGGAGACGAGCAGGAAGCCGGCCGGCAGCGCCGCGTACACGACGTCGGCCAGCCAGCCGATGATCGAGCCGGCCAGCACCGCGAACAGCACGATGCTCAGCACCCGGTAGCGCAGCAGCAGCTTCGGCGCCGAGGAGAACGACGAGATGCCGAAGAGGAAGCCGCCCAGCACGACGCCGAAGGCCGCGTAGAACAGCGCCAGCCCCCGGCTGTCGCCGGCCACCAGCGGCCGCACGTCCTGCACCTGCGGCGGCTGCCCGCTGGCCTGGGTCAGCGGCGACAGCGCCTGCTGCACCAGCTGGGTCACCTGCTGGCCGTTCGCGCCGGCCACCTGCAGCCGGGCCGGGGTGGCCGTCAGGTCCAGCACGCCGTACACGTCGTGCGAGGTCAGCGCCTCGCCCGCCGGGCCGGGCGCGGCGTAGCGGCGCACCTCGAACTGCCCGGACGCCGACCGGTCGAGCTGCTGCTGCGCCTGCTCGGCCTGCTGGTCGCTGCCGACCACCGCCACCGGCAGGTCGTGGGCGACCGGGTCGTGGAACGCGGCGGTGTAGACCGCCACGAACGCGACGCCGTTGAGCGTCGCGATCAGCGCCGGCAGGAGGATGCCGCGCACCAGCGCGCGGGGCGTGCTGCCGCCCGACCGCTCCTTCTCGGCTCCTGCCTGCGCCGGGCCCGGAGGCCCCGCCAATCCACCCACCGCGCACCGCTTCCGTCGTCACCGGCGCAGGCCGCGCCGGCGGTTGCCCTACCCGACGATCCGGGGCTGACTCCTCGGGTCAGCCGAGCTCGGCGGCCAGCGCCCGGCCCAGCGCGTCGCCGGACCGCCAGGCGCTCTCCACCCGGGGCGGCGCCGACCAGCCGTCGCCGCAGACCCCGAGCCGGCCGTCCCGCCCGAACGGCTGCTCGCGCGGGGTGCCCGGCCGGGCGTACGTCCAGCGGTGGGTGTGCGTCCACGCAGGCGCGGCGTCCAGCCCGAGCAGCCGGACGACGGCGTCGACCACGGTGCCGGTGGCGGCGTCGGGGTCGGCCAGGTGCCGGGCGGCGAGCGCCCCGGTGGTGTGCGCGACCAGCACCGGCGCGCCGTCGCCGCGCCGGTCGCCGTCGTCGGCCAGCCAGGCCAGCTCGGGGTGGTCGTTGACGAAGACGCCGTGCAGGTCGGCCGGCCAGCGGCGGTCGGCGAAGCCCAGCGCGACGGCGAGCACCGGCTCCCAGCCGTCCGGGTCCAGGCCCAGCCGGCCGGCGGTGGGCGCGTCGACCAGCCGGGCGGCCTGCGGGTCGGGCAACGCGAGCACCACGGCGGCCGCCGGCTCCCCGTCGACCGCCGGGGCGCCGGTCACCGCCCCGACGTCCCGGCCGGTGGTCACCGCGACGCCGGTGGCCAGGTCGGTCACCAGCGAGCGCAGCCCGCCGGGGGTGCCGTACCGCAGCGGGCCGGTCGTCGTGCCGGTGAGCCCGTCGGCGTCCGCGGTCGCGAAGGTGTCGGTCCACGGCCGGGCCAGCCCGCGAGCGGTCCAGTCGGCGACCACGGGCGCGAACGGCGAGCCGTCGGGGACGGTCAGGTAGCTGGCCCCCAGGTCGACCGGGCGGCCGTGCAGGGTGCGGCTCGCCATCCGGCCGCCGGGGGCGCGGCCCCGGTCGAGCACCCGCACCGGCAGCCCCAAGGCGCCGATCGCCCGGGCGCAGGCGAACCCGGCGATCCCCCCACCGACGACGACGGTCTCTGCGCTGTCCACCCGGTGATCCTGCGGTGCCCGGCCGGGCACCGCCTGCCGAGCCCGGGGGAGCGGGCAGGGATCATCGTCGCCGTGGCCGTCGTCCCTGAGCTGATCACCGACCCGGGCGACGAGCGGGTGGCCGACTTCCGCGACCTCGTCGCCGGCGACCGCCGTCCGGGCACCGAGCGCGGCACCGGCCCCGTGATCGTCGAGGGCGTGCCCGCGGTCGAGCGGCTGCTGGCCTCGCCGTACCCGGTGCGCGCGGTGTTCGGCGTCCCCGGGCGGGTGGCGGCGCTGGACCTCCCCGCGGGCGTCGCCGCGTACGAAGCCGACAAGTGGGTGCTGTCCGACGTCATCGGGTTCCGGCTCACCCGGGGCGTGCTGGCCTCGGCCGACCGGCTGCCGCCCGCCGACCTGGACGCGCTGCTGGCCGGCCCGGACCCGGCGCGGCCGCGCCGGCTGGCCGTCCTGGAGGCGCTCAACGACCACGAGAACCTCGGGTCGATCGCCCGCTCGGCGGTGGCCCTCGGCGTCGACGGCCTGCTGCTGGACCCCCGCTGCGCCGACCCGCTGTACCGGCGCTCGGTGCGGGTGTCGATGGGCCACGTGCTGGGCCTGCCGTTCGCGGTGCTCGGCGACTGGCCCGCCGACCTCGACCGGCTGCACGACGCCGGCTACCTCACCGTGGCGATGACCCCGGCCGCCGACGCCGTCGACCTCACCGACGTCGACCCCCGCGCGCACCCGCGGACGGCGGTGCTGCTGGGCGCCGAGGGCCCCGGGCTCACCCCCGAGGCGCAGCAGGCCGCCCGGGTGCGGGCCCGGATCCCGATGCGCACCGGGGTCGACTCCCTCGGGGTGGCCGCCGCGGCCGCGGTCGCCTTCGCCACGCTCCGCTGACCGCGTCCTGGCGCGCCCGGTCACGGACACCTACCGTTCCGCCATGACGTTCCTGGTGGTGGCGGGGGTCCTGCTCGTGGCGCTGCTCGCGGCGATGGCGGTGCACGACCGCCGGGCGCGGGCCCGCGGTGCCCGGCTGAACCCCGACGCCGGAGCGCAGTCCGGCCGCCGGGGGCTCAACGGCACCGGCAACGTCGACGCGTACCGCGGCTCCGACGGCACGCACCCCAGTGGGGGCTGGTGACCGGTTCGCCGGCCCGTCAGCCGCGCAGCGCGAGGCGGGCCAGGTGCGCCCGCGCCTCCTCGGCGACCTGCGGCGCGCACAGCACGTCGTAGCGGCCGGCCACCACCTGGCTGGTGCTGGTGAAGTCGCGCTGGCCTCGGGTGGCGCTGTAGCCGACCGCGCCCGCGACCGCGCCGAACACCAGGCCGAAGAGGAGACCGGTGAGCACCGAGCCCAGCCAGTTGCCCTCGTCGGCGAAGATGCCGAGCAGCAGGCCCACGAAGAGGCCGAACCAGGCGCCGCTGGCCGCGCCCGCGGCGGCGGCGCGGCCCAGGGTGAGCCGGCCGAGCACCTTCTCGACCAGGCGCAGGTCGCTGCCGACGATCGTCACGTTCTCGACCGGGAACTTCTCGTCGGAGAGGTAGTCGACGGCCCGCTGCGCCGCGGCGTAGTCGTCGTACGACCCGACCTGCACTCCGTTGGCCGGCATGGACACCGAGGGGGGCATGGGGGTCTCCCGTCTGGAGGTGGCCGGACGTCCCGGCCCTGCCGGGACGTACCTGCCCGCCCCGGGCCCCAGGGCAAACGATCTTCCGCGGTGACCTGTTCCGCACTCAGCCCGGCGGGTCCTCCTCGAAGCCGATCAGCCAGTGCACCCCGTACCGGTCCACGACCTGGCCGTCGGAGGCGCCCCAGGGGCGGCGCTCGAGGGCCTGGACGACCCGGCCGCCGTCGGCCAGGCCGGCGAACCACGCGCGCAGCGCCGCCGGGTCGGCCGCGCCGAGCAGCGACAGCATGAGGCCCTGGGTGCGCAGCGGCGGCTCGTCCCCGGCGGCGTCGGCCGCGAACAGCGTGACCGGCCCGTCGACCAGCTCGCCGTGGGCGATCGCGTCCCCCGGCCCGTCGGAGCGGCCGAAGTCGGCGTACGTGTGCAGCTCGGCCCGGCCGCCGAAGAGCTCGGCGTAACCGGTCAGCGCCTGCCGCGCGGTGCCCGGCAGCAGGACGTAGGGGGAGGGGGCCGCCATCCGCCGGACCCTAGTGGCACCCGGCGTTCAGACGAGGCTGTCCGCCCACGCCCGGTGCAGGTCGGCGAACCGGCCGGTGCCGGCGACCAGCTCGGCGGGCGGGCCGTCCTCGACGATCCGCCCGGCGTCCATCACCAGCACCCGGTCGGCGATCTCCACCGTCGACAGCCGGTGGGCGATGATCAGCGCCGTCCGGTCGGCCAGCAGGGTCTGCAGCGCCCGCTGCACCAGCCGCTCGCTGGGCACGTCCAGCGAGCTGGTCGCCTCGTCCAGCACCAGCACCGCCGGGTCGGCGAGGAACGCGCGGGCGAAGCTGACCAGCTGCCGCTGGCCGGCCGACAGCCGCCCACCGCGCTTGCGGACGTCGGTGTCGTAGCCCTCCGGCAGCGCCCGGACGAACCCGTCGGCGCCGATGGCCCGCGCCGCCGCCTCGATCTCCGCCCGGGTCGCGTCGGGCCGGCCGAAGGCGATGTTGTCGGCGATCGAGCCGGAGAACAGGAAGCTCTCCTGGGTCACCATGACCACCGCGCGGCGCAGGTCGGCGTCGGCGAGCCGGTCCAGCGGGACGCCGTCCAGCCGGACCTGCCCCGCGACCGGGTCGTAGAACCGCGCGGCCAGCCGGGCCAGCGTCGACTTGCCGGCGCCGGTGGCCCCCACGAGCGCGACGGTCTGCCCCGCCGGCACCGTCAGCGCGAGGTCGGGCAGCACCGTCGCGGCGCCGTAGCCGAACCGCACCCCGTCGAAGACCACCTCCCCGGCGGCCCGCGGCAGCGGCAGCGGATCGACCGGCTCGGGCACCGTCGAGCGCTCCTCGAGCACCCCGGACAGCTTCTCCAGCGCGGCGCCGGCGGACTGGTAGCTGTTGTAGAACATCGCGATGTCCTGCAGCGGGTCGAAGAACCGGCGCAGGTAGAACAGGAACGACGTCAGCACGCCCACGGTCAGCGCGTCGTCGATGACGAGCACCGAGCCGTAGCCGAGCACCGCGACGGTGACCAGGTTCCCGATCATCGTCACCGTCGGCACGAAGACCGCGATCAGCCAGAACGCGCGGTGGTTGGCCTCCCGGTTGGCCTCGTTGAGCTCCGCGTGCAGCTCGTCGTTGCGCCGTTCCCGGCGGAAGGCCTGCACGGCGCGGATGCCGCCGAAGGTCTCGGTGAACTGGACGATCAGCGCGGCGATGGTCTCCCGGGTGCGCCGGTAGGCGAGCGTCGACTGCCGCTGGAACCAGCGGGCCACCAGGTACAGCAGCGGCAGCCCGGCCAGCGCGACCAGCCCGAGCCGCCAGTCGAGCACCAGCAGCACGACCCCGACCGCGGTGATGCTGAACAGCGCGGTCAGCAGCCCGTCGAGGCCCTCGTCGAGCAGCTCGGCCAGCGCCTCGACGTCGCTGGTGAGCCGGCTGATCGTCCGCCCCGAGGTGTACCGCTCGTGGAACGACAGCGGCAGGTGCTGCACGTGCCGGAACACCCGCCGGCGCAGGGTGAGCAGCACCGCCTGCCCGACCCGCCCGGCGCCGGTGAGGAACAGCCAGCGGAACACGGTGTCGACCAGCGCGGCGACGACCATGGCGGTCGTCGTCCAGACCAGCGGCCACGCGTCGCCGGCCAGCAGCGCGGGGACGGCGTGGTCGATGCCCACGCCGATCAGGAACGGGCCGGCCAGCCAGGCGGTGTTCTGCACCAGGATGATCCCCAGCAGCACCCACAGCCGGCGCCGGTGCGGTCGCAGCAGCTCACCGAGCAGCCGCCGCGAGCGGCCGCGCAGGAACGTGCTGGCCGACGCGGACAGCTCGTCGGCGTCCTCGGTGGCGACGCCGCGCCAGTCGGCGGCCGCGTCCGGCGTCGCGGTCACCGGAGGCCCCCCTCGCCGGCGCCGGCCAGCTCCTGACCACCGACGAGCCCCTGACCACCGACCAGCCCCGCCTCGCTGGAGAGCAGCTCGCGGTAGGCCGGCACGGTCGCGAGCAGCTCGCGGTGCGGGCCGACCGCGGTGATCCGGCCGTGCTCCAGCAGCGCGACCCGGTCGGCGAGCAGCACGGTCGAGGCGCGGTGCGCGACCACCAGGGCGGTGGTCTCCGCGAGCACCTCGCGCAGCGCCTGCTCGACCTTGGCCTCGGTGTGCACGTCGAGCGCCGAGAGCGGGTCGTCGAGCACCAGCACCGAGGGCCGGCCGAGCACCGCGCGGGCCAGCGCGAGCCGCTGCCGCTGCCCGCCGGACAGGGACAGGCCCTGCTCGCCGATCCGGGTGTCCAGACCCCAGGGCAGGTCGTGCACGAACTCGGCCTGGGCGACCCGCAGCGCCTCGGCGACGTCCGCGTCGGTCGCGTCCGGGCGGCCGAGCGTGACGTTCTCCCGGACGCTCATCGAGAACAGCGTCGCCTCCTCGAAGGCGGTCGCGACGACGCTGCGCACCTGGGCGAGCGGCAGGTCGCGGACGTCGGAGCCGTCGAGGGTCACCCGGCCGCCGGTGACGTCGAACAGCCGCGGCACCAGGGCGGTCATCGTGGTCTTGCCCGAGCCGGTCGCGCCGACCAGCGCGACGGTCTCGCCGGGGGCGACGTCGAGGTCGATGCCGTCGAGCACCGGGGCGCCGGCGCCGGGGAAGCGGAACACCGTCCGCTCGAACCGCAGCCGGGCGGGGCGGGCGATCCGGGCCGGCCGGGCACCCGGGGAGTCCTGCACGGTGAGCGGCGCGTCGAGCAGCTCGCCGATCCGGTCGCAGGCGCTCGCCGTCTCCTGGGCCTGGGCGAGCAGGAACCCCAGCGACAGGATCGGCCACAGCAGCACGGTGAACAGCGCGACGAAGCCGACCAGCCCGCCGAGGGTGAGCGCGCCGGACTGCACCGCCAGCGAGCCGCCGACCAGGATGACCCCGAGGGTGACCTGCGGGTGGAACTCGAACAGGCACCAGATGAGCGCCAGCGTGCGCACCTTGCCCAGCTGCAGGTCCCGCATCCGCACCGCCTTGCGGTCGTAGCGGCCGAACACCAGGCCGCTGCGACCCAGCGACCGGACCACCCGGATGCCCTGCACGGCCTCCTCGACGTCGGTGGCCAGCTCGCCCTCCTGGTCCTGCACCTGCCGGGACTCCTCGTTGTAGCGGGCCTCCCAGCGCATCCCGACCATCACCAGCGGCACCCCGGTGAGCAGCACCGCGAGCCCCAGCGGCCAGTAGAGGAGCACCAGCAGCACCCCGACCACCGCGCAGGTGACCAGGTTGACGACGAGGAAGACGGCGCCGAAGCCGATGAACCGGCGCACCGTGGCGACGTCCGAGGTGGCCCGGGACAGCAGCTGCCCCGACGACCAGCCCTCGTGGAAGGCGACCGGCAGCCGCTGCAGCCGCTGGTAGAGGGTGTCGCGCAGGTCGCGCTCGATCGCCAGGCTGCTGTTGCCCATCGCCCAGCGGCGCACGAAGAACAGCGCCGCCTCGGCGACGCCGAAGACCAGCGCGAGCGCCAGCAGCGGGACCAGCCCGCCCTTGTCGCCGTCCGCGATCGGCCCGTCGACGACCCGCTGGGTGACCAGCGGGACCACCAGCTGGGCCAGCGTCGCCAGCAGCGCACCGGCGAAGGTGAGCGCGATGAGACCCCGGTAGGGGCGGGCGAGCGGGAGCAGCCGGGCCAGCGCGGCGAGCCGGCCCCGGGCCGGTGCGGACGGGGCGCGGTTCTCGGTCATGGCCCGCCCAGGCTAGGCCCGGGGGCGGACGGTCTCGACCGCTTTACGGAGCGGTCAGCGGTGCCGGCGGACGCCGAAGACGATGTCCTCCCAGGCGGGGATGCGGGCCCGCGGGTCGGAGGTCTCCTCGTCGGTGAGGTCGCCGAGCACCACGGTGTCCTGGGTGGCCAGGTCGTGCGGGATCTCGTCGGAGGTGGCCAGCAGGACGTCCACCGGCACGCCGTCGACCGGGACGACGTTGCGCACGTCGTCCTCGTCGTGGCCGGCGCGGGGCCCGGCCGGCTCCGCGTCGCCCGCGGTGCCGTGCTCGTCGTCGGGCAGCTCGAGGTCGTCGTCGGCGAGCCCGGCGGCGGTGCCGTCGTGGTCGTCGCCGTGCTGCCGGGCGCGCAGCACGGTGACCCCGGCCGGCACGTCGGGCACGACCCGGACCAGCCGGGTGCCCTCGGCGAAGTCGGTGGTCGCGGCGTCGATCGGGGCGACGGTCTTGGTGGGGATGTCGTAGCGCCAGCGCGTGGTGCCGGACTTGTGCCCGGCCCGCCACGCGGCGCGCACCTGCCAGGTGCCGTCCTCGGCGCGGTGCGCGTCCCAGCGGACGGCGTCCAGGTCGGCGCCGAGCAGCCGCAGCCGCTCGGCCATGAACTGCTCCAGCGGCACGGTGGGCGTGCCCTCGGACAGCCGCACCTTCGCCTCGCGGGCCTGCTCGGCGACGCGGGTGCGCTCCTGCAGCACCGGGTGGGCGAACCGCATGATCCGCTCGACGCTGGTGCCCGACGCGTGGGCCACCTGCTCGGGGGTCTCCCCGGCGCGGATCCGGGCCTGGATGACCCGCGGCGGCAGCGCGTTGCCCAGGTCGAGGGAGGTCTGCGCGGGGCGCAGCTGGTCACCGCGGACGGCGGCGCGCAGCCGGTCGTCGATGGCCACCTCGAACCGCTCGCCGGAGTCCATCGACTCCGGGACGTCCGGGGCGAGCACCAGGCGCTTGCCGTCGTCGGAGAGCGCCACGAGACGCAAGGAGCGCATGAGAGGCGGCCTCCAGCAGCGGACGGGGCGGTTCCCGGCGAACGGCGGACCGCGCCCGGGAACAGGACGACCACCAAACTATCTGCGTCCCACCAGTCACACCCGCAGACACGCCCGGCCCGGCGGGTCGCCTCGACAACGGGGCGGGGAGTGTCCTCGACGGTGGGTCACGGTGCGGTCGCCGGATGCCGTGGAACGCACCAGGATGGACGTTCCGGTGTGCGCCAGGCCGGCCCGGTCCGCACAGAGGGAGCGCCCGCGGGTCATCGTGGGACGGAGCCGGGCCGCGGCCGGGCAGGGGAGGAGCGCGCGTGTGCGGGATCTCGGGTGAGGTGCGGTTCGACGGCGGGGTGGCCGACATGGCCGCCGTCGCGTCGATGTGCGACCAGCTGCAGCGGCGCGGGCCGGACGGGTCCGGTGGCTGGCAGTCCGGCCCGGTCGCGTTCGGGCACCGCCGCCTGAAGATCATCGACCTCACCGACGCCGGCGCCCAGCCGATGGTCGACGCCGAGCTCGGGCTCACCGTGGTCTTCAACGGGATCATCTACAACTACCAGGAGCTGCGCGCGGAGCTCCAGCAGGCCGGCTACCGCTTCTTCTCCACCTCCGACACCGAGGTGGTGCTCAAGGCCTACCACCGCTGGGGCGCCGCCTGCGTCGAGCACTTCCTCGGCATGTTCGCCCTCGCCGTCGCCGAGCGGGCCACCGGCCGGGTCGTGCTGGCCCGCGACCGGTTCGGCATCAAGCCGCTCTACCTGGCGCCCGGGCCCGGCCGGCTGCGCTTCGCCTCGTCGCTGCCGGCCCTGGTCCGCGCCGGGGGCGTGGACACCCAGGTCGACCCGGTGGCGCTGCACCACTACATGTCCTTCCACGCCGTGGTGCCGGCGCCGTACACGATCCTCGCGGGCGTGCGGAAGCTGCCGCCGGCGACCGTGCGCACCTACGAGCCCGACGGGCGGGAGTCCGACTGGGAGTACTGGCGGCCGGTGCACGAGCGCCGCCCGGAGCTCGCCGGGCTGGACGCCGTCGAGTGGCAGGAGCGGGTGCTCGACCAGCTCCGGGTCGCGGTGCGCCGGCGGATGGTCGCCGACGTCCCGGTGGGCGTGCTGCTGTCCGGCGGGCTGGACTCCAGCCTCGTCGTCGGGCTGCTGGCCGAGGAGGGGCAGAAGGGCCTGGCCACCTTCTCCATCGGGTTCGAGGCGGTCGGGGAGCGCTCCGGCGACGAGTTCGCCTACTCCGACGTCGTCGCCGAGACCTTCGGCACCGACCACCACCGGCTGCTGGTGCCCAGCGCCGACGTGCACGCGGGCCTGGACGGCGCCATCGGCGCGATGGCCGAGCCGCAGGTCAGCCACGACGCGGTCGCCTTCTACCTGCTCTCCCAGCAGGTCAGCCAGCACGTGAAGGTGGTGCAGAGCGGCCAGGGCGCCGACGAGGTGCTGGCCGGCTACGACTGGTACCCGCCGCTGGCCGGCGTGCCGGTCGACCGGGCCGTCGACGCGTACGCGCGGGTGTTCATCGACCGGCCGCACCGGGAGCTCGCCGGCATCCTCGGCGAGCGCTGGCTGCTCACCGAGGACGTCAGCCGGCAGTTCGTCGCCGACCACTTCGCCCGCCCGGGTGCTGCGACGACGCTGGACAGGGCGCTGCGGCTGGACTCCACGATCATGCTGGTCGACGACCCGGTGAAGCGCGTGGACAACATGACGATGGCGTGGGGGCTGGAGGCCCGCGTGCCGTTCCTGGACCACGAGTTCGCCGAGCTCGCCGCCGCCGTCCCGCCGGAGCTGAAGCTGCTGCACGGCGGCAAGGGCGTGCTCAAGGACGCCGCCCGCGCGGTCATCCCCGCCGACGTCATCGACCGGCCGAAGGGCTACTTCCCGGTGCCGGCGATCATCGACCTGCACGGCGAGTACCTGGCGACCGTCCGCGACGCGCTGCGCGCCCCGGAGGCCCGGGAGCGCGGGCTGTTCCGCGGCGACTACGTGGAGCGGTTGCTCGCCGCCCCCAACACGCACCGCACCACGCTGGGGGCCAACCAGCTCTGGCAGGCCGGTCTGCTGGAACTCTGGCTGCAGCGGCACGGGATCCGCTGATCGCCCCGCCCCAGGAGGTGCCCTGGTGACCGACGCGCTGCGCCGGACCGGCCTGACCACGCAGGCGCGCCTCGCCATCGCCGAGATCGCCGGCGCCGCCGGTGCCTGGTGCCCTGCGCTGGCCCCGGGCGGCGACCGGGTCGCCTACGTGACCGACCGGTCCGGGCTGCCCCGGCTGGAGGTCGCGACGCTGGACCAGCGGACGCCGCCCGCGGTGCTGTCCGGGCCGGCCGACGAGGTCGTCTCCGTCGCCTGGTCGCCCGACGGCCGGTGGCTGGCCCACCTGGTCAGCCCCGGCGGGTCGATCTGCGCGGAGCTGTGGGCGGTGCGGCCCGACGGCAGCGAGCGGCACCTGGTGGCCGGCGGCGACCCGCGGGCCACCGTGTTCGCCGGCGGCTGGACCGCACCCGGCCACTACGTCTGCTCGATCGCCCCCGGCGACGGCCCGGACGCCGACGTGGTGCTGGTCGACGTCGCCACCGGCGCCCAGCGCACGCTGGCCAGCGGCGGGTTCCTCGCGGTCACGGCGGTCGCCGCCGACGAGCGCACCGTGCTGGCCCGCCGCGGCCCGCGCGGCCACCGGCACGTGGTGCTCGTCGACGTGGCCACCGGGGTGCAGCGGCGGGCCGTGCCGCTCGGCGCACCCGGCGGGGCGGCGTCCGAGGACGGCCGGTTCGCCCCCGACGGCTCCGCGCTGCACCTGCGGGCCGCGCTGCCCGGGCTGCCGGGGGTGCCGGGCAGCGACCGCACCGGGCTGGTCCGGGTGCCGCTGTCGGCCGACCGGGTGCCGGGTGAGGCGGAGGTGGTGCTGCGCCGTCCGGACGCCGACCTCGAGGCCTACGCCCTGCGCGCCGACGGCACCGTGCTGTGCGTGTGGAACGTCGACGGCGGGACCGAGCTGGAGGTCCGGGAGCTCGACGGCGGCGACCTGGTGCGCGCCGTCCCGCTGCCGCTGCCGGTGCTGCCCGGCTGGTCGCTGACCGCCGACGGCACCCACCTGCTGGCCGAGCTGACCGGCCCGCGGGCGCCCCGCTCGCTGTGGTGGGTGCCGCTGGACGGCGTCACGCCGGCCACCCCGCTGCCCGCGTCGCCGCACCGGCCCGACCCGCAGCTGCTGGTCGAGCCGGTCGCCCGCCGCTACCCCGGTGGCGACGGCACGGAGCTGGACGGCTGGCTGTACGTGCCGCCGGGGGTGGACGGCCCGAACCGCACGGTCATCACCTTCCACGGCGGGCCGGAGGGGCAGGAGCGCCCCGGGTACTCGGCGCTGGCCCAGTCGCTGGCGGCCGCGGGGTTCACCGTCTTCGCGCCGAACGTCCGCGGCTCCGGTGGGCGCGGGCGGGCGTTCACCGCGCTGGACGACCGGGCGGCGCGGGCGGACACCTTCACCGACGTGCCGGCCACCGTGCGGTACCTGGTCGAGGCCGGCCTGGCCGATCCCGCGCGGATCGGGGCGCACGGCTGGTCCTACGGCGGCTACCTCACCCTGGTGGCGCTCACCCGCTGGCCGGAGCTGTTCGCCGCGGGCGCGACGCTGGCCGGGATGAGCGACCTGCGGACGTTCTTCGCCGGCACCGAGCCGTGGATGGCCGCGGCGTCGGTGACCGAGTACGGCGACCCGGTGACCGAGCGGGAGCTGCTGGCGGAGCTGTCGCCGATGACCGCGCTGGACCGGCTGACCGCGCCGGTGCTGCTGTGCCACGGCGACCGGGACACCAACGTGCCGGTGCTGGAGTCCGTGCAGGCCCACCAGGCGCTGTCGGCGCTCGGCGCGCCGAGCGAGCTGCTGCTGCTGCGGGGCGAGGGTCACACGATCGTGGGACGCGACAACCAGCTGGAGCTCGCCGAGCGGGTGGCGGAGTGGTTCGACCGCTGGCTCTGAGCTGCGCGGCCGTGCTTCCATCGGCGGCGTGAGGGCGCGATGAGCGACACCGGCGTCTTCGCCCGGTACCCCGGTTCGGCCGTGGACGAGGCCGTGGACCCGGCCGGCCGGGTGCGCGCGGGCTACGCGCCGGTGGCCGGTGCGCTGGACGCGCTCGGCGCCGTCGGCGTCGCCGCCGTGGTGGGCGCGATGGCCCAGGAGCGGCGCGCCCGGGGCGTGGTCTTCGGCAGCTTCGTCGACGGCCGCGTCGAGGAGCGGCCCTTCCCGTTCTGCCCGGTGCCCCGGGTGCTGCCGGCCGAGGACTGGGCGCTGCTCAGCCGCGGCGCCGAGCAGCGCACCCGGGCCCTCAACGCCTTCCTCGCCGACGTCTACCGGCCCGGTGGGCGGCGGCGCAGCGACCCCGACCGGCACGCCGAGGTGGTCCGCGCCGGGCGGGTGCCCGAGCGGGTGGTCTCCGCCAGCCCCGGCTTCCGGGCGACGGCGGTGGGCCTGGCCGCCGCCGGCCAGCAGCGGGCCACCGTCGCCGGCTTCGACCTGCTGCGCGGGCCCGGTGGCTGGGTGGTGCTCGAGGACAACCTGCGGGTGCCCTCGGGGATCGGGTACGCGCTGGCCAACCGGGACAGCGGCCGCGCGGCGCTGCCCGGCCTGTACGCGGCCGGCGAGGCCGCCGGGCTCGCCGACCCGGCCGAGGCGTCGGCGCTGCTGCGCGCCGCCCTGGCCGACGCCGCCCCGCCCGGCTGCGACGGGGTGCCGCGGCTGGGGCTGCTCACCGACGGCCCGGCCAACTCCGCGTGGTTCGAGCACCGGCTGCTCGCCGGGGCGCTGGGCGCCGCCGTCGTCACCCCCGACCGGCTGTGGCCGCGGCCCGACGGCGGGGTCGCGGTGCAGGTGGACGGCGAGCGGCAGCCGGTCGACGTCCTCTACCGGCGGTTCGAGGAGACCGAGCTGGCCGGGCACGTCACCCCGATCGGCACCCCGGTCGACGTGCTGCTCGGCGACGCGGTGCGCGCGGGGCAGCTCGCCCTGGCCAACGTGCCGGGCAACGGCGTCGCCGACGACAAGGCCGTCTACCGGTACGTGCCGGAGATGATCCGGTTCTACCTGGGGGAGGAGCCGCTGCTGGACGGCGTCCGCACCTGGGTGCTCGCCGACGACGAGGACCTCGCCGAGGTGCGCGACCGGCTGCACGAGCTGGTGGTCAAGCCGGTCGACGGCTACGGCGGTTCGGGCGTGGTGTTCGGCCCGGCGTGCTCGGCGACCCAGCTCGCCGAGCTGCAGGTGGAGGTCGCGGCCGCGCCGCACCGGTTCGTCGCCCAGGAGCCGGTCGACTTCTCCACCGTGCCCACCGTCGTCGACGGGCTCGTCGTGCCGCGGCGGGCGGACCTGCGGGTGTTCACCGTCGCCGGCACCACCACCCGGGCGCTGCCCGCGCCGCTGACCCGGGTCGCGCTGGACGAGGGGTCGCTGCTGGTCAGCTCCGGCCGCGGCGGCGGCAGCAAGGACACCTGGATCCTGCCGCCCGCCTGACGGCGGAGCGGATCAGCGGGCCGGCGCGGGCACCGGCAGCGCGTCCCGGGCCGCCGCCCCGGCGAGCAGCACCTCCGGCAGCCCGGCCAGCGCGGCGCGCATCCCCGCCTCGCCGCCGAACTGGAAGCCCAGCTGGGTGGCGTAGCAGGCGCAGGCGTCGGCGCGCCGGTCCGGCAGCTGCGGCAGCTGCACCGGGGACATCCCGGGCGGGAGGTCGGCGCCGGGCGCGGCGTCGGGGCGGCGCAGCACGTACGGGCTGTCCCGCCACCACAGCACCGGCCGGTCCAGCGAGGCGACCGCGCGCAGCACCTGGAGGTGGTCGACGTGGGCGCCCAGCGCCTGCGGCGCCAGCCAGAGGTCGGCCTCGTGCCCGGCCAGCCGGTCCGCCACCTCGCGCCAGACGTCGTCACCCGGGTGGACGCCGGCGAACAGGTCGGCTGCGCTGGTGTACCCGCGGTGCGGCGCCTCGGGCAGGTCCAGGTGCACCCCCGCCGCGCCGAGCACCGCCGTCGCGGCCGCGTCCTCGGCGCGGCGCAGGGCCATGTAGTCGGCGCCGGCGGGCAGCCCCTTGTCCAGCTGGCAGGCCAGCGCGAAGCCGGTCGGGTCGGGCACGCTGCGGGTGAAGCAGGTGACGACGGTGACCCGGTGCCCGGCGTCGGCCAGCGCCGCCAGCGTCGCCCCGGCGGAGAACGCCGCGTCGTCCAGGTGCGGGCTGACCGCGAGCACCCGCATCAGAGCAGGTGCGCCGCGGACCGGAACCGGCAGCTCGGGTCGACGGTCGCCGGGGCGGTCCAGTCGAGGTCCGGCGCCGTGCCGGCCAGCTCGGCGTAGACGCCGTCGATGCTGCGGGCCAGCACCGGCCAGGAGTACAGCCGGCGCACCTCCTCCAGCGCGGTGGTCGCCAGCCGGGTGCGCAGGTCCGCGTCGCTGAGCAGCCGGTCCAGCTCCTTGCGCAGGCCCGTGACGTCGCCCGGCTCGTGCAGCAGCCCGTTCTCCTCGTGCCGGAGGCAGTCGACGACGCCGACGCTGTCGGTGCTCACCGTGGGCAGGCCGCTGGCCATCGCCTCCAGCAGCGTGTTGCTGAACCCCTCGCTGTACGTGGGGCTGACGAACACGTCGGCCGACCGGTAGACCGCCGGCGCCTCGTCGGGGGGCACGTAGCCGAGGAAGGTGGTGCGCTCGTCGGCCCGCGACCGCGCCTCGTCGAGGTCGGGGCCGATGCCCGAGACCACCAGCCGGACGCCGTCGGGCAGCGCCTCGAGCAGGTCCAGCACGCCCTTGCGCCGGTCGACCCGGCCGTGGAACAGCAGCACCGGCGGGTCGGCGAGGCTGCCGAGCGGCCGGTCGCCGGGGGTGAAGCGGACGGTGTCGGTGGCGCCCGGCACGATCGTGAAGCGGGCCGGGTCGGTGCCGAGGTTGCCGACCACCTCGTCGCGGAAGCTGGCGCTGCCGATGAGCACCGCGCCGGCGTGGTCGAGTACCGCGCGCATCGCCTCGGCGTGCGTGCTGCAGCAGGTGCCCACCCAGTGGCCGTCGCCGCCCTGGATGCTCACCAGGTTCGGCACCCCGGTCCGCCGGGACGCCTCCAGCACCGCCAGGCCCGGCGGGTAGCCGTACTGGGCGTGCAGCACGTCGAAGGGCCGCTGCTCGTGCAGCCCGACGACGGTGCGCACGATGTCCTCGATGTCCCCCTCCCAGTCGGCGGGGACGACGGTCTCGCCGCGGCTGGGCAGCGCGTGCACCTCGACCCCGGCGGGCACCCGGGAGGCCGGGGGAGGCCCGCCGCCGTACACCCGGGTGCCGGCCTCGTCGTCGCGGTACTGGCTGACCAGGGTGACGTCGTGCCCGAGCGCGACCAGCTCGCGCAGCAGGTTCTCCGCGTAGACGCTCATCCCGCTGACCGCGGGCCAGTAGCGGCGGCTGACGAAGCAGATCCTCATGCCGGGGTCCTCACGTTCTCGGCCTCTCTGAGCAGCTCGATGGAACGGGGCACCATCTGGTGCGCCCGGTGGCCGTCGCGGGAGAGCTCGAGGCTCACCAGCCGGTCGTAGCCGCAGCCCCGCAGCGCGGCGAGCACCGCGGGGAGGTCGACGTCCCCCTCGTCCAGCGGCAGGTGGTCGTGCACGCCGCGGCGCATCCCCTCGACGGCGACCGCGCCCAGGTGCGGCCCGAACGCGGTCACCGCCTCCTGCGGGGAGTACCGGCCGCTGACGACGCAGTGCCCGGTGTCCAGCGCGAGGGTCAGCCCCGGCACCGCGGCGGCGAGCGCTGCCCAGTCGTCGGCGTCCTCGACGAGCATCCCGGGCTCCGGCTCGACGGCCAGCGCGTAGGACCGCCCGCCGTGGCTGCCGACCAGCTCCCGCACCCCGGTCACCAGCCAGCGCCAGGCGTCGTCGCGGTCGACGCCGGGCTGCGGCACCCCGGCCCAGAAGCTGACCGCCTCCGCCTGCAGCACCTCTGCGAGGTCGCAGGCCAGCCGCAGGTAGGCGAGCCGGCGCTCCCGTCCCTCCGCCGTGGGGTGCACGAGGGTCGGCTCGTGCTTGACCCGCGGGTCGAGCAGGAAGCGGGCCCCGGTCTCGACCACCACCCCCAGGCCGAGGGAGTCGCAGCGGCGGCGCACCCGCTCGGCCTGGGCGAACGCGTCGTCGGCGAAGGGGTCCAGGTGGTGCACGTCGAGGGTCAGCGCGACCCCGGCGTAGCCGCTGTCGGCCAGGAAGGCCAGTGCGTCGTCCAGCCGGTGGGAGGTGAGCCCGTTGGTGTTGTAGGCGTAGCGCAGGCTCACGACGCCACCCCCGCCGCCAGCGCTGCCACGTGCCGGCCGGGCTCTCGGTACAGGGCGTACAGCTCGCCGACGACGCGGTCGGCGCCGGCGCGGTCGAACCAGGCCGGGCCGCCCAGCCGCTCCTCGGCGTCGGCGGTCAGGTGCACCCGCGCCCAGCCGCCCGGGTCGGCCCCGACGACGGCGAGCCCGGCGCCCGGGCCCTCGCGGTCGAGCAGCCGGCGCACCCCGCGCTCGCCGATCCGGCCGTAGGACATGGTCTCCGCCTCCAGGCCCGGCACGAGCACCTTGGCCGCCACCGCGTCGCCCTGCGAGGGCTGCAGGTCGACCAGCACGTCGAGCCCCTCGGCGGTCAGCCCGGCCAGCACGTCGGCCCCGCCGGCGGGCAGGTCGGCCAGCGCCACGGTGCTCCGCCGGGACAGCACCGAGCCGCGCAGCAGGTCGGTCAGCCGGTCGGTGCCCAGCCGGGTCCAGCCGAGCATCGCCTGCAGCGCCCGGTCCTCCTCGACCATCCGCTCCGGCGGGTGCCCGCGCAGCCACTGGTCCAGGTAGCCGGGGGGCGTGGCGGCGGCGACCGCGTCCAGCGGGCCGTGCATGAACGCCTTGCGGCTGCGGGCGGCGGCGAACTCGAACAGCGCCTTGCGCACGGCGGCGTCCGGGTCGGGGTCGGCGGCCTCGCCGCACGCGGTGACCATCACCGGGTCGGGCTCCGAGCCGTCGCGCGAGCAGCCGACGGCGTACACGGAGACGACGCCGTGCTCGCTGCTCGCCAGCTTGACCAGCACGTCGATGCCGGCGGCGTCGAGCCGGTCGAGCAGCGCCAGCGCGTCGGGGTCGCGCAGCCCGGCCAGGTCGAGCACCACGCCCTGGTCCAGCGCCCGGAAGGTGGTGGCGTTGCCGTCGCGCTGCAGCAGCTCCAGCACCGCGTGCCGGACCGCCCGGTCGGCGTCGAACGCCGCACCCTGCCCGTTGGTGATGACGGTGGTCAGCCAGCCGGCGGGCGGCGGGTCGCCGGGCAGCTCCTCGGGGGCGGAGACGACCAGCTCGGCGGGGACCAGCACCTGCTCGCCGTCCCGGGTGCGGGTCATCGGCAGCCACTGCAGCGACCGGTCGTCGTCGTAGTCGCTGCCGGCCTCCAGGCAGAGCGTGCGCGGGTCCTGCACCCGGTCGCGGCCCTCGGTGCGGGCCAGCTCCCGGTAGGAGCCGTGCACCCGGTCCAGGCCCTGGTGGGCGCGGATGGACAGCGCCATCTCGGCCATCTCGCCGAGCGCGCCGGTGCGGGCCTCCTCGCGGGTGGCGCCGTAGCCGAGCCCGCTGCCGCCGGGGTGCGCCGGCGAGGAGGCCAGGAACGCGCTGTGCAGCGGGACGTCGAGGGTGTCCAGGCCCTCGACCGCGAACTCCTCGACGCCGTCGGGGAACGAGGCGAGGTACCGCTGGGTGGGCGTGCTCACAGCTCCGCCAGCGCGACGGGCGAGGCGTCCGGCCGGCGCGAGAGCAACCGCTGCACCAGGTGGACGACGTGGTCGGTGGTGACCCCCGGGACCAGCTCGAACGGCGTGGCCACGGCGCCGAACTCCAGCTCGGCGACGACCGCCAGGTACTCGCGCAGCTCGCCGTGCGACAGCGGGATCTGCGCGTGGAACGCCTTGTGCGCGCTCAGGCCGACCGGGGCGCCGTCGGCGTCCAGGTCGACCTTGAGCGAGTCGCCGCAGAACAGCACGCCGCGCCGGCTGTCGTGCAGCACCGAGTGCCCCGGGAAGTGGCCGCCGGTGCGGTGCAGGGTCAGGTCGGGCGCGAGCTCCAGCACGTCGTCGGCCGGCCAGGTGACCCGGAAGGCCTTGGTCCACTCGAGGTCGCGCACCCCGACGCAGACGGTGGCCGGCTCCAGCTCCTGCTGCAGCTGCCACAGCGCGCCGTAGCCGTGCACGTGGCTGGACGCCAGCACGTCGAAGCCGCCCTTCTCGGCCGCCATCCGGCGCAGCTCGGCCAGCATGTCCGCCGTGTACCAGGGGGCGCACTCGAAGCCGACCAGCCCGGCGTCGGTCTCGATCACCCAGCCGCGGCTGTCCAGCCCGAAGCGCGGCTCGGTGCCGAACTCGGTCACCCCGGCGACGGCGGTGGGCCGCCAGAAGCCGGTGACCAGCTCGTCGGCCTCCTTGGCGGTGACGAACTCGAAGCCGTGCTCGGGCAGGGCGTTGCGCACGTCGGCGCAGACCGGGCAGACCTGCGGCCCGGGTGCGGGCCAGCGCTGCCAGTGCCCGCAGTTGGTGCAGGCGAAGGCGGGCAGGTCGGGCAGCAGGCCGCGGTAGGGGTTGGTGTCGGGCGAGGTCACGGGGCGACTCCGGAACGGTCGGTGGCGGTGTCGAGGGCCTGCACGAGCAGGCGGTGCAGGGCGAGGTCGCGGTCGGCCGGGTACGGCCAGGGCGAGGTGCCGGCGACGGCGCCCCCGAAGCCGGCGAACTGCTCGCTGAACGGGTCGGTGCCGGCGAACGGGACGTCGACCGGCTCGGGGCGGTGCAGCGTCAGCGAGCCGCCGGCGGTCTGGCCCATCGTGTCGACGGCGACCGCCAGGCCGCGGGTGCCGACCACCTCCAGCCGGCGTCGGGGGAGCGCGTCGGGGGTGTTGTAGGCGACGTGCAGGTCGACCAGCACGCCGCTCGCGGTGCGCCCGGTGAGCAGCGCGCCGTCGTCGACCGGGTAGTCCTGCACGCGGGACTGCAGCACCGCGGTGAGCTCGACGACGTCCTCGCCGAGCAGCACCCCCGCGAGGTCCAGGCCGTGCGGCGCCAGGTCGATGGCGGCGCCGCCCCCGGCGCGGGCCCGGTCGACCCGCCAGTTGTCGTGCGGCGCGCCGTCGGGCGACCAGTCGGCCGGCAGCCAGCAGCAGTAGACGACCCGGACGGCGGTGACCGTGCCGAGCTCGGGCACCAGCTCGCGCAGCCGCACGTGCGCGGGGTGCCAGCGCTGGTCGAAGGCGGTGCCCAGCAGCACGCCGGCGCGATCGGCCGCGGCGACCGCGGCCTCCGCGTCGGCGACGTCGGCGGCCAGCGGCTTCTCGCACAGCACCGCGACGCCCGCGGCGGCGGCCGCCTCGACGACCTGCCGGTGCGCGGAGTTGGGCACCGCGACGTACACGGCGTCCAGGCCGGGGGTGGCCAGGAAGTCCGCCAGGTCGGTGGTGCTCCGGACCTCGGGTGCCGGCGCCTGGGCCGGCACCCGGGCCAGGGCAGCCGGGTCGCGGTCGTGCAGGGCCACCAGCCGGGCGCCGGGCACCTGCCGCAACGCCGGCAGCGCGTGGTCGCGGGCCACCCAGCCGCAGCCGGCCACCCCCCACCCGACCCCGGTCACCAGTGCTCCGGCAGGTCGACCAGCAGCCGCCGGCGGGCCGCGTCGGCCGGCAGGGGGTCGGGCCAGCGCGCCGGCAGGTACGCCGAGCGGGGGCCGTACTCGGCGGCGTACCGCTCGCTGGGCCAGCGCAGCGCGCCGTCGACGTAGAGGGGGTTGGGCCGCAGCGGGCCGAGCGGCTCGCCCAGGTCGACCGGGGCGGGGGACCGGAGGTCGCCGGCCACCAGGCCGACGGCCTCGCTGCCGACCAGGTCGGCGGCGGGTGCCGGGCGGGGCGGCCGGTGCTCGAGCAGCGAGCGGGTCAGCTCCTCGTCGTCGTAGAGCACGGTGGCGTCGAGCAGCCGCGCGTACTCGTCGGGCGGCAGGGGCGCGCCGTGCGGGTCGGCCACGTGCGCGTGCCCCACGACGACGGTGCCGCCGGGCCCCGCCAGCCGGGCCATGGCCGCCGCGGCGGCGGGCTTGTCCCGGACGAAGTAGAAGGCGTCGGTGCAGACGACGTAGGCCGGGCCGCGCACCGGCAGGTCCGGCAGCTCCGGCAGGGCGGTGACGTCGGCGCACACGTAGCGCGCGCCGGGGCAGACGAAGCGCTGCGCCAGCCACAGCTTGGACCAGACCACGTCCACCCCGAGCAGGTCCGGCAGCCCACGGCGCGCGAGCTCGCGGAGCTGGGTGCCGATGCCGCAGGCGACGTCGACGACCGGCCGGTCACCGGGCCAGTGCTGCCCGAGCAGCGCCAGCCCGGCGAGGTGCGTCGGGTCGGACCAGCGGTGCGCGAAGTAGTCGCCCACCCGGCCCATGCCGAGCAACTGCATCGCCTCGCGCAGGGTCGCCGCCGCCGGCACCCGGGCGAGCTGGTCGGCCGGCGGTGCCGGTTCGGTCCACCAGTCGTCGGCGTCGGCGAGCAGGGCGACCCGCGCCCGGTCCACCTCGCCGTCGGCCAGCAGGTCGCAGACCCGGTCGCGCAGCTCCTCCCGGCCGGCGCGGGCGAACGGGATGCCGTCGACCACCGGCACCCCGGCCACCGTCACCGCGGCGCTCACAACCCGGCCGCGGCGAGGACGTCGAGGTGGAACGCCTGCACCGGCCCGGCGTGCACCAGCTCCAGGTCGTCCAGCGCCTGCGCGGCGGTGAAGGCGGCCGCGCGGGCGTGGTGGTGCACCTGCAGCACCCGGTCGAGCACGTCGGCGGCGTGGAAGGCCTGCGACTCCGGCGCCACCGCGTCGGCGCGCAGCGGGAGCACGCCCCGCAGCTGCTCGGCCAGCGGCGCCGGCAGGGTGGCCAGCTCGCGGCTCTCCAGCGTGCCGATCACCCGGTCCAGCGCGTCGCCGAGCAGCACCTCGCCGGCGAACCCGGCGTCGGGGAGCACCACGTTGTGCAGGTGGTGGGCGAGCCCGACGAGGAACGGCGTGACCGGGTCGGCGCCCACCGCGGGCGCGATCAGGCAGCCGTAGACGGCGACGGTGAGGCAGTGGTCGCCGTGGCTCTCCGGTGGCTCGACGACGATCCGCGGCCGGCCGGGGCTGGTGGCCCCGGCCCGGGGTTGGCGGTTGAGGGCGGCCGTCAGGGCCGGGGGTGGGCCGGCCGGGCGGACGGCGGGCAGCGCCGCCCGCAGCCGGTCGGCCAGCTCCGCGTCGATGCCGCCGCTGACCTCGTCGAAGGCGCGCCGCAGCACCTGCTGGGCCTCGTCGCTGCTCAGCCCGGCGGTGGCCAGGACGGTGGCATCGATGCCGGCCAGCCGGGCCCGGGCGACCGCGGCCGCGGTCTCCGACAGCGCCACCGTCCCGGGGTCCTCGCCCTCGACCAGCCGGGCCCACGCGCGGCCGAACGCCTGCTCGGCGAGCGAGCCGGGCGCCGACGCGGTGCGCACGCGCTTGGCGTCGCCGATCTCGCGCAGCAGCGGGCGCAGCGGGTGCAGCGCGGGGGCGGTCGAGGGTCGGGGTGCCGCCGTCACGCCCGGTCGCCGGTGGCGGCGCCGTCCCGGAGCCAGTCGAGCAGGACGCTCTCCTGGCGGTGCAGCGCGTGCTCCGGGGTGCTGCCGTCCGCGGTGATCGGCGCCTTGAAGAACCAGCCCAGGTGCCGCTGCACGCCGCCCTCGCCGCGCTGCTGGGCGAGGTCGACCAGCCGGACGATCTCCACGGCGAGCGGCGCGGCCAGGATCGAGTCCCGGCACTGGAAGTCGACCTTGAGCTGCATCCGCTGGCCGAGGAAACCGACCAGGTCGATCGCGTCCCAGGCCTCCTTCTGATCGCCGCGGGGCCGGTAGTAGTCGATCCGGACGACGTGGTCCTCGACCGGGTAGCCGAGGATCGAGTCGAGCACCTTGCCCTTGGTCTGCAGCTTGCTCTCCAGCGACGCCGGGTCGTCGAGCGCGAGCCCGTCCCGGTTGCCGAGGATGTTGGTGGAGTACCAGCCCTCGACGGTGAGCGCGCGGCTGCGGAAGGCGGGCGCGAGCACCGTCTTCATCATCGTCTGGCCGGTCTTGCCGTCCTTGCCGGCGATCGGTACGCCGCGCTGCTCGGCCAGCTGCACCAGCGCCGGGACGTCGGCGGACAGCGACGGGGTGAAGTTGGCGTAGCCCACGCCCTCGGTGATGGCCGCGTAGGCGTAGACCATCGCCGGGGTGATCGCCCGGTCGTCGGCGTCCAGCCCCGCCTCGAACGCCTCGGGGGTCTGCAGGCAGGGCGCGGCCGGGTCGGGCCAGCGCTCGGTGGAGGCGAGGTTGAGCAGCACCAGCCCGTCGAGCTGCTGCTCCTCGCGGAACCGGCGCAGGTCGGCGCGGACGGCGTCCACCTGGGCGCGGCGGCCCTCGGCGAGCACGACGTTGCCGCCGGTCACGTTGCGGCAGAAGTCGGCGTCGCCGGCGGCGGGCCAGGGGGTGAGGGTCGACAGGAGGGGCTCGGCCTGCGCGAGCTGGTGGGCGTCGAGCACGCCGTGCTGCTCGGCGGCCTTGTAGAGGTCGGACCCGTCCAGGTCCCAGCCGCCGACGACCAGCTGGTCGTAGCCGGCGATCCCGGTGGCCTGCTCGAGCGGCAGGTCGTCGATCCGCAGCCCGGCGAGGGGGAGCCCGTCGGCGCCCACCACCCCCAGCCGCAGCAGCTCCAGCCCGGCCACCGCGGTGGTGGCCACGGCGCCCCCGAGCCCGACGATGGCGGTACCGACCCGTCGTGGTGTTGCCGACACAGGTGCTCCTCGAGGTCGCTCCCGGGGCCGCTCCCCGGGTCCTGTGTCGACCCTCACACGCCCAACCGGATCGCGCGACCAGAAGATGGCGCGCAATCCGGTTGTTCATCTACAGCTGTCCGACCACGTGGTCGATGCAGGCGGTCAGCGCGCTGACGTCGTCCGGGTCGACGGCGGGGAACATGCCCACCCGCAGCTGGTTGCGGCCGAGCTTGCGGTACGGCTCGACGTCCACGACGCCGTTGGCCCGCAGCGTCTTCGCCACCAGCGCGGCGTCCACCGAGTCGTCGAAGTCGACCGTGCCGACGACGAGCGACCGCTCGTCGACCCGGTTCACGAACGGCTGGGTGTACTTGGTGTCCTCGGCCCAGCGGTAGAGCCGGCTGGAGGACTCCCGGCTGCGGGCGACCGCCCCGGACAGGCCGCCGAGCCCCAGCATCCAGTCGATCTGGTCGGCCAGCAGGAACAGCGTGGCCACCGCGGGGGTGTTGTACGTCTGGTCCTTGCTGCTGTTGTCGACGGCGATCGACAGGTCCAGGAAGCCGGGGATCCAGCGGTCGGTCGCCTTGATCTCGGCGACCCGCTCCAGCGCGGCCGGCGACATCAGCGCGATCCACAGCCCGCCGTCCGCGGCGAAGGACTTCTGCGGCGCGAAGTAGTAGACGTCGCTCTGCGACACGTCGACCGGCAGGCCACCGGCGCCGGAGGTGGCGTCGATGACCACCAGGGCGTCGTCGTCCGCCCCGGCCGGGCGGACGACGGGCGCCATGACGCCGGTCGAGGTCTCGTTGTGCGCCCACGCGTAGACGTCGACCCCCGGGGCGGCCGGCGGCAGCGCCAGTGAGCCGGGCTCGGCCCTGGTCACCAGCGGCTCGTCCAGGAACGGCGCGTCGGCCACCCCGGAGGCGAACTTGGCGGAGAACTCGCCGTAGGTGCCGTGCGCGCTCTGCCGGCGGATCAGCCCGATCGCCGCGGCGTCCCAGAAGGCGGTCGACCCGCCGTTGCCGAGCACCACCTGGTAGCCGTCGGGCAGGTCGAACAGCTGGGTGAGGCCTTCGCGGACCCGCTTGACCAGGTTCTTCACCGGGGCCTGGCGGTGCGAGGTGCCCATCAGCGCCGCCCCGTCGGTGGCCAGCGCCTGCAGCGCCTCGGGGCGGACCTTGGACGGCCCGCAGCCGAACCGGCCGTCCCTCGGCAGCAGGTCGGCGGGGATGGTGATCGTCATCGTCGTCTCCTCAGGCGGGGATGGCGGTGGTCGAGATGCTGTCCCAGCCCTCGACGTCCTGCGGCTTGCGGGGCGCCGGGCCGATGTAGCGGGCCGAGGGGCGCACCAGCCGGCCGGTGTTCTTCTGCTCCAGGATGTGCGCGCACCAGCCCGCGGTGCGGGCGCAGGTGAACATCGAGGTGAACATGTGGCTGGGCACCTCGGCGAAGTCCAGGACGACGGCCGCCCAGAACTCCACGTTCGTCTCGATCGGCCGGTCGGGGCGCCGCTCGCGCAGCTCGGCGAGTGCGGCCTGCTCCAGCGCCAGCGCGGCCTCGAACCGGGGCGCGCCGAGCTCCTGGGCGGTGCGGCGCAGCACCCGGGCGCGCGGGTCCTCGGCCCGGTACACCCGGTGGCCGAAGCCCATCAGCCGCTCCTTGCGGTCCAGCAGGTCCTTCACGTACGTGCGGGCGTCGCCGGTCTGCTCGACACCGTCCAGCATGTGCAGCACCCGCGAGGGCGCACCGCCGTGCAGCGGACCGGACATCGCGCCGATCGCGCCGGACAGCGACGCCGCGACGTCCGCGCCGGTGGAGGCGATCACCCGGGCGGTGAAGGTGGAGGCGTTCATGCCGTGCTCGGCGGCCGACGTCCAGTAGGCGTCGACGGCGGCGACGTGCCGCGGGTCGGGCTCGCCCCGCCAGCGGACCATGAACCGCTCGACGATCGTGGCGGCCTCGTCGACCCGCTTCTGCGGCACCGCCGGCACACCGATGCCGCGGGCGGACTGCGCGACGTAGGACAGCGCCATCACCGCGGCCCGCGCGAGCTCGTCGCGGGCCTCCTCGGCGTCGATGTCCAGCAGCGGGCGGTAGCCCCAGATCGGGGTGAGCATCGCCAGCGCGGCCTGCACGTCGACCCGCACGTCACCGGTGTGCACCGGGATGGGGAACGGCTCCGCCGGCGGCAGCCCGGGCCCGAACTTCCCGTCGACCAGCAGCGCCCAGACGTTGCCGAAGGTCACCTGCCCGACCAGGTCCTCGATGTCCACGCCGCGGTAGCGCAGCGCACCGCCGTCCTTGTCCGGCTCGGCGATGGTGGTCTCGAAGGCGACCACGCCCTCCAGGCCGGGGATGAAGTCGTCGGCCATCTCGCATGCTCCTCTGCGCGCGGTGCTCCGGACGCCGGGCGGCGCTCGACGAGGCACAACTTAGGCCGTCCTGCCCACGACCGAGGCATCGGAGAGCGGCCGCGTGACCGGGACCACACACCGGCCGCCCGGGCGGTTGCGCGGCGCGACCACCTGCGGTGACAGCATGGACCGCGTGCCCGACCTGATCCGCATGCGCAGGGACTACGACGACGCGGGGTTCGGTGAAGAGGGCCTGGCCGCCACCTGGGTCGAGCAGTTCGACCGGTGGTTCGCCGACGCCGTCGCCGCCGAGCTGCCCGAGCCCAACGCGATGGTCGTGGCCACCGCCGACGCCGACGGCGCCCCGGACGCGCGGATCGTGCTGATGAAGGGGTACGACGTCACCGGCTTCGTGTTCGGCACCAACTACGCCTCGGCCAAGGGTGCGCAGCTGGCGGTGAACCCGCGGGCGGCGCTGGTCTTCCCCTGGCACGCGATGCAGCGGCAGGTGCGCATCACCGGCACCGTCGAGCGGGCCGGCGACGCGGTCTCGGACTCGCTGTGGGATCCCCGCCCGCGCGGCTCGCAGCTGGCCGCCGCGGCGTCCATCCAGTCGACGGTGGTCGACTCCCGCGAGCTGCTGCGCACCCGGGTCGAGGAGCTGGACGCGCAGACGACCACCGAGAAGCTGCCCCGGCCGGCCAACTGGGGTGGGTACCGGGTGGTCCCGGAGACCGTGGAGTTCTGGCAGGGCGGCCACGACCGCCTGCACGACCGGCTGGCGTTCGTCCGCGACGACGAGGAGGGCGGCGGCTGGGTCGTGCAGCGGCTCGCCCCGTGACCGCGCCGCAGACGCCGGAGCCGGTGCCCGTCGACGTCGGCGTCCCGACCGGGGAGCCGATCGGGGCGCCGCCGGCGGCACCCAAGCGGCGCCGGTTCGCCATCGACACCTCGCCGCTGCGCGAGCGGGCGTTCCGCCGGCTGTGGACCGGGCAGACGATCACCGTCGTCGGCACGCAGATGACGCTGGTCGTCGTCCCGTACCAGGTGTTCCAGGTGACCGGCTCGTCGCTGATGGTCGGCCTGACGTCGATCGTCGCGCTGGTGCCGCTGATCGTCTTCGGGCTGCTCGGCGGGGCGATCGCCGACACCGTCGACCGGCGGGTGCTGATGCTGGTCACCTCCGGCGGGACGGCGGTGGCCAGCCTGCTGCTGTTCGTGCAGTCGCTGCTGCCCGGCGGGGGGCACCTGTGGGTGCTGTGGGTGCTGACGGCGCTGGAGTCGGCGCTCACCGCGGTCAACTCACCGACCCGCAGCGCGGCGATCCCCGCGCTGGTCGGGGCGGCGAAGGTGCCGGCGGCGAACGCGCTGAACATGACCGTGCAGCAGGCCGGCGTCATCGTCGGGCCGCTGCTGGCCGGGTTCCTCATCGACGCCGGTGGGCTGCCGATCACCTACGCCATCGACGCGGTCGGCTTCGTCGTCGCCGTCCTGCTGCTGCGCGGGCTGCCCTCGCTCAAGCCGGAGGGTGCGCACGGCACGCTGTCGCTGGGCGCGGCGCTGCGCGGGGTGGGGGAGGGCTTCGCCTTCCTGCGCACCCAGCCGGTGCTGCTGATGACGTTCGTCGTCGACATCGTCGCGATGATGTTCGGCTGGCCGCGGGCGGTGATCCCGGAGCTCGCCGAGACGACGTTCCTGCACTCGGCGAACGCGCTGGGCTGGCTGTCGGCCGGCGTCTCGATCGGCGCCCTGCTGATGGGCCTGGTGTCGGGCTGGGTGACCCGGCTGGACCGGCAGGGCGTGGCCGTGCTGGCCGCCATCTGCGTGTGGGGCGTCGCCGTCGGGCTGTTCGGGCTGGCCGGGTCGCTGTGGTGGGCGGTGTTCTGGCTCGCCGTCGCCGGCGCTGCGGACCTGGTGAGCGCGGTGCTGCGGAGCTCGATGCTGCAGACCGCGGCGCCCGACGACATGCGCGGCCGCATGCAGGGCGTGTTCATCGTCGTGGTCGCGGGTGGGCCGCGGCTCGGTGACCTGCGTGCCGGTGGCCTGGCCGCGGCGGTGTCGATCCCGGCGACGATGGTGTCCGGCGGCATCGTGATCGTGGTGGTGATGCTGCTGGTCGCGGTGCTGGTGCCGTCGTTCCGCACCTTCCGCGCCTCCCAGACCGCCGCCGCCCAGGACGCCGCCTGACGGTTGCCGCATGCGACCGGGCACGGCGGGTAGCGGCGGGAGATGGCTCTCCCGAAGGTCCTCGTCCTCGTGCTCGCCGGCGGTCAGGGGGGCCGGCTGCAGCTGCTGACCGAGACCCGGGCCAAGCCGGCCGTCCCGTTCGCCGGCGTCTACCGGCTCATCGACTTCCCGCTGTCGAACTGCGAGCACTCCGGCATCGCCGACGTCTGGGTGTCGGTGCAGTACCAGCCCGCGTCGCTGACCGAGCACCTCGCCAACGGCCGGCCCTGGGACCTCGACCGCACCACCGGCGGGCTGATGATGCTGCCGCCCTTCCAGGCCGGCGGCGACCGCGAGGGCTTCACCGAGGGCACCGCCGACGGGCTGTGGCGGCAGGCCGAGCTGATCCGGGAGTTCGCTCCGGACGCGCTGGTCGTGGTCAGCTCCGACGCCGTCTACAAGCTCGACTACCGCGAGGTCGTCGACGGGCACCTGGCCTCGGACGCCGAGGTCACCATGGTCACCACCGAGGTCGCCGCGGACGACGCCGCGCGGTACGGGATCGTGCAGGTCGACGGCGAGCGGGTCACCGACTACGCCTACAAGCCCGACGAGCCGGCGACGACGACCGCGACCAACGAGGTGTTCGTCTTCTCACCCGGGCCGACCCTCGACCGGCTCGAGCAGCTCAGCCGCGAGGTCGGCGAGGACGGCCTGGCGGACCTCGGCACGCACCTGCTGCCCGCCCAGACCAAGGACGGCAAGGCCCGTGCGCACCGGTTCGACGGCTACTGGCGGGACGTCGGCACCGTCGAGTCGTACTGGCAGGCGCACCGGGACTTCCTGTCGCCCGAGCCGCCGATCGACCTGGACGAGCTGTCGTGGCCGGTGCACACCCGCGGCGGGCGGCACAGCGCGGCCCGGGTGCTGGACGGCGCCACGGTCGAGGGCAGCCTCGTCTCCGGGGGCACCCGGGTGGCCGGCACGGTGCGCGGGTCGGTGCTGTCACCGGGCGTCGTCGTCGAGGAGGGCGCGACCGTCGTCGACTCGGTGCTGCTGCCCGGCGTCCGGGTGCGGTCCGGCGCGACGGTGGTCCGCGCCGTCCTGGACGACAACGTGGACGTCGGAGAACGGGCCACGGTCGGCGGGGACGGGGACGGGGACATCACGCTGGTCGGCCGGGAGTCGCGGCTGGACGACGGCGCGCAGGTGCCCGCCGGCGCCCGCCACCCCGAACCCGAGCGTTGAGCGGAGTCCCAGCGCTCGGGAAGTGATGCGCTGGGACTCCACCAGCGTCAGGCGAGGGCGGTGGCGACCACCTTGAGGTCGGCGACCAGCGCGTCGTAGGCGGCCTGCCGGCCCTCGTCGGGCGTGCGCAGCACCGCCGAGGGGTGCGTGGTCGCGATGACCCAGGTCTGGTGCGGGGCGTCCTCGTCGGTGTCCGCGTCGTCGGCGGGCGGCTCGGCGCCGGGCGGGGTCCAGGGCAGCAGCTGCCCGTGCTCGCGGGTGATCCGGAACGACGGGCTGATCAGCGCCTTCGCGGCCACCGCGCCCAGGCAGACGACCACCTCCGGCTGCAGGACGGCGAACTCCGCCTCCAGCCACGGCCGGCAGGCGGCCAGGTGCTCGGCGCCCGGCGACTGGTGGATCCGCCGCTTCGGGGTCGGCGTGAACCGGAAGTGCTTGACGCTGTTGGTCACGTAGGAGTCGCGCCGGTCGATGCCCGCGTCGGCGAGCGCCCGGTCCAGCAGCCGCCCCGCCGGGCCGACGAACGGCTCGCCCTGGCGGTCCTCCTGGTCGCCGGGCTGCTCGCCGACGAACACGATGCGGGCGGTCTCCGGACCTTCGCCGAAGACGGTCTGGGTCGCCGGCTCCCACAGCTCGCACGCGCGGCAGCCGGCTGCCGCCTCGCGCAGCCCGGCCAGCCCCACGCCGGCGGGCGGCCTGGCCGGGGTGTTCTCGCTGCTCATGACCCGATCACACCGCAGCGGGAACACAGCCGCAGCCCGGGGCGTGCACAGGGGAGCGGCGCGCCGCGCCCGGTGGTCACTTGACGAATCGGAAAGTGATCCGCCAGTCTTTCCGCACTGGAAAGCGACGACGACCCACCGGAGGGACCGTGCTGGAGTTCGACGGGCTGGTCAAGGCCTACGGCGACAAGCGGGTGCTGGAGGGGGTGAGCTTCGCCGTCGCCCCCGGCCAGATGTTCGGGTTCTGCGGCTCCAACGGCGCCGGCAAGACCACCACCATGCGCATCGCCATGGGCCTGGCCCGGGCGGACGCCGGGGAGGTGCGCTGGAACGGCCGCGGCCTCGACGAGAGCACCCGCCGCCGCGTCGGCTACATGCCGGAGGAGCGCGGGCTCTACCCGAAGATGAAGGTCGGCGAGCAGCTCACCTACTTCGCCCGGCTGCACGGCATGGCCGCCGCGCCCGCCGCCCGCGCCGCCGAGCAGTGGGCCGAGCGCCTCGGCCTCGCCGAGCGCCGCAACGACCAGGTGGAGAAGCTGTCGCTGGGCAACCAGCAGCGCGTCCAGCTGGCCGCCGCGCTGGTCAGCGAGCCCGACGTCCTGATCCTCGACGAGCCGTTCAGCGGGCTCGACCCGGTCGGCGTCGACTCCCTCGCCGAGGCGCTGCTGGACCAGGCGCGCCGCGGCGTGCCGGTCGTCTTCTCCAGCCACCAGCTGGACCTGGTCGAGCGGCTGTGCGACGCGGTCGGCATCCTCGCCCGCGGCCGGATCGTGGCCAGCGGCACGGTGGACGAGCTGCGGGCCGCCGAGGGCCGCCGCCAGCTGCGGGTCGTCGTCCCCGACGCCGCTCCGGGCTGGGCCGCCGACGTGCCCGGTGTCCGCACCGTGTCCGAGCAGCGCGGCGACACCGTGCTCGACCTCGAGCCCGGCACCGACGACCAGCTGGTGCTCAAGGCGGCGCTGGCCACCGGCCGGGTGAGCCACTTCGCCTGGCGGGAACCCACGCTCGTCGAGCTCTTCCGCGAGGCCGTCACGGCCACCCCGGCGGTGGCGGCGTGAGCGCCCCGGGCGGGACCCGGCCGCTGTCGTCGGCCCAGCTGGTGCGGCTGGTCGCCGGCCGCGAGGTGAGCACCCGCGTCCGCGACAAGGGCTTCCTGGTCAGCTCCGGTGTCCTGATCCTGCTCATCGTCGGCATGCTCGTGTTCCAGGTGGCGATCAACAGCGGCGGCGACGAGACCAAGGTGGGCGTCGTCGGCGGGAGCCCGCAGACCGAGCAGGCGCTGGTCGCGCAGGGGCAGCTGCTCGGCACCGACGTCACCGTCGTCCCGTTCGACGACGAGGCGGCCGCGCGCGCCGCGGTCGCCGACGAGGACGTCGACGGCGCACTGCTGAGCCCCGCCGGCGAGCGGCCCGAGCTGCTCGTCGAGAGCGGCGGCGAGGACACCCGCGACCTGGTCCAGGGCGCGCTGGCGAACCTGTCGATGACCAGCCAGCTCGACGCGGCCGGCGTGCAGCTGCAGCCCGCGCCGCGGGTCGACCTGGTCACCCTGGACGCCGACGCCGAGGACCACCTGCAGGCGACGATCGTGGCGCTGGTCGGCGTCGTCGTCCTCTACAGCCTGATCATCCTGTTCGGGCAGTTCGTGGCCCAGGGCGTGGTGGAGGAGAAGTCCAGCCGGGTGGTCGAGCTGCTGCTGGCGACCATGCGGCCGTGGCAGCTGCTGGCCGGCAAGATCATCGGCCTCGGGGTGCTCGGGCTGGCGCAGATCCTGCTGGTCGCGGTGATCGGCGTGGTCGGGGCGCTGTCGTTCGACGTCGTCGACGTGCCCGGTGACGTCATCGGCCCGGTGGTCACCGTCGTCCTCTGGTTCCTGGTCGGCTACGCGTTCTACGCCGCGGTGTTCGCCGCCGCCGCGTCGCTGGTCAGCCGGCAGGAGGACCTCGGCAACGTGATCACCCCGGCGTCGCTGGTGCTGGTGGTCGGGTTCGTCATCTCGATCCAGGCCGCGCAGAACCCCGGCGGGTCGCTCGCGACGGTGACCTCGTTCATCCCGGGGCTGTCACCGATGGTCATGCCGGTGCGGCAGTCCGCGGGGGAGGCCGAGTGGTGGGAGGTCGGCATCGCCGCACTCCTCATGCTGGCTGCGATCACCGCGGTCATCCGGATCGGCGGGCGCGTCTACTCCGGCGCGCTGCTGCGCACCGGCGGCCGGGTCAAGCTCCGCGAGGCGTTGGCGGCCGAGCGCGGCTGACCGCGTCCCCCTGCACCGGACGGCGTCCCCCCGCATCAGCGTCGGTGCGGGGGGACGCCCGTTGATCAGGTCACCTGGTCAACGCTGGCGGAGGCGGGTGAGGGGGCCGCGGTAGGGGAACGCCGCCGGGCCGGTGACGCCGGGCCGCACGGTGAACAACCGCCCGGCGTCCACCTGCTCCGACCGCAACTCGTGCGGCAGGTTGTGGTTGCTCGTGCTGATCACCAGCAGCCCGCGGTCGGCGCCGGCGAACGCGCAGCTGGACGTGTTGTCGGTCGGGACGTCGACCCGCGCCAGCAGCTCGCCGTCCGGCGACCAGCGCTGCACCATGCCGCCGCTCCAGTGCGCCGTCCACACGCAACCCTCGTCGTCGACGGTGAGCCCGTCGGCCGGCGGGCCGTCGAAGGTGCGGAAGTCGCGCCGCTCGCCGACCCGGCCGGTGTCCAGGTCGTAGTCCATCGCCCAGACCACCGCGTTGCCGGAGTCGGACAGGTACATCGTGCGGTCGTCGGGCGACCAGCCGATGCCGTTGGAGATGGTCAGCCCGTCGAACACCGTGGTCACCGTGCCGTCGAGGTCGACCCGGTAGAGCGTGCTGGCGCCCGGCCGCTCGTCGAACGCCATCGTGCCGCCGTACAGCCGGCCGGCCCGGTCGCAGCCGCCGTCGTTCATCCGGGTGCCGCCGGACTCCTCCGTGCCACCCTCCCCGGTCAGCTCGACCAACGTCTCCGCGGGTCCGTCGGCCGGCAGGTGGGTGAACCCGCCGTCCGCGCCGGTCAGCCAGCCACCGCCGGCCACCGGGACGACGAACCCGACCGTGCCGCCCGCGCGCCGGGCGGCCTGCTCGACGACGTCGTCGCCGGAGACCGTGCCGGTGTGCACCATCCCGCCGGTGATGTCCACCCACAGCAGCCGGTCGTGCTCGGCGTCCCAGACGGGCCCCTCGCCGTGCCACGCGGGGGAGGGGGACGCGGGCTGCGCAGTCAGTCGGATCACCCCGGCATCGTCGCGGATCGGCCGGTCGGCGGCGCAGTGGGGCCAGTGGGACGGGTGGCGCTCCTGAGGTGGGCTTCCGGGACTGGTGGGCCTGGTGGGCCCGGTGTTTCCCCTGGTGCGAGATCGCCGAAGGCCCGCCACCGTTCCGGCACCGCTTTGGCAGGTATTGCATGTTTCACCGCTGTGGACCGGCTGAGTCGGCCACTAGGAATGCGGGCAGTCGCCGCGCACACGGGGAGCGCGCGCAGAACCCGTGAGGGGAACCATGAGTTCGGAGCACAACGAGCGCCGGCGGACGTACCGCGCGCTCGCCGCCGGAGCGGTCGGCCTGTCGTTGAGCCTGGGCGGCGGCATCCTGCTGCCCGGCACGGCCAGCGCCCAGGGGCCGATCGTCGACGGCGACCAGATGACCTGGACGGCCGTCGAGGGTGACGTGGCGTGGCAGGTGCCGGACAACGTCTGCTCGATCGACTGGACGCTGCAGGGCGGTCTCGGCGGTCAGGGGCGCAACTCCGACGGCGTAGCGACCGCGGGTGGCTTCGGGGGCCTCGTCAAGGCCTCCATGTCGGTCCAGCCCGGCCAGCACTTCTTCCTGCAGGCCGGGTCGACCGGTGGTGACTTCTCCTTCGGTGGCGCCGCGGGTGGCACCAGCGGCACCCAGCCCTCGGGCGGTGGCGCGCCGAACGGTGGTTCCGGCGGTGGTGGTGCCTCCGTGGTCCGCCTGGGCGACACCCTCAGCGCCTACCCGGTCCTCATCGCGGGCGGCGGCGGTGGTTCCGGCGGTGGCGGGAGCACCGGCAGCGGTGTCGTCGTCACGTCGACCGACGCCCTCGGTGGCGCCGGCGGTGGCAACGACGGTGACGGGTCGGACGGTGGCAACCTGCCGCAGTCCTTCGCGGCGACCGGCGGCCACGGCGGCAGCCTGCAGCAGGCCGGCGCGGGTGGGACCTCCACCGCCGTCGAGGCCGACCCGGAGCTGAACGGTGAGTCCGGTGCCGGCGCCCTCGGCGGCAAGGCCGCGGAGTACGCCGGTGGTGGTGGCGGCGGCTACCTGGGTGGCGGTGGCGGCGCGAGCGGGGCCGTGCCCTCCGGCCAGGCGACCGTCGGCGGCGGCGCCGGCGGTGGCGGCGGCGCGAACTACATCGACAGCGAGGTCTTCCCCGACGCCAGCAGCCAGACGAACGGGACGAACAACGACTACAGCGGTCAGGGCTACGTCCGGGCGACGTTCACCACCTGCGGGCCCATCGTCGTCACGCCCGACACGCCGACGAACCCGACCACCCCGTCGGCGCCGACGCTGAGCTCGGCGACCTCGGCCACCCCGGGTGAGGTCGACCTCGTCATCGTCCCGGGCGCGGCCGTCCAGGGCCTGCCGGTCGACACCTACAAGGTGAGCACCAACGGTGCCGCCGGTCCGTGGACCACCCTCGCGACCCTCGAGGACCCGGAGACGGCGAACCTGACCGCCACCGTGAAGACGCTCCAGGGCGGCCAGACCTACGACATCGCGGTCCAGGCCTACAGCGACGGCGTGGCCAGCCCGGCCAGCAACGTCGAGCACGTCACCGTCGCCGAGGCGGTCGTCATCACGAACCCGGAGCCGCAGCAGCCCACGAACCCGGAGCCGCAGCAGCCCACGAACCCGCAGCAGCCCACGAACCCGGAGCCCCAGCTGCCGACGAACCCGCCGGTCACCACCGTCCCGGACAACGGCGGCACGGACGTCGACGCGACCGTCCCGGGTGCGCCCACCGGCGTCTCCGCGACGGCCGAGCGCTCCTCGGTGCTCATCTCCTGGAAGGCCCCCGCGAGCGGCGGGAAGGTCGACCACTACGAGGTCACGCTGCTGCCGACCGGGCAGACGCTGTCGACCACGGACCTGTCGGTCCGCTTCGGTGCAGTCGCCGGTGAGAAGTACACGGCCACCGTCGTCGCGGTCTCGGCCGGCAAGGTCGCCGGTCCGGGCGCGTCGGCGTCCACCCAGGCCGCGGCCGCCGCGCCCGTCGTGCCGGCCGAGGTGCCGGACGCGCCGCTGACCCTGACCACGGACAAGGGCCAGATCAGCGCCACCACCCCGGGTGCCAAGCTGACCGTCATCGGCACCGGCTTCCTGCCCTACTCGACCGCCACGATCGTCATCTACTCCGAGCCGCAGGTCCTGGGTACGGCGACGACCGACAAGGACGGCAACTTCAGCAAGGAGGTCGAGGTGCCGGCCACGCTGGCCGCGGGCCAGCACTCGCTGGTGGCCTCGGGCGTCGCCCCGGACGGCACCGAGCGCTTCATGCGGATGAACGTGACGGTGGCCGCCGCGGGTGACGTGCAGTCGACGGCCACGGGCACCACCGGCACGGCCGCCGGCACGGCCGCCGGCACGGACGGGAAGGGCCTGGCCTACACCGGCGCCCCGGTGCTCGTCCCGGCCGGCCTCGGGCTCGTCGCCCTGGTCGGCGGCGGGGTGCTCATGCTGGTCACCCGCCGGCGTCGCAACGCCTGATCCACCGCACCAGCCGGCGACCCCGGCGACCGCCCCTCGGGGCAGGTCGCCGGGGTCGTCGGCGTTCCGGGGCCGGTGTGCCGCCCGTGGCGCGTGGGGCGGGAGGGGAGGGTGGGGAGTCGCCACTCCACCGCCGACGAGGCCTGGACGCAGCCTTGGCAACACATGTGGCGCAAACCCGCCGCACAGCACAAGTCTCGCCCGATACAAACCTTTCCACGTGAGTCCCCGAGAGCGGGACCGGACGACGAGCGGGGCGAGCACGACATGACAGGGAACAGGGCGGACCGCCGGGCGGCGGCTCGCGGAGGAGCGCGGCGGACGGTCTGCCGGCGGCTCGGCCAGGCGCTCGCGGGTGCATCGGCGCTGGCCGTCGCCTCGGTCGGCGCGGTCGCGCTGGCCGGTCCCGCGGCGGCGGCCGGTGACATCGTGGTGACCAACCTCGACGACAGCGGTCCCGGGTCGCTGCGCGACGCGCTGGCCCAGGCCAACAGCACGGCCGGTGAGGACACGGTCCTCTTCGACGGCGAGCTGACCGGCACGGTGCACCTGCTCCACGCCCTGTCGATCACCGACGACGTCACCCTGTCGGCCGGCAACCCCGATGGCGTCACGCTGGACGTCGAGGGGCGCGACCGGGTGCTGAACACCACCGGCCCGGCCGATGCCCCCATCAAGGTGCGCATCGTCGGGCTGACGCTGCTCAACGGCACGACCAGCGGGGACGGCGGCGTCGTCCGCGCCGTCAACACGAACCTGACCCTCAGCAGCACGACGGTGCGCGGCGGGCACGCCGGCCGGGACGGCGGCGGCGTCTGGGTCACGGGCGGGCAGGCCTACATCGGGTCCTGGGCGGTCGTCGAGGGCAACGACGCAGGCCGGGACGGCGGCGGGGTGTGGGCCGACTCCCCGGCCTTCATCACCGACGACACGACCCTGGCGCACAACGTCGCCGGCGGCGACGGCGGTGGCGCCCGGCTGCCCCGCGGCGGCATGGTCATCGCGGCGACGTTCCAGGAGAACCAGGCGACCGGCAAGGGCGGCGGTCTCGCCGTCGGCACCACGTCCGGGCCCGCGACGCTCTCGTTCGAGCACTCCTACCTCAACGGCAACACCGCCACCGTGGGTGGCGGCGGGCTGCACGTCGTCGACACCGACACGACCTTCGAGGGCTCGATGACGGGCAACGCCACCCAGGGCAGGGGTGGCGGTGTCCTCGTCGAGGGCCAGCAGCTGAACAGCGGCTTCGACGGCTCGGCGGACTTCCGCCAGAACTCGGCGGGCGTCTCCGGCGGTGGCATCGCCGTCCAGGCCGCCACGAACCCCCCGCCGCTCGACGTCGACCTGGCCGCCTGGTGGAGCGGCAACACCGCGCCGGCCGGCGCCGGCGCCGACTTCGCCGGCCCGACGGACGTCCACGTGTCGGGGTCGCTCTTCGAGGGCAACGAGGGCATCGACGGGGCGACCGCCGAAGGTGCCGCGCTGCGCACCGCGGGCGGCCGGCTGAGCGTGGACAACAGCACGATCGCCGGCAACGACGCGGGCGCCGGCCCGGTCGTCCTGGTGGCCGGTGACACCGATCCGACCACGGTCGACGCGCAGCTCGACCACGTCACGCTCGCCGCCAACACCGGCGCCGTCGGGCTCTCGTGGTCCGGCCCTGGGCAGGCCCGGGTGACCAACTCGATCTTCACCGGCACCAGGACGACGGCCGACGTCGCCACCGACGACCTCGACCTGCCGCTGGACGGCACCGCGGTGGCGTGGTCGCTCGTGGGCCGGGCGCCCGAGGACGCGGCGGGGTCGTCGACCGTGCTCTACGGCGTCGACCCCGAGCTGGCCGAGGTGGACCCCGTCCACGGGATCTTCTCCGCGAAGCCCGCGGCGGACAGCGTGGTCATCGACGCCGGTGACCCGGACTACGCCGACGCCCCCTACGCGGTGCCCTTCGACCAGAACTACGCAGCCCGCGTCCAGCGGAGCTGGACCGGCGCCCTGACCGCCCGCACCGACCTGGGCGCGGTCGAGGTGGCCACCGCGGACACCGATCCGCACGCCGGCACGGACATCCCGGACTCGGGCACCCCGGGCACGGGCACCCCCGGTACGGGCACCCCTGGCCCCAGCGACCCGGGCACCGACATCCCTGACACGGACACCCCGGACACCGACAACCCGGGCACCGGTACGCCCGGCACGGGCACCCCGGACACCCCCGGCACGGGCACCCCCGGCACGGACACCCCGGGCACCGGTACGCCCGGCACGGGCACCCCGGACACCGGCACCCCGGACACCCCGGGCACCGACGACCCGGGCACCGATGAGCCGTCCCCGCAGCCGGGGCCGGGCACCGGGCAGCCGACCCCCACGGTCGACACCGTGCCCCGCGTCCCGGCCGCCGCCCCGCCCACCGCGCTGACCCTGACCACCGACCGCGGCACGATCACCACCGCCGCCCCGGGGCAGCGGATCACCGTGATCGGCACGGGGTTCCAGCCGAACTCCATCGCGACGGTCGTCATCTACTCCAGCCCGCAGGTGCTGGCCACGGTGCGCACCGACGCGAACGGTGACTTCTCCGCGCTCGTCGAGGTGCCGGCGGGTCTCGAGGCCGGCACGCACTCGCTGGTCGCGTCCGGGTTCGCGCCGGACGGCAGCGAGCGGTTCCTCCGGATGGACGTCGCGGTCGACGGGGCCGCTCCCGCCGGCGCCCCGGGCGGCGGCAGCAGCCAGGGCGGTGCTGCCCCGGCCGGTGCCGCAGCGACCGGCGCAACGACGGCCACCGCCGGCAACGGCACGGGTCTCGCCTACACCGGCGCCCCGGTGCTCGTCCCGGCCGGCCTCGGGCTCGTCGCCCTGGTCGGCGGCGGGGTGCTCATGCTGATCACCCGCCGGCGCCGCAACGCCTGATCCACCGCACCAGCCGGCGACCCCGGCGACCGCCCTGCAGAGGCCGGTCGCCGGGGTCGTCCCCGTTCCGGCCTCCCCCGTCATTTGTCCGACACACGCCCCCCGGATACTCCTCGTGTGTCCGAAGCCACCGTCGACGTCGCCGACCTCCGCCGACCGGGGGGTCCCGACCAGCCCGACGACCGCACCGACGACGCGCAGCTGCGCGACGACATCCGCCTGCTGGGCCGGGTCCTGGGCGAGGTGATCGCCGAGCAGGCCGGCCCCGAGGTGCTCGAGCTGGTCGAGTCCACCCGCGTCGAGGCGTTCGAGGTCCGCCGCTCGCAGGCCGAGCGCCAGCACCTGGCCGACCGGCTCGCCGCCCTGGACCCCCGGTCGGCCAACCACGTCGTGCGGGCCTTCAGCCACTTCTCGCTGCTGGCCAACATCGCCGAGGACGTCCACCACGAGCGGCGCCGCCGGTTCCACCGCCGGGAGGGCTCGCCGCCGCAGCAGGGCAGCCTCGCGGCCACCCTCGAGCTGCTGGACGACGCCCACCTGGACGGCGCGACGGTGGCCCGCGAGCTGTCCGGGGCGCTCGTCGTCCCGGTGGTCACGGCGCACCCCACCGAGACCCGCCGCCGCACCATCTCGCAGGTGCAGCGGGCGGTCAGCGAGCTCATGCGGCGGCGCGAGGACGAGGACCCGGCCTGGTCGGCGCACCTCTGGCGGGAGGTCCTCACCCTCTGGCAGACGGCGCTGCTCCGGCTGTCCCGGCTGCGGCTGGCCGACGAGATCGACGAGGCGCTGCGCTACTACGACCTCTCGCTGTTCGAGGTCGTCCCCGAGATCAACACGCAGCTGCGCCGGGCGCTGCGGAAGCGCTGGCCGGACGCCGACCTGCTGCCCACCCCGATGCTGCAGCCCGGCTCGTGGATCGGCGGCGACCGCGACGGCAACCCGTTCGTCACCGCCGACGCCGTCCGCCGGGCCACCACCCGGCAGGCGGAGACGGCGCTGGGCCACCACCTGGCCGAGCTGGTCTGCCTGGGCGACGAGCTGTCGATGTCCGACCGGCTGGTGCGGCCGACCGCGGAGCTGTACGCGCTGGCCGACTCCGCGCAGGACGACTCACCGTTCCGCGCCGACGAGCCCTACCGGCGGGCGCTGCGCGGCATCTACCGGCGGCTCGCGGCCACCGCCCTGCGGGTGCTCGGGCACGTGCCGGGGGAGCAGCCGGACGCCGTCCTGCCCGCCTACGGCACGCCCGACGAGCTGCTCGCCGACCTCGCCACCGTCGACGCGTCGCTGCGCAGCCACGGCGCCGGCGCGCTCGCCGACGACCGGCTGGCCCGGCTGCGGGACGCGGTCGAGGTGTTCGGCTTCCACCTGTGCGGGCTGGACATGCGGCAGAACTCCTCGGTGCACGAGGAGGTGCTCGCCGAGCTGCTGGCCTGGGCCGGCGTCTGCGACGACTACGCCGCGCTGGACGAGGCCGCCCGGGTCGAGCTGCTCACCGGCGAGCTGCGGCTGCGCCGCCCGCTGGTGCGCCCGGACGCCGAGCTGTCCGAGCTGGCCCGCGGCGAGCTGGACCTGCTGGTCGCCGCCGCCGAGCAGGTGCGGCTGCTGGGCCCCCGCGCGATCCCGAACTACGTGATCAGCATGTGCGAGTCGGTGAGCGACGTGCTGGAGGTCGCCGTCCTGCTCAAGGAGGTCGGCCTGCTCGACCCCGACGGCCCGGACGGCCCGGCCAGCACGGTGAACATCTCCCCGCTGTTCGAGACGATCGACGACCTGCAGGCCGCCGGCCGCACGCTCGAGGCGATGCTGGCCCAGCCGCTGTACCGCGCGCTGGTGACCAGCAAGGGCGAGCTGCAGGAGGTCATGCTCGGCTACTCCGACAGCAACAAGGACGGCGGCTACCTGGCGGCCAACTGGGCGCTGTACCGCGCCGAGCTGGCACTGGTCGACGTCGCCGAGGCGCACGGCATCCGGCTGCGGCTGTTCCACGGCCGCGGCGGCACGGTCGGCCGCGGCGGCGGCCCCAGCTACGAGGCCATCAAGGCCCAGCCGCCCGGCTCGGTGGCGGGCGCGCTGCGGATCACCGAGCAGGGCGAGGTCATCGCGGCCAAGTACTCCACGCCCGACCTCGCCCGCCGCAACCTCGAGGCGCTGGTCGCGGCGACCCTGGAGTCGACGCTGGTCAACAGCGAGGGGCTCGGGGACGACGCCGCGGAGACCTACGCCCTGTTCGACGACCTCGCCGCCCGCGCCCGAGCGGCGTACAGCGCGCTGGTGCACGAGACGCCGGGCTTCGTCGAGTGGTTCCGCGCCGCCACCCCCATCCGGGAGCTGGCCGAGCTGAACATCGGCAGCCGCCCGCCGTCCCGCAAGGCCGGGGACAAGATCACCGACCTGCGGGCCATCCCGTGGGTGTTCAGCTGGTCGCAGACGCGGATCATGCTGCCCGGCTGGTACGGCACCGGCTCCGCGCTGGAGTCGTGGGTCGGCGGGGACCCGTCCCGGCTGGAGGTGCTGCAGGACCTGCACGCGCGCTGGCCGTTCTTCCGCACCGTGCTGTCGAACATGGGCATGGTGCTGGCCAAGACCGACCTGGACCTGGCCGCCCGCTACGCCTCGCTGGTGCCCGACGAGGAGCTGCGCGAGCGGGTGTTCGGCCAGGTCGTCGCCGAGCACGAGCGCACCGTGCGGATGCTGCTGGCGGTCACCGGCGACGAGCACCTGCTCGCGGACAACCCGGCGCTGGCCCGGTCGATCCGCAACCGGTTCCCCTACCTGGAGCCGCTGCACCACCTGCAGGTGGAGATGCTGCGCCGGCGCCGCCGTGCCGACTTCGGGGACGGCCCCGACGACGAGCTGGTGCGCCGCTGCATCCAGCTGGCGATCAACGGCGTCGCGACGGCGCTGCGCAACTCCGGCTGAGGCAGTGGAGTCCCAGCGCTCGGGAAACGATGCGCTGGGACTCCACTGAGCTCAGGAGCGGGCGGCCTCGATCGCCTCGGCGAGCCGGCGGACGCCCTCGTCGACCTGGTCGGTCTGCACCGCCGAGTAGGCCAGCCGGAACGAGTTCTCCCCGCCCTCGAGCAGGAAGTCGGTGCCCGGCACGATGGCCACGCCCCGGCTCGCGGCCTCGGCGGTGATCGTCGCGACGTCGTGGCCCTCACCGGCGGGCAGCGAGACCCACAGGAAGTAGCCGCCCTCCGGGCGCACGAAGGTCGCCTGCGGCAGGTGCCGGCGCAGCGCCTCGTCCAGCGCGCCGACCCGCTCGGCCAGCGCGTTCTTCACCGTCTCCAGCGCGGAGGGGAACCGCTCGCCGGTGACGAACCGGAACACCGTGGCCTGGGCCAGCATGCTCGGCGCGATGTAGGTGTTGGTGGCCCGCACCCGGATCCGGTCGATCAGCGCCGGCGGCCCGACCAGGTAGCCCACCCGCGCGCCGGGGCACACGGTCTTGGAGAACGACGAGGCGTAGACGACGTGCTCGCTCGCGGCCCCGCCGTCCAGGTCGAACATCCGCGGCAGCGGCTCGCCGCTGAACCGGATGTCGACGTACGGGTCGTCCTCGAACACCAGGAAGTCGTGCTCGCGGGCCAGCTCCAGCAGCCGCTGCCGCTTGGCCAGCGACAGCGTGTAGCCCGCCGGGTTCTGGAAGTTCGGGATGATGTGCGCGAACGCCGGGCGCACGCCCTGGTCCAGCAGCGCGGCGATCTCGTCGACCGCGACGCCGTCCTCCTCGAGCGTGACCAGGTGCAGGTCGGCGCCGCGCGAGCGCAGCCCCAGCAGGGTGCGGTCGTAGGTGGGGCGCTCGGTGACCACGGCCGTGCCGGGGGAGACCAGCTCGTCGAACAGGAACGCGTCGGCCTGCATCGAGCCGTTGGTGACCAGCACGTGGTCGATGGGGACGCCGTGCTTCTCGGCGATCCAGCGGCGCAGCGGCACGTAGCCGACCGCGGTGCCGTAGCCGGTGACGCCCGCGGGGTCGGCGTCGAACGCGGCGACGGCGGCCTGCTTGAGGCCCTCGACGTCGACGATGTCGGTCGACGGGGCACCGCGCGCGAAGGAGATGGCAGGGGCCTGCGTTCCGGTGGTCACGCTGCCATTGTCCAGGGTTCAGCCCTCCCGGTGGGCGGCCGCCTCCCGGACGGCGGCCAGCAGCCCCGCGCGGTCGTGGATCGTGGTGCGCGCGCGGCCGTGCCGGGCACCCAGCGCGACCTCCGCGGCGTCGATCGCCCGCCAGTCGGCCAGCAGCACCGGCTGCGGCACCCGGTCCACCCAGTCGCCCTCGTGGACGTGCGGCACCAGCCGGCCGGCTCCCGCGTCGGCGAGCAGCGCGGCCACCGTCTCGCGGGCGTCGTGCTTGTTCGTGCCGACCACCCCGGTGGGCCCGCGCTTGATCCAGCCGGCCACGTACTCGCCGGGGCTGACCACCCCGTCGCGCAGCACCCGGCCCTCCTCGTGCGGCACCGTCCCGCCGTCCAGCGGCAGCCCCGGCAGCGCCGACCCGGAGTAGCCGACCGAGCGCACGACCAGGTCCGCCGGGACGACGTCCACCTCGCCGGTGCCGACCGCGCGCCCGTCGGCGTCGACCGCCGTCCGCTCCACCTCCACCCCGGTGACCCGGTCGGTGCCCAGCAGCCGCACCGGCCGGGCGTGGAACCGCAGCCGCAACCGCACCGCGGCGTCGTCCCGCGGGTGCTCGGCGTACTCGCGCAGCGCCGCGAGGTTCCGCGCGACGTGCCGGTCCTCGGCGGCGAGGTCGTCGTCGCCGGGGTCGGTGAGGTCGGCCGGGTCGACCAGCACGGCGGCGTCCGCGAGGTGTCCGAGCTCGCGCAGCTCCTGGGTGGTGAAGGTGGCCTGCGCCGGGCCCCGCCGGCCGAGCACGGTGATCCGCTCGACCGGCGCGGCGGCCAGCGCGTCGAGCACGTGGTGCGGCATCTCGGTGCCGGCGAGCTCGGCGGGGGAGCGGGCCAGCACCCGCGCGACGTCCAGCGCCACGTTGCCCACGCCCACCACCACGACGTCGCGGGCGGTGCGCAGCGCGGCCTCGACGCGGGCGCGGTCGGCGTCCGGGTGGCCGCAGTACCAGGCGACGAGGTCGGTGGCGGCGAGGCTGCCGGGCAGCTCCTCCCCGTCGATGCCCAGCCGCCGGTCACCGGCCGCGCCGTAGGTGTAGACGACCGCGTCGACGCACGCCCGCAGCTCGGCCAGACCGATGTCGCGGCCCACCTCGACGTTGCCGACGAACCGCACCCGCTCGTGGTCGAGCACGTGGTGCAGCGTCCCGCGCAGCGCGCGCATCTTGGTGTGGTCGGGGGCGATGCCGTGCCGGACCAGCCCGAACGGCGTGGGCAGCCGGTCGACCAGGTCGACCGCGACCGGGACGTCGTCCTGGGCGGTGAGCGCGTCGGCAGCGTAGATGCCCGCGGGGCCGGCGCCCACGACCGCCACCCGCAGCGGACGGGAACCGGGGTCTGTGGGGTCGGCCACATCTGGCATGGTCGTCCTGCCGCCCGGACACCGCCAGGCCAGCCGGCCCGCGGACCGGGCCCCCGTCGTCAGGAGCGCTGCGTGTCCTTCGTCATCGTCGCCACCGTCTTCCCCAAGCCCGGCACCCGGGACGCCATCCGCGAGGCGCTGCTCGCCGCCGTCCCGGAGGTGCACCAGGAGCCCGGCTGCGAGCGGTACTCGGTGCAGGAGGACGAGCAGGGCTTCGTCTTCGTCGAGCGCTGGGCCGACGAGCAGGCGATGCAGCAGCACGGTCAGAGCCCGGCGCTGCGGCAGCTCATGGCGACCATCTCCGACCACCTGGCCCAGCCGCTCGGCATCCGCGTGCTCAGCCCGCTGCCGGCCGGCGACCCGGACAAGGGCGCCATCTGAGCTCCCCGCCCGAGGCAAAGGAAGCTCTGCACCCGGTTTCGGCGCCGAAACCGGGTGCAGAGCTTCCTTTGCCTGGTGGGTGATGCGGGGCAGGGTGGCGGCATGACCGACGCCCCGCCCTGGGAACCGCCGTTCGCGGGCAGCGAGGCCGAGCACCTGCTCGGCTCGCTGGACCGGCTGCGCGCCACGTTCCGCTGGAAGGCCGACGGCCTGGACGCCGCCGGGCTCCGGGTGCGGATCGGTGCCTCGACGATGACCCTCGGCGGCCTGCTCACCCACCTGGCGGCGGTCGAGGAGCTGTACTCCACCCACCGGCTCAGCGGGGCGCGGATCGGCGGCGGCTGGGACCCCAGCCGCTGGGACACCGCCGAGGGCTGGCGGGAGACGTTCGCCGGCGAGGGCACCCCCGCGGAGCTGTACGCGCGGTGGGACGACGCGGTCGCGCGGTCCCGGGCGCGGTTCTCCGCCGCGCTGGCCGACGGCGGGCTGGACCAGCTCGTGCACACCGGCTGGCCCGGCGGTCAGCGGATCAGCCTGCGCCGGCTGCTGCACGACCTGGTCGAGGAGTACGGCCGGCACACCGGGCACGCCGACCTGATCCGCGAGGCCGTCGACGGCCGGGTCGGGGAGGACCCACCCGACGACTGGCGCCCGCACGTCTAGTGGAGTCCCAGCGCTCGGAAAGTGATGCGCTGGGACTCCACTCCGCATCAGACGGCCTGGCAGGTGGGGCACCAGAAGAGGTTGCGGCCGACCATGACCTCGGTGCGGATCTCGGTGCCGCAGATCCGGCAGGGGAGCCCGGTGCGCCGGTAGACGTAGTGCGCGTCCTCGCGCAGTGCCGGACCCCGCTGCCGCTCCCGGTCGGCGCGCTCGGTGGTGACGATCCGCCCCGCCTTCACGCCGGCCTTCATCAGCACGACCAGGTCGGCCCACATCGCCGCCCACGCGTCCGCGCCGACGTCCCGTCCGGGCCGGAACGGGCTCATCCGCTGCCGGAAGAGGATCTCCGCCCGGTAGACGTTGCCGACGCCGGCGAGCACCGACTGGTCCATCAGCAGCGCGCCGATCGGCACCTTGCTGCGGGAGATCCGGGCGAACGCCTTGGCCGGGTCGGAGCGCCGGCGCAGCGGGTCCGGGCCCAGCCGGTCGAGGATGAACTGCACCTCGCCGTCGGTGATCAGGTCGCAGGCGGTGGCGCCGCGCAGGTCGGTCCACACCCCCGCGCCGTCCTCACCGGGCCCCTCCCAGCGCATCCGCAGGGCACCGCGCGGCTCCGGGGGCAGGCCGGTGCCGGAGGTGAACTTCCCGTACAGCCCCAGGTGCACGTGGACGACGTCCGGGCCGAAGGCGGCGAACAGGTGCTTGCCGTAGGAGGTGACCTCGTCGAGCACCCGGCCGTCGAGCAGCTCGGCCTGACCGGCGAACCGCCCCTGCGGGCTGGTCACGTGCACCTCCCGCCCGGCGAAGGCGGCGTGCTGCTCGCGGGCCAGCCGGAACAGGGTGTGGCCCTCAGGCATCGGCGATCACGCGCACCAGCTTCACCTGCCCGGACGCCGTCCGCCACGATGGGCCCCGTGACCGAGGTGACACCGCGGCTGGCCCGCGCTGCGTGGGGATCGCTCGAGACGCTGCACGTGGTGGCCTTCTTCGCCCCCGAGGTGCAGCAGGCGTACGACGCGATGAACGTCCGCGGCGCCCGCGCCGGCTACTTCGCCGCCCGCGCCTCGGCGCTCGGCCCGGTCGGCCCGGCCCCGGTGGTGGCGACCTTCTACGTGTTCTCCCCGGCGCTGGTCGAGCGGGTGGTGCCCCGGGTGTGGGCGGCGGCGGATCCGGCGGCCTGGGCGGCGGCCCGCGCCGACGGCGTCCGGACGGCGCTGCACCGGGTGCTCGGCGACGCCGACGTGACCGAGGCCGTCGAGCTGGCCCGGACGGCGACCGCGGGGCTGAGCGCCGCCGGGCGCCCGCTGTACGCGGCGTGGTCGCACGCCGACTGGCCCGAGGACCCGCTGCTGCAGCTCTGGCACGCCGCCCTGCTGCTGCGCGAGCACCGCGGCGACGGGCACGTGGGCGCGCTGATGGCCGCCGGGCTCGACCCGGTGGAGTCGCTGGTCACCGGCGGGCTGGCGTCCGGGTCGCTGGAGTTCGTGCGCACCACCCGCGGCTGGACCGACGACGAGTGGGCCGCCGGCGTCGCGCGCTGCCGCGACCGCGGACTGGTGGACGACGACGGGCTCACCGCGGCGGGTGCGGAGCTGCGCCGCCAGGTCGAGGAGACCACCGACGCGCTCGCCGTCGAGGGCTGGGCGCACCTGGGCGAGGCGGGCAGCCGGCGGCTGCTGGAGCTGGCCGCGCCGCTGCGCGCCCAGGTGCTCGACAGCGGCCTGCTGCCCGACTGGATCCGCACCCGCGGCTGACGCCGTCCCCACTTCCGGCGCCGAAAGTGGCCCCGCTTTCGGCGCCGAAAGCGGCCGGCGTGGTCAGCGGCGGAGGGCGGCGAGGCGGTCGAGGGCGACCTGGCGCTCGTGGGCGTGGTCGACGACCGGTGCCGGGTAGCCGGCCGGGATGCCGCCGGGCGCCGTCCAGGGTTCGTGGACGTACTTCGGGTCGAGGTCGCGCAGCTCGGGCACCCAGCGCTTCACGTACTCGCCGTCCGGGTCGAACTTCTTGCCCTGGGTGACCGGGTTGAAGACCCGGTAGAACGGCGACGCGTCGGTGCCGGTGCCGGCGACCCACTGCCAGCCGTGGTTGTTGCTCGCCAGGTCGCCGTCGACGAGGTGCTCCATGAAGTACTTCGCGCCGAGCGTCCACTCCTGGTGCAGGTCCTTGACCAGGAACGAGGCGACGATCATCCGCACCCGGTTGTGCACGTAGGCCTCGCCGAGCAGCTGCCGCATCCCGGCGTCGACGATCGGGTAGCCGGTGCGGCCGGCCTTCCACGCGGCGACGAGCTCGTCGGCGTGCGGGCCGCTGTCGTAGCCGAGCGCCTGCAGCTCCGGCTTCAGGTACTCGCGCGCCGACTCGGGGCGGTGCCACAGCACGTCGGCGTAGAAGTCCCGCCAGGCCAGCTCGCTCGTGTAGCGCTCGGCCGACTCGCTCTCCTCGCCGGCGAGGTCGGCCAGCAGCGTGCGAGGGTGGATGCAGCCGTACTTGAGGTAGGCCGACATCCGGCTCGTCCCGGCCGTGGCGGGCAGGTTCCGGCCCTCGTCGTAGCCGGTCAGCCGCTCGTCGCGGAACCGCCCCCAGGCCGCGCGGGCGGCGGCCTCCCCGGCCGGGGGCAGCTGGACGCCGTCCAGGTCGGGGTGCGGCGGCGGGTCGTCGGAGCGGACGCCGGTCGTCCAGCGGACGCCGTCGGGGCGGGGCGCCGGCTCGTGCCAGCCGTGCTCCCGCCAGGCCCGGGCGAACGGGGAGAACACCGAGAACGGGGTGCCGTCGCGCTTGACCACCCGGCCGGGGGCGACCGCGTACGGCGAGCCGGTGCGCACGAGGGCGACGTCACCGAGGGCGCGCTCGACGGCGGTGTCGCGGCGGCGGCCGTACGGCCCGGCGTCCGCGGTCACGTGCACGCTGGTGGCGCCCACCTCGGCGGCGAGCGCGGGCAGGACCTGCGCCGGGTCGCCGGAGCGGAGCACCAGCGCGCCGCCGGTCTGCTCGCGCAGGTCGGCCAGGCAGTCGAGCAGGAACGCCCGGCGCGGCTCACCGGACGGGGCGTAGAGCCGTTGGTCGAAGACGAAGACCGGCAGGACGTCGCCGTCCGGGCCGGCGGCCTCGATCGCCGCGAGCAGGGCGGGGTGGTCGGTCAGCCGGAGGTCTCGGCGGAACCAGAGGAGTGCGGTGGGCACCCGACCGACCGTAGGCAGCCGGGGCGCCGTCCGCAGCGCGACTCAGTGGTCGGCGGTGGCCAGCCCGAACGTGGGGCGGTCGTCCGCGGCGACGAGGTCCAGGTCGGCGGGGTGCTCGTGCAGGTAGTGGCGGACGAACGAGCAGTAGGGGAGCACGTGCAGGTCGCGCTCGCGGGCCGCGGCGAGGACCTCGCGCACCAGCGTCGTCCCGAGGCCCTGGCCGCCGCGGGCCGGGTCGATCTCGGTGTGCGGCAACGTCATGGTGCCGTTCTCGACGTGGTAGCTCGCGAGACCGATCAGCACGTCGTCGTCCTTGATCTCGAAGCGCTTGCGCTCCGGGACGTCCACCACCGTGATGCTCATCGTTCCTGTCCACCTCCTGCAGCCCGGCGCCGTTGCCGGTGCTCCTGTGTGTCGGGACAAAGTAGTCGCTCGGCAACCATGCCGCTCGGTGGTTACGACGTGCCGCGCCGTGACGATGTTCCCTGCCTCGGCGTGCCGCGCGCGTCGCACCCGGACGGGGCGGCCGCGGCGGGCGTGCCAGGATGAGGGCCGCGCCGGCCCGCCGGCGCCGCTGTGCCGCCCCCGTAGCTCAGGGGATAGAGCATCGGTTTCCTAAACCGTGTGTCGCAGGTTCGAATCCTGCCGGGGGCACCTCCGTGAGCGCGTCCGTCGCGGTCACGCAGAACAAGTGCTCAAGCACCTGGTTCACCCGGTCGATGGAACTCGTGAGAGTCATCCCAGCTCACCGAGGAGAACCGACCGTGTCCATCCCCACGACGATCACCCCGCGCGGGGTCACCCGTGTCCTGGTCCTGGCCGACGCGCCGGTCCTGCGCCGCGGGCTGCTGGGCATGGTCAACGAGACCGCCGGGCTGCAGGCCGTCGGCGCCCCCGGCGAGCCGCGCCGCGCCCTGACGCTGGCCGAGACCGCCCGCCCGGACGCCGTCGTCGTCGAGCTCGGCTCCGGCGCGCACGGCAGCCAGGCCGCCACGCTCAACGCCTGCCGCGACCTGCGCCGCCGCTACCCGACGATCACCATCGTCGCGCTGGCCACCAGCGACGACCCGGCCGTGGTCAACGAGGCGCTGGCCGCCGGCGTCCGCGGCTACCTGCTGATGAACACCTCGGCCACCCTGCTCGGCTGGGCCGTGCTCGCCGCCCGCGCCGGCCGCACCGTGGTCGACCCGCAGATCCGCCGGGTCGAGGGCGAGGTCGCCCCCGCGCCCAAGCCGCTCACCCCCGACGTGCCGCTGACCCGCCGGGAGACCGACGTCCTGGAGGAGCTCGTCCAGGGCCAGTCCAACCGGGCGATCGGCAAGAACCTCTTCATCTCCGAGGACACCGTCAAGTCGCACGTGAAGGCGATCCTCCGCAAGCTCGGCGCCCGCGACCGCGCCCACGTGGTGTCGCTCGTGCTCTCGTCGCGCAACCCGGGCGTGTGCACCTGCGGCGCGCACGCCGCGCCCGAGGTGCCCGCCGAGGTCTGACCCAGCAGAACGCGCCAGGGGCGCAGGAGCCGACCGGCTCCTGCGCCCCTGGCGCGTTTCAGGACGGGGAGGTCACTCCTCGCCCATCACCAGGCCCTCGATGTCGTGCTTCTGGCTGATCGGGGTGAGCTCGTCGACCACCGGGCACTTCAGGTGCTTCTTCAGCGACTCCGGGAGCGTCTCCCAGAACGCCTTCGTCACGGCCATGTCGTGCTTGTCGCCGTTGCCGGCGCCGGGGGCGTCGACGCCGAGCACCAGCACCGGGCGCGGCTTGTCCGACTCGCTCTTGGTGCCGCGGTGGATGGTCAGCGCCGAGCGGATGGAGATGTCACCGCGCTTGGGGAACTTGCGGACCGCGCGCTCCTCGAAGCGGGGGTACCAGGTCTTCGGCGGGAACATGCCGTGGTTGAACGACTCGTCGTCGTCCCACTGGGTGCCGGGGGCGATCTCGAAGGGGCCCATGTCCGGCTCGGTGTCGACCGCGGTGGCGTTGATGGCCAGCGAGTTCAGCCGGCGCTCGGTGCGGGTGACCTCCGGGATCGGGAAGTCGCGGTGCCACGGCTGGTTCTTCGCACCCGGGAAGGGGATGTCGAAGCCGATCTCGACGATCTCGTAGTCCGGGCCGAGCACGGCCTCGCAGACGGCGGTGACGGTCGGGTGCGTGGTCAGCTCGACGAAGCCGCGGATCTGCTCCGGGTGCACCTCGACGTACCAGCGGTTGGGGCCACGGCCGATGGCGCCACCCTCGCGGCCGCGGGCCTCGGTGTAGGCGGCCTCGATGTCCTCGCGGAGCCGGTCGGCCCACTCGGTGGAGAAGGCGCCGGGCACCCCGACGATGCCGTCGGTGTAGATGGTGTCGCGCATGGCCTGGGCGTCGGTGCCCGTGGTGACCGGGGTGGTGGTCGTCATCGTGGTCTCCCTCTCAGTGGGTACGACCAGTTTGCAACGTGGCATGCCACGTTGCAACAGATACGATGGAGAAAGTTCGCGGGTCGTCAGGAAGGGGCCGGTCATGGTGCGTCTGCGCGACGTCGCCGACCACGCAGGAGTGTCGGTGCGCACCGTCTCCAACGTGGTCAACGACTTCCCCCACGTGGCCGCCGACACCCGGGCGCGGGTGCAGGCGAGCATCGACGCGCTGGGCTACCGGCCCAACATGGCCGCCCGCACGCTGCGCAGCGGCCGCACCGGGCTGCTGTCGCTCGTCGTCCCCGAGATCGACTCGCCGTACTTCGGCGACCTGGCCGCCCGCACCGTGCGCACCGCCGGCCGGGCCGGCTGGACGGTGCTCATCGACCAGACCGACGGCGACGGCGAGCGCGAGCGGGCGCTGCTGCGCGGCGAGCGCAGCCAGCTGGTCGACGGCGTCATCTTCAGCCCCTGGTCGGTCACCCCGGAGGAGCTCGCCGACCGGACCGACCCCACCCCGCTGGTGCTGCTCGGTGAGCACGCCGGCACCCCGCCGGTCGACCACGTGGTGGTCGACAACGTCGCCGCGGCCGCCGAGGCCGTCGCGCACCTGGCCGGCCGCGGGCGCACCCGGATCGCCGCGATCGGGACGCCGGGGCTGCACGCCACCGAGACCTCCCGGCAGCGCCGGCGCGGCTACCGGCAGGCGCTGGACGCTGCCGGGCTGCCCGCCCGGCCGGAGCTCGAGGCGCCGGTGACCTCGCTGCACCGGGCCGAGGGCCACCGGGCGATGACCGCGCTGCTGGCCGGCGACGAGGTCCCGGACGCCGTCTTCTGCTTCTCCGACCAGCTGGCCCTCGGTGCGCTGCGCGCGCTGGCCGACGCCGGGCTGCGGGTGCCGCAGGACGTCGCGCTGGTCGGCTTCGACGACGTGGAGGACGGCCGGTTCGCCGTGCCGCGGCTGAGCACGGTCGCCCCGGACAAGGACCGCATCGCCGAGCTGGCGCTCGCGTCGCTGCGCGACCGGCTGGCGGGGGACGAGAGCCCGGCCCGGGTCATCACCGCCCCCCACCGGCTCGTGGTGCGCGAGAGCAGCTGACCTCAGGCCGGCCGCACGCCCCACTCCGCGCTCCACTGCTCGCCGGGGGCGAGGGTGATCAGGTCCTGCCCGGTGTTGAACGCGTCCGGCCCGCAGGTCATCGCCTCGACCGCCAGCGCGTGCCGGCGCCGCGGCGAGCCGTCGGGGAAGTAGTCGGACGTGTAGACCTGCCACCACCCGAAGGCGGCGTCGGCCCAGACCTCCACCGCCCGGCCGCCGCCGGCGACCCGCACGGTGTCGCCGTCGACGTCGGTGAACGCGGTGTCCAGCGACCGGCCGCGCAGCGGTGCGCCGGCGCGCAGGTCGCGGTCGGTGCCCGCGACCGGGTGCAGCGCCACCGGCCGCAGCCGGTCGTCGGTCTCCAGCCAGCTCGCCGCCGGGAGGGTCAGCTCGAGGTCGTCGACCCCGCAGCCGGGCAGCACCAGGTACGGGTGGACGGCGGCCCCGAACGGCGCCGCCGTCCACCCGGTGTTCGCAGCCTGCAGCCGGCAGCGCAGGCCGCCCTCGTCGACCGACCAGCGCACCGCCAGGTCCAGCGCGAACGGGTAGCCCGGCTGCGGCTCGACCGCGATGCCGAGCTCGACGGCGTCCGCGGTGACCTCGCGCGGCTGCCAGGCCGCGAACGCGACCAGCCCGTGCAGCGCGCACCCGGTGGCCGGCTCGGTGATCGGCAGCTGCAGCTCCTCGCCCTGCCAGGTCCACCGGCCGTCGGGCACCCGGTTGGGCCAGGGGGCGAGCACCAGGCCGTGGTAGGCCGTGGGCACCTCGTGCTCGCCGAGCGGGTCGACGACGTCGACGCCGTCGACCGCGTACCCCGACACCCCCGCCCCGCGGCGGTCGATGACGGCCTCGTGCCCGCCGGAGCGGATGGTCCAGCGACGGTCCTCGGTGCTCATCGTCTGGTCGTGCCCGCCAGGTAGCGCTGCAGCACGACGACGCCGAGCAGGATCGCGCCGCTGACGACGTCCTGCCAGTTCGAGTTCAGCGAGCCGACCTGGTTGATCACGTTGGCGATGACCTGCAGCAGCAGGACGCCGACCAGCGTGCCGAACACCGTGCCCGCGCCGCCGGCCAGCAGGGTGCCGCCGAGCACGACCGCGGAGATGGCCTGCAGCTCGGTGCCGACACCGATGATCGGCACGCCGGAGGAGGTGTACGAGGCGATCAGCACGCCGGCGAGCCCGGCGAGCAGGCCGCTGGCCACGTAGGTGAGCACCTTGGTGCGCACCACCGGCAGGCCCATGAGCTGCGCGGCGTCCTCCTGGCCGCCGATGGCCAGCACGGTCGGCCCGTAGGAGGTGCGGTGCAGCACCAGCCCGCCGATCAGGAACAGCACGATGACGATCCAGATCGGGTAGTTGATGCCCAGGAGGCTGTTCTGGGCGAGCCCGCGGAAGGCGCTGCCGGCCGGGACCTTGTAGACGGTGGCGCCCTCGTCGCTGATGAACAGCAGCAGGCCGCGGGCGAACAGCAGGCCGGCCAGCGTGACGATGAACGGCGCGAGCCCGCCCTTCGCGATCACCAGCCCCTGCACCAGGCCGATCGCGCCGCACACCGCCAGCGGCAGCAGGACGGCCACCGCCGTCCCGTGCTGGGAGCCCCACGCGGCGAGCACGCCGCCCAGGGCGAACACCGACCCGACCGACAGGTCGATGCCGCCGGTGAAGATCACGAACGTCATGCCCAGCGCGATGACCGCCAGGAACGAGGCCTGCAGCGCGATCGAGCGCACGTTGGGCCCGGAGGCGAACGTGTCGAACTGGAAGCTGGCGTAGACGCACAGCAGCACCAGGACGACGAGGGCGCCCTGCCGCTGCACCCGCTGGACCAGCTGGACCCGCTGCGGACGGGCGCCGGTCGGGGTGAGCGTGGGTTCGGGCGTGGCTGTGGTGCTCATGCGCGCGACCTCCGTCGCATCCGGGTGCCCACCTGGGCGTAGACGGCCAGCACGACGATCACGGCCTGGACCATCTGGGCCACCGAGTTGGTGATGTCGTGGGCGACGAGGGTGAAGGTGATCAGCTGCATCAGCAGCGCGCCGGCCACGGTGCCGAGCACCCGGACCTGCCCGCCGGACAGCGACGTGCCGCCGACGACGACCGCGGTGATCGCGGTCAGCTCGACCAGCTGGCCGAGCCGGGTCGGGTCGCTGGCCTGGTTGCGGGCGACCAGCAGCACGCCGGCCAGCGCCGCGAGCAGGCCGGAGAGCACGTAGACGGTGGTGAGCACCCGGGCCACCGGCAGGCCGGCGAGCTCCGCGGCGCGGGCGTTGCCGCCGATCGCCATCAGGTAGCGGCCGAAGGTGGTGCGGGTCATCAGCACCCACACGGCGACGATGACGACGACGGCGACCAGCACCACCCACGGGATGCCGGCGACGCTGCCGCTGCCGAGCTCCCGGAAGCCGTCGTTGCGGATGCTCTTGATCTCGCCGCCGACGATGTTGGCGATGCCGCGGCCGCCGACCATGATCGCCAGCGTCGCGATGATCGGCTGCACGCGGACCCGGCTGATCACCGTGCCGGCGAGCAGCCCGGACACCAGCCCGGCGACCAGCCCGGCCAGCAGCGCGCCGATGAAGCCGTAGCCGAGGTACAGCGGGATCACCGCGGCGGTCATCGCCATCACCGCGCCGACCGACAGGTCGATGCCGCCGGTGCCGATGACCAGCGCCATGCCCAGGCTGACCACGATGATCGGCGCGACCTGCACCAGCTGCAGCCGGAGCGAGCCGGTGGTCGCGAAGTGCGGCGTGATGACCAGGTTCACGACCACCAGGACGACGAGCGCCAGGTAGACGCCGTTGTCGCGGAAGAAGGCGCCGTCGAGCCGGAAGCGGCTCCGGGCGGGCGGTGCCGGCTCGGCCGGCGGCGCCGCCGCTGCCGCCGGGGTCACGGTCTGCTCAGCCACGCTCTGCTCCTCCCGTCCCGGCGGAGGTGGTCTCCGCGGGGGTGCCGCCGGCCAGGGCCCGCAGCAGCTGCGCCGACGTCAGCCGGTCGCCGTCCAGCTCGCTGGCGACCGACCCGTCGTGCAGCACCACGACCCGGTCGCTGCCCTCGACGAGCTCGTCCATCTCGCTGGACACCAGCACGACCGCGAGGCCCTGCCCGGCCAGCTCGTCGATCAGGCCCTGCACCTCGCGCTTGGCGCCCACGTCGATGCCGCGGGTGGGCTCGTCGAGCAGGAACACCTTCGGCTCGGTGGCCAGCCAGCGGGCCAGCAGCACCTTCTGCTGGTTGCCGCCGGACAGCTCGCGCACCTTCTGGGCCGGGCTGGAGGCCTTGATCTTCAGCCGGCGCATGAACGTCTCGACCAGCGCGTCGACCCGCGACTCGGAGATGAACCCGGCGCGGGACATCCTCGGCAGCACTGCCAGCGCGATGTTGTCGCGCACCGACAGGTCCGGGATGATCCCCTCCGCCTTGCGGTCCTCGGACAGCAGCGCGATGCCGGCGCGCAGCGCGCGGCCCACCGACCCGTGCCGGACGGCGTGGCCCTGCACGGTGACCGAGGCGCTGGTGGTGGCCAGGTCGCCGTAGATCGCCTTGAGCGTCTCGCTGCGCCCGGAGCCCAGCAGCCCGCCGAGGCCGACGACCTCGCCGGGGTGGGCGGTCAGCGCCACGTCGCGGAGCCGGTTGGTCACCGACACCCCGGAGACGTCGAGCACCGGCTCACCGGAGCGGGCGTGCGACTCGCCGAAGTCCGTCGTCCCGCCGTGCTCCACGTCGCTGGCGTCGCGGCCGAGCATGAGCGAGACCAGGCCGACCCGGTCCAGCGCCTGCATCGAGCCGGTGTGCACGACCCGGCCGTCGCGCAGCACGGTGACCGAGTCGCACAGCGCCCACAGCTCGTCGAGCCGGTGCGAGACGAAGACCAGGCCGACGCCGGAGTCGGCGAGCGTGCGGGCGACGCCGAACAGCGTCTCGACCTCGCGGACCTCCAGCGACGACGTCGGCTCGTCCATGATCACCACGCGGGCGTCGACGGACACGGCGCGGGCCAGCGCGACCATCTGCTGGACGCCGAGGCCGAGCGTGCCCAGCTGGGCGCGGACGTCGACCTCGATGCCGAGCCGCTCGACCAGCGCGGCCGCCTGGCGGTTGAGCTCGCGGGTGTCGACCAGGCCGAAGCGGCGGGGCTCGCGGCCCAGGTAGATGTTCTGCGCCACGGTGAGCAGCGGGACCAGGTTGATCTCCTGGTACATGGTGGAGATGCCGGCGTCCTGGGCGTCGGACGGCCGGGAGAAGGACACCGGCTCCCCGAGGAAGCGGACCTCGCCCGCGTCGGCGGCGTGCACGCCGGTGAGCACCTTGATGAAGGTGGACTTGCCGGCGCCGTTCTCGCCGACCAGGGCGTGGATCGAGCCGGGCAGGAGCGAGAAGTCGACCCCGCGCAGGGCCTGGACCCCGGCGAAGGACTTCACCACCCCGTGCACGCTCAGCAGGGGCGCGGCGGTGGGGTCCGGGGTGCGGGGGGCCGGACCCGTGGCGGCTGGGGGTTGTTCGGGCAACACGGCTCCTCGGTGAGCGTGCGGGGCGCGCCCCCGGTCCGAGGGGACCGGGGGCGCGCCGTGGTGCAGGTGGGTGCGACCGCGAGGGTCAGGTCCTGCAGGTCAGAAGGCGTTGCCGAGGTTCTTCTCGGCGTTGTCCTGGTCGTACTCGCTGTCCTGGATGATGATGTCCTCAGGGATCTCCTGGCCGGCGTAGAAGTCGGTCAGCGTCTTGAAGGCCAGCGGGCCGAACCGCGGGTTCGACTCGATCACGGCGTTGTACTGGCCGTCGGCGAGGGCCTGCACGGCGTTGCGGGTGCCGTCGATCGAGACGATCTTGACGTCCTTGCCCGGCTGCTTGCCGGCGCTGAGCACGGCCTGCATGGCGCCCAGGCCCATCTCGTCGTTCTCGGCGTAGATCGCGTCGATGTCCGGGTTGGACTGCAGCAGCTGCTCGGCGACCTGCTGGCCCTTCGACCGGTCGAAGTCACCGGTCTGCTGGGCGACGACCTTG
>NZ_JBFAOG010000021.1:0-60191 GCF_040659695.1 Modestobacter sp. NPDC049651
CGGGGAGCTCCTGGCCACGGTGACCGCGGCGGAGCTGGAGCGGCTGGTCAAGCGCGGCTGCCCCGACCACCCGGACACCGCCTGTGGGTGCGCGGTGCTCGGGCCGCCGCCGGAGACCAGCGCCTACGCGCCGACCGCGAAGCAGCGGGCGTTCGTGACCACCCGCGACCGGCGCTGCCGGTTCCCCAACTGCGGCCAGCGCGTGGGCTGGGCGGACCTGGACCACGTGATCGCCCACTCCTGCGGTGGCACGACCGACTGCACCAACCTGTGCTGCCTGTGCCGCAGCCACCACCGCTTGAAGACCTTCGCCCCCGGCTGGCGGTTCACCATGACCGATGACGGGACGCTCACGGTCACCACACCCAGCGGGGTCACCCGCACCACCCGGCCACCGGGCATGCGCGTCCGGGCACCCGACCCACCGCCAGATGCTGGACGACCGCCATCGCCGGAGAGCCCACCGATCGATCCGGCGGACGATCCACCGCCCTTCTGACCCGCAACCCGGGGACACACGGCCGGCCACCTGTCCGGGCGCGAGCCTGCCTCGCGACCCGGACGGGGCGGCCCGGGTGCCCGGCCGCTCACCGCGGACCCGCCCCTGGCGACTGGGCGGGCGCGCGCCGCGGAGCCCCTGGTCGGAAGGGCAGAGGTGACGTCCAGTGGGATTCCGGGAGGTGGAAGGCATCGCTGGTAACGTCCGCACAGTGGCCGATCGCACAGCTCGTCCGGACGGTTCCGCGCCCCTGACCGGGTCGCTGCCCGCGCTCGCCGACCTCCTCCCGAGCGGCTCGTTCGCCGCCCGGCACATCGGTCCCCGGCCGGCGGACACCGCGGACATGCTCGCAGTCGTCGGCCACCCGTCGCTGGCCTCCCTGGTCGACGCCGCCGTCCCGGACAGCGTCCGCGACCGCACGCCGCTGGACCTCCCCGCCGCCGCCGACGAGGCCGCCGTCCTCGCCGCCCTGCGCGAGCGCGCCGACGCCAACGAGGTCTTCACCTCGATGATCGGCCTCGGCTACTCCGGCACGGTCACCCCCGCGGTCATCCAGCGCACGATCCTGGAGAACCCCGCCTGGTACACCGCGTACACCCCGTACCAGCCCGAGATCAGCCAGGGCCGCCTCGAGGCGCTCATCAACTTCCAGACGATGGTCGCCGACCTCACCGGCCTGCCGGTCGCCGGTGCCTCCGTCCTCGACGAGGCCACCGCCGCCGCCGAGGCGATGACCCTGGTCCGCCGGGCCGGCGGCGGCGCAGGCCGGGGCAAGGTCTCGCCCGACGCCGTGTTCGTCGTCGACGCCGACACCCTCCCGCAGACGCTCGCCGTCCTGCGGACCCGCGCCGAACCGCTCGGCATCGCGCTGCACGTCGCCGACCTCTCCGCCGGCTGGCCCACTGACCTCCCCGACGCCGGCGCCTTCGGCGTGCTCCTCAGCCAGCCCGGCGCCAGTGGCGCCGTCCGCGACCACCGGGCGCTGGCCGTCGCCGCGCACGAGGCCGGCGCGGCCGTCGTCGTCGCCGCCGACCTCCTTGCCCTGACCCTGCTCGAGGCCCCGGGGGAGTGGGGCGCCGACGTCGTCTGCGGCACCACCCAGCGCTTCGGCGTCCCGCTGGGCTACGGCGGCCCGCACGCCGGTTACCTGTCCGTCCGCGAGGGGCTGGCCCGCCAGCTCCCCGGCCGGCTGGTCGGCGTCTCCGTCGACGCCGACGGCGACGTCGCCTACCGGCTCGCCCTGCAGACCCGTGAGCAGCACATCCGCCGGGAGAGGGCGACCAGCAACATCTGCACCGCCCAGGTGCTGCTCGCCGTCATGGCCGGCGCCTACGCCGTCTACCACGGTCCCGAGGGGCTGACCGCGATCGCCGCCCGCGTCCACCGCAGCGCCCAGGTGCTCGCCGGCTGGCTGCGCACCGGGGGCCTGCAGCTCGTGCACGAGGACTTCTTCGACACCCTCACCGTCGCGGTGCCCGGCCGCGCGGCCGATGTGGTCGCCGCCGCCGCCGAGCGGCGGATCAACCTGCGGCGCGTGGACGCCGACACCGTCGCCGTCGCCTGCGACGAGACGACCACCCCCGCCGCGCTGCGCCTGGTCGCCGAGGCGTTCGGGGTGACCGCCGACGACAGCGCGCTCAGCGAGGCCGGCGACCCCTCGTTCCCGGCCGCCCTGCGCCGGAGGACGCGGTTCCTCACCCACCCGGTGTTCTCGGCGCACCGCTCCGAGACGGCGATGCTGCGCTACCTGCGCCGGCTCAGCGACAAGGACCTCGCGCTGGACCGCACGATGATCCCGCTGGGCTCCTGCACCATGAAGCTCAACGCCGCCACCGAGATGGCCGCCATCACCTGGCCGGAGTTCGCCGGCATCCACCCGTTCGCCCCGGCCGACCAGACCCGCGGCTACCGGCAGCTGATCGACGAGCTCTGCGCGGGCCTCGCCGAGGTCACCGGCTACGCCGCGGTCAGCGTGCAGCCCAACGCCGGCTCGCAGGGCGAGTTCGCCGGGCTGCTCGCCATCCGCGGCTACCACGCCTCCCGCGGGGAGACCCGGCGCGACGTCTGCCTCATCCCGAGCTCCGCCCACGGCACGAACGCCGCCAGCGCGGTGATGGCCGGCATGCGCGTGGTCGTGGTCGCCTGCGACGAGGCCGGCAACGTCGACCTCGCCGACCTGCGCGCCGAGGTCGCGCAGCACGCGGACCGGCTCGCCGCCCTGATGATCACCTACCCGTCGACGCACGGGGTCTTCGAGACCGACATCCAGGAGATCTGCGGTGCGGTGCACGACGCCGGCGGCCAGGTCTACGTCGACGGCGCCAACCTCAACGCCCTCGTCGGCCTGGCCAGGCCGGGGAAGTTCGGCTCCGACGTCAGCCACCTCAACCTGCACAAGACCTTCTGCATCCCGCACGGCGGCGGCGGCCCTGGCGTCGGCCCGATCGGCGTCCGCGACCACCTGGTGCCCTTCCTGCCCGGCCACCCGCTGGTCGAGACCGGTGGCCAGGGGCCGGCGGTGTCCGCGGCGCCGTTCGGCTCGGCCGGGATCCTGCCCATCTCCTGGGCCTACCTGCGGCTGATGGGCCCCGACGGGCTGCTGCGGGCCACCGAGCACGCGATCCTCGCCGCCAACTACCTGGCCGAGCGGCTCCGACCGCACTACCCGGTGCTCTACACCGGCGAGAACGGCCTGGTCGCCCACGAGTGCATCCTCGACGTCCGGCCGCTCACCAAGGCAACCGGCGTCACCAACGACGACATCGCCAAACGGCTCATCGACTTCGGCTTCCACGCGCCCACGATGAGCTTCCCGGTGGCCGGCACGCTGATGGTCGAGCCGACCGAGAGCGAGGACAAGGCCGAGCTCGACCGCTTCGTCGACGCGATGGTCGCCATCCGCGCGGAGATCGAGAAGGTCGCCACCGGCGAGTACGACAGCACCGACAACCCGCTGCGCAACGCGCCGCACACGCTGAAGATGCTGGCGGGGGAGTGGGCGCGGCCCTATCCGCGCGACGTCGCCGTCCACCCGCTGCCCGGGCTGACCGACCGGCAGTACCTCGCGCCGGTCCGGCGCATCGACGGCGCCCACGGCGACCGCAACCTGGTCTGCTCCTGCCCGGCGCCCGAGGCGTTCGAGGAGCCGCTGCCCGCGGCGGTCAGCACGCCCGACCGGGCCGAGGGCGCACCCGACGACCTGGGGACGACGCGCGACGTGGTCAGCGCCCCGGCCTGACGGCCCACGCCGCGCCCAACGGCGGGGCGGCGGATCCGTCCGGTCGGACGGTCGCCGTTATCCCCAACGCGATGCGGGCTCAAGGGCCGTGGTGCGCGGACGAACGATCAGGCCGAGGCGCCGGCCAGCGTCCACGGGCGGGTCAGCACCCGGCCGTCGGGGAGCAGCTCGCTGTCGTCGTCGAACAGGACGACGCCGTTGCACAGCAGGGTCCAGCCCTGCTCGGGGTGCCGGCTCACCGGCCGGGCGAGGACGCGGTCGTCGGCGTCGGCGGCGGGGCAGGGGAGGGGGTGGGCGCACATGCTGGTCTCCTGGTGTCCGTCCCCCGTGGTGGGGGACCCGCGTCCGTGCGGGGCGGACCGAGTGTGCGCCACCTCACACCGCGGGGGACCGGTGCGACCTGACGAAGTCACCCCTCCGGGTTCGGCAACCACCGCCCTGGGTGGCCCGGGCCGGGTCCCCGCGGAGCAGCGCGGCTCAGAGCTTGCGCAGCAGCACCCGGCGCACCGAGTGGTCGGCGGACTTCTGCAGCACCAGCCGGGCCCGCGACCGGGTCGGTGCGATGTTCTGCCGCAGGTTGGGCTCGTTGACCGCCGTCCAGATGCCCTGGGCGGTGCGCACCGCCTCCTCGTCGGTGAGGTCGGCGAACCGGTGGAAGTAGGCGGCGGTGTCGGCGAACGCGGTGCGCCGCAGCGCCAGGAACCGCTCCACGTACCACTGCTCGATGTCGCCCTCGGCGGCGTCGACGTAGACGGAGAAGTCGAAGAAGTCCGAGAGGAAGACCTCCGGCACCCGGCCGTCGCCGTGCCCGCCGCCGGCCTGCAGCACGTTGAGGCCCTCGAGCACGAGGACGTCGGGGGAGTCGACCACCTGCCGCTCCCCGGGTACCACGTCGTAGGACTGGTGCGAGTAGGTCGGCGCGCTGACCTCCGGCCGGCCGGACTTCACGTCGGCCAGGAAGCGCAGCAGCGCCCGCCGGTCGTAGCTCTCCGGGAAGCCCTTGCGGTCGAGGATGCCGCGCTCCTCGAGCACCGCGTTGGGCAGCAGGAACCCGTCGGTGGTCACCAGGTCGACCCGCGGGGTGTCGGGAGCGGCCGCCAGCAGCGCCCGCAGCAGCCGGGCGGTGGTGCTCTTGCCGACGGCGACGCTGCCGGCCACGGCGATGACGAACGGCACCTTGGCCGTCTCCTGGCCGAGGAACTCCGTCTGCGCCGCCCACAGCCGGCGGCTGGCCGTCACGTGCAGGTGCAGCAGCCGGGCCAGCGGCAGGTAGACGGTGGTGACCTCGTCGAGGTCGATCGGATCGCCCAGGGTGGCCAGCGCGCGCAGGTCGGCGGCGGACAGCGGCAGCTCGTCGCCGGCTGCGAGGGCCCGCCACGACGCGCGGTCGAAGGCGGTGAAGGGCGAGATCTGCGCTCGCGTACCGGCCGTCACACCGCCCATGGTGCCGTCTGCCCCCGCTCACCCCCTCGGGCGGGTGGGTCCGGCCGGGCGGACCTCCCGTTCCCGGCGTGAGGGTCGCTAGGGTCCGGGGCGTGTCGTCCGTGACCGGGGTGCTGGACCGGATCGAGCGCTATTTCGCCGCCGCGCCGCTCGGTGAGGCCCGGATCGAGCAGGTGGGCCCGCTGCAGGTGCCGCTGGGCCCGCCGGAGTGGCCGCACCCCGCCCGCCCGCGCCCCGGCGCGGAGCGGGACGTGCAGGTGGCCGACGTCCGGGCCGCCGTGGCGCTGCAGGAGCGGGCCGGGCTGCCGGCGTCCCTGGAGTGGCTCGGCGACCGGTGCCACGGGCTGGCCGCGGTCGCCCGCGCCGCCGGGCTCACCGTGGAGGAGCTGCCGCTGCTGGTGGCCGCCGACCCGGTCGAGGTGACCCTGCCCGCCGGCGTCCGGCTGTTCCTCGTCGGCGCCGACGACCCCAGGCTCGGGCTGTACGAGCGGCTCACCCAGCTGGCCTTCGCCCAGCCCGGCACCGTCGCCGCGCGGACCGCCCGGCAGGAGCAGCCGGACGGCGTGCCCGCGGTCGCGGCCGCCGACCCGGGCCCGGCCGAGGTGCCGCCGACGGCGGTGCTGCGCGAGCGGGTGGCGTCCGGGCGCACCGTGCTGATGGTGGCCGTCGAGGACGGCGAGCCGGTCGCCGTCGGCGCCCACCAGCCGGTGACCGTCGACGGCGAGGAGACCAGCGAGGTGGTGGGGGTGGCCACGCTGCCCCGCTACCGGGGCCGCGGCCTGGGTGCGGGGCTCACCTCCGCGCTGGCCGAGCACGCCCGGCAGACCGCCGACCTGGTGTTCCTCTCCGCCGGTGACGACGACGTCGCCCGCGTCTACGAGCGGGCCGGGTTCGCCCGGGTCGCGACCACCTGCGTCGCCGAGCGCCCGCCCGCCGGGTGACCCGCCGGGGCACGCGCCCCGACGGGCCGGTGGCTCACTCGACGTCGTACGTCGCGACGATCGTGCCGCGGGCCAGCGTGTGGGTGAACAGGTTGAAGCCGAGGTAGGCAGGGGTGGCCTCGGCCGGCACGCCCAGGTCGTCGGTGTCCAGCGCGTGCACCACGACGTAGTAGCGGTGCGGGCCGTGGCCGGCCGGCGGGGCGGCGCCGACGAACCCGGGGAAGCCGGCGTCGTTGCGCAGCTGCACCGCGCCCTCGGGCAGGCCGCCCTCGGCCGCGCCGCTGGGCAGCTCGGTCACCGATGCGGGGATGCCGGCCACCGCCCAGTGCCAGAACCCCGACCCGGTGGGCGCGTCGGGGTCGTAGACGGTGACGGCGAAGCCCTTGGTCTCCGCCGGGAAGCCGGACCAGCGGAGCTGCGGGGAGCGGTCCTCGCCGCCGGGCACGCCCATCGCGCCGCTGGTGTGCGGGGCGGGCAGCCGCTCACCGTCGGCGATGTCGGTGCTGGTCAGCTCGAACGAGGGGACCTGGGGGAGGAAGTCGTAGGGGTTGGGCGGGGTCGGACGACCGGCCATGCGGGATCTCCTGCGGTCCGGGACCCGGCGGCTGCCGGGGACGCAGCGGGCGCCGCGCCGTCGCCGACCCTAGGCATCCCGACCGGGAACCGCCTGGCCAGCGGTCTCCCGCTCCATGTTCCACCGTTATCCCCAACTTGGCGCTCGGACACCGTCGTCCGTGGGGGAGGGCGCCCTGCGGGCGCCGGCAGCGACGCGGCCCGGCGAGAACCTGTCGGCTCCTGGCCGTAGCGTGTCGCACGTGCTGGGACTCCCCGATGACATCCGGGCCTGCCTGTTCGACCTCGACGGTGTGCTCACCCGCACCGCGGTCGTGCACCAGGCCGCCTGGAAGCGGACCTTCGACGAGTTCCTGCGCGCCCGCGACCCGGGGGCGGGGGAGTTCACCCAGGACGACTACAACCGCTTCGTCGACGGCAGGCCGCGCAAGGACGGCGTCCGCGACTTCCTCACCAGCCGGGGCATCACGCTGCCCGAGGGCAGCGACGGCGACCCGGCGGACGCCGCGACCGTCAGCGGCATCGCCACGCGCAAGAACCAGCTGGTGCTCCAGGAGCTCGACGAGCACGGCGTCCAGGTCTACGAGGGATCGATGCGGTACCTCCGCGCGGTCAGGGACGCCGGCCTGGCCGTCGCCGTGGTCACCGCCTCGGCCAACGGTGAGCAGGTGGTGGCCGCCGGCGGCTTCGCCGACCTCGTCGACGCCCGGGTCGACGGCCTGACGCTCGCCCGTGAGGGCCTGCGCGGGAAGCCGGCACCCGACAGCTTCCTGGCCGGCGCCCGGGCGCTGGGCGTGGCTCCGGAGCAGGCGGTCGTCTTCGAGGACGCGACGTCCGGTGTCGCCGCCGGGAAGGCGGGCGGCTTCGGGTTCGTGGTCGGGGTCGACCGGGTAGGGCACGCCGCGGAGCTGCGGGAGAACGGCGCGGACGTCGTCGTCACCGACCTGGCGCAGCTGCTGGAGGAGGGCCGGTGACGGAGGGCCGCGCGCACTTCTCCGTCGAGCCCTGGTCGTTGACCGCCGAGGGCGTCGACCTGGCCTCGCTGGGGGTCAACGAGTCGGTGTTCGCCCTGGCGAACGGGCACATCGGGATGCGCGGCACGCTGGAGGAGGGCGAGCCGGTCGTCGTCCCCGGCACCTACCTCAACGGCTTCTTCGAGGAGCGGCCGCTGCCCTACGCCGAGGGGGGCTACGGCTTCCCCGAGCAGGGGCAGACGATCGTCAACGTCACCGACGGCAAGCTCATCCGGCTGCTGGTCGGCGACACCCCGCTGGACCTGCAGTACGGCCACGCGCTGGAGCACCGCCGCACCCTCGACCTGCGCGACGGCGTGCTGCGCCGGGTCACCGAGTGGCGGGGGCCCAGCGGCCGGCAGGTGCGGGTGACCAGCACCCGGCTGGTGTCGCTGACCCGCCGCTCCATCGCGGCCATCGAGTACGAGGTCGAGTGCACCGACGACCAGGGCGACCTGTACGTGGCGCTGCAGTCGGACCTGCTGGCCAACGAGTCGGTCAACACCTCCGACTCCGGCGACCCGCGGGTGGCCTCGGCGCTGCGCCGGCCGCTGGAGCCCGAGCTGCACGTCGGCCGCGGCCGGCACGCCGTGCTGGTGCACCAGACCAAGCGCAGCCGGCTGCGGATGGCCGCGGGCATGGACCACGACGTCGAGATTCCCGACACCGCGTCGGAGGACCTCGAGGTCAGCCCGGACCTCGCCCGGTACACGCTCGCCGCCCGGCTGCCGGCCGGGTCGAAGCTGCGGATCGTGAAGTACCTGGCCTACGGCTGGTCCTCGCGGCGCTCGGCCGCCGCCGTCCGCGACCAGGTGGAGGGAGCGCTGGCGACGGCGAAGCTCGCCGGCTGGGAGCGCCTGCTGCGCGAGCAGCGCGAGCTGCTGGACCAGCACTGGGACGAGGCCGACGTCGAGATCGACGGCGACGACGAGCTGCAGCAGGCCGTGCGGGTGGGCATGTTCCACGTCCTGCAGGCCGGGCTGCGCGCCGAGCGGCAGCCCATCCCGGCCAAGGGGCTCACCGGTGATGGCTACGACGGGCACACCTTCTGGGACACCGAGACCTACGTGCTGCCGGTGCTCACCTACACCGCGCCCGGCGCGGTCCGGGACGCGCTCATCTGGCGGCACTCGACCCTGGACATGGCCCGCGACCGGGCCCGGGTGCTCGGCCACGCGGGGGCGGCGTTCGCCTGGCGCACCATCCGCGGCGAGGAGTGCTCGGGCTACTGGCCGGCCGGGACGGCGGCCTTCCACGTCAACGCCGACATCGCCGACGCCGTCGCCCGCTACTGGTGGGCCACCTGCGACGAGACCTTCGACCGCGAGTACGGCACCGAGCTGCTGGTGGAGACGGCGCGGCTGTGGGCGTCGCTGGGCCACTTCGACCCCGGTGACGGGTTCCGCATCGACGGGGTCACCGGCCCGGACGAGTACGACGCGATCGTCGACAACAACGTCTACACGAACCTGATGGCCCAGCGGAACCTGAGCGAGGCGGTCGCCGCCGTGCGCCGGCAGCCGGAGACCGCCGGCCGGCTGCAGGTGGGGGAGGACGAGGTCGACCTGTGGACCCGCGCCGCCGACGCGATGCGGGTCCCGCGCAACGAGCACCTGGGCGTGCACGAGCAGTCGGAGGGCTTCACCCACCACGAGGAGTGGGACTTCGCCGGCACCCGGCCCGACCAGTACCCGCTGCTGCTGCACTTCCCCTACTTCGACATCTACCGCAAGCAGGTGGTCAAGCAGGCCGACCTGGTGATGGCCCTGCACCTGCGCGGCGACGCGTTCACCCTCGAGGAGAAGATCGCCGACTTCGCCTACTACGAGGCCCGCACCGTCCGGGACTCCTCACTGTCGGCGGCGCAGCAGGCCGTGGTCGCGGCGGAGACCGGGCACCTGCAGCTGGCCTACGACTACTGGGCCGAGGCCTCGCTCACCGACCTGCAGAACCTGCACGGCAACAGCGGGCACGGGCTGCACATCGCCTCGCTCGCCGGCGGCTGGACGGTCGCGGTGGCCGGGTTCGGCGGCATGCGGGACCACGACGGGCAGCTGTCCTTCTCGCCCCGGCTGCCCCCGCGGCTGCGCCGGCTGGCCTTCCGCGTGGTGTTCCGGGGCAGCTGCCTGGCGGTCACCGTCGAGGGCGACCGGGCCACCTACCGGCTGGTCTACGGCGACCGGCCGCTGGAGATCCGCCACCACGGGGAGCCGCTGACGGTCGGCGTCGAGCCGGTGGTGCGGGACGTCCCGCCGCCGCCGCAGGTGGAGCCGGTGCGCCAGCCCCCGCACGCGGCGCCCCGCCGGCGGTTCCGCCCGGAGAGCGACTGAGCGACGACCCCCGCGCCCCCCGCGCCTCGCAGGCCCGGCGCGGGACCCTGCACGCGGACCCTCACTCCGGGGCGACGCCCAGGACGTCGCTGAGCGCGGTCACGTCCAGCACGCGGGCGGGCAGGCTGCCGGGCGTGACGAGCACCCGGACGCCGCCCCCGCCCGCGCGCACCTGCGCGGTGGTCTCCAGCAGCAGCCCCACCCCGGCGCTGGCCAGGTAGCCGACCCCGCGCAGGTCCAGCGTGACCAGTTGCCCGTCGCCGGGCAGCGCGGCCAGCAGCCGGGGCCGCAGCGCGTCGACCGACCCGAGGTCCAGCGTGCCGGTGAGCACCAGCCGAGCGCCGTCGACCCGCAGGTCCGCGCCGTCGTCCGTCGCGTCGCCCGCGCCGGGACCGGACGCCGGCGGGGTGGCCGACGGGACCGGTGCGGCGGGCAGCCGGAAGTGCACGGCGGTGCCACCGGCCGGCCCGGGGCGGAGGTCCAGGTCCGTGGTGAGCACCGCGATCATCTCCAGCCCGCGGCCGCGGAAGCCGCGGTCGGCCGGCACCGGCCGCCAGACGCCGGAGTCGGTGATGCACACGTCGACGTCACCGGCGGCGGTCCGGCTCACCGTGTAGGCGACCTCCCCGGCCCGCTGCCCGCGGTAGGCGTGCTCCACGGCATTGGCCAGCGCCTCGCCGAACGCCAGCTGCAGGTCCTCGGCGAGGTCGGGGGGCAGCGCGGCCGCCTCCGCCCATGCCTGGACCGCGCGCCGGGCCCGGGACAGCTCGCGGGCGTCGGCCGGCACCCGCGCGTCCAGCGCCGGGGGCATGAGCCGCACCGCGATCAGCGCCACGTCGTCCGGCTGGTCGGTGTCGGCCAGCAGCTCCGCCAGCAGGGCGGACGCCAGCGCCTCCGGCGCGTCGCCGGCGTGCCGGGCCGCGGACCCGGTGAGCCGGTCCAGCCCGGCATCGAGGGTCTCCCGGCGGCGCTCGACCAGCCCGTCGGTGTAGAGCAGCAGGGTGCTGCCCGGCCCGACGGGGGCGTGGCCCTCGGTGTAGGGGCGGCGGCCCGGGACGCCCAGCACGGTGCCCCCGCCGGCCCCCTCGAGCAGGCGCGCGCCGTCCGCGGTGACCAGCAGCGGCGGCAGGTGGCCGGCCCGCGCCCAGCGGACCTCGCCGGCGGACCAGTCCAGCACCAGGCACGCCGCGGTCGAGGCGAGCGCCCCGGGCACGCGGGCGGCGAACCGGTCGAGCAGCTCCAGCGCCTCGGCCGGGCCGCAACCGGACAGCAGCGCGGTCGACAGGACGCTGCGCAGCTGGCCCATCACGGCCGCCGCGGCGGGGCCCTGGCCGACGACGTCGCCGACGGCGACCGCGACCCGGGAGCTGTCGAGCTCGACGACGTCGTACCAGTCGCCGCCGGCCTGGCTGCCCTCCGCGCCGGGCACGTACCGCGCGGCGAGCGCCAGCCGGTCCAGCTGGGGCAGCTGCTGGGGGAGCAGGCTGCGCTGCAGCGTCTCGGCGATCCGCCGCTGGGCGCGGAAGAGCCGGGCCCGGTCCAGCGCCAGGGCGCACTGCTCGGCCAGCGCGAGCAGCGTCGCGCGCTCGGTCGGGCCGAGCGGGGCGGGGGTGGGCAGCCCGACGCCCAGCACACCGGTCACCCGCCCGCCCGCGTGCAGCGGCAGGTCCGCCGCACCCTGCAGCCCCAGCTCCGCCAGCTGCTCGACCTCACCGGGGGTGGGCCGGCCGCTGCCGGGCGTGCCGTCCACCCAGACCGGCTGCCGGGTCGCCACCGCCTCGGTGAGCGCACCGGGCGCGGACAGCGGCACCCGGCTCCACTCCGCCGTACCGGGGTCGTGCCCGCTGCGGCCCAGGGAGACCAGCGTCCGCCGGTCCTCGTCGAGCTCGAAGACCGACACCCGGCAGGAGGGGCCCAGCAGGTCGCGCACGTGCCGGGCCGCGGCGGCGGCCACCTGGTCGGGGGTGGTGGCGGCCGACAGCGCGGCGGTGGCCCGCTGCAGCAGCGCCAGCCGGGCGGCGCTGGCCCGCTCCTCGGTGAGCAGCAGGCCGTTGTCCAGCGCCAGCGCGGCGCGGGCGGCGATCTCGCCGGCCAGCGTGACGTCGTCGTCGGTCAGCCCCGGCGCGTCGAAGCGACGGCCCAGCCCGAGGACGGCGAGCACCCGCCCGCGCACGACCAGCGGCACCGACATCGCCGAGGTGACCGCCAGCTCCCGGCGGCGGGTGGCCAGCGCGGGGTCGGTGTACGCCGGGCCGGTCCGCTCGACGTCGGGGACCTGCACCTGCAGCACCGCCCGGCCCGTCGCCACCGCCTGCCGCGCGGCGTAGGTGTCCTCGTCCAGCGAGGTCAGCACCGCCTCGGTGACCGGGTCGAGGGCGGCGGCGGCCTCCCGCCGCAGCCGGCCGTCGTCACCGACGCGCCGCACGTCGCACACGTCGGCCAGCCGGCTGTCCACGAGCAGCCGGGCCAGCGCCGCCAGCTGCCCGGTCACGCCCTCGGCCCGGTCCAGCGCGGCACCCACCTCGGCCAGCAGCGCCTGCCGCTGGCTCTCCCGGTAGCGGGCGTTGATGTCGGTGCACGCGCCGACGTGCCCGCCCTGCCCGCCGTCCAGCGGCACGGCCCGCTCCAGCAGCCAGTGGTAGGCGCCGTCGGCCCGGCGCAGCCGGTACTCCACCTCCCACGGGCGGCGCTCGGCGCTCGCCGCGGCGACCACGGCCAGGTACCGGTCGCGGTCGTCGGGGTGCAGCCCGTCCTGCCAGCGGCCGGCCCGGTCCTCGTCGGGGCCCGAGCCGGTGAACTCCCGCCAGCCCGCGTTGAGCAGCACCCGCCGGCCGTCGGCGTCGGCGACCCAGATCAGCGCCGGCGCGAGGTCCGCCATGGCGGTGAACCGCTCCTCGGCCTCCCGGCGCACCCGGCCCAGCTCCACGTGCGCGCCGACCCGGGCCAGCAGCTCGCGGGCGGCGAACGGCTTGACCAGGTAGTCGTCGGCGCCGGCGGCGAGCCCCTCGACCGCGGCCTCCTGCCCGGCGCGCGCCGACAGCAGCAGCACCGGCACCCGCTCGGTGCGGCTGTCGGCGCGCAGCGCGGCCAGCAGCTGCATGCCGTCCAGCCGCGGCATCATCACGTCGCTGACCACCAGGTCCGGCGGGTCGGCGCGCACGGCCTCCAGCGCCGCCTGCCCGTCGGCCACGACCTCCACGGTGTACCGCTGCGCGAGCAGGCGCTGCACGTAGTCGCGCATGTCGGCGTTGTCGTCGGCGACCAGCACCCGGCCGGGGGCGCGGCCCAGCGGGTCGGTGCGCGCGGGGGGAGCGCCGTCGGGCGTCCTGCCGTCCGATGTGCTGCCCGCCGCGTCGTCCGCGGGCAGCCAGCGCAGCGCCTCGGAGACGAACGGCTCGGCCGCCGCGCTGATGCCGGCCGGGGGAGCCGCCCCGTCGTCGCCGTCGGCGACCTGCTCGGCGGGCAGGTGGGCGGAGCCCAGCGGCACCCGCACGGTGAAGGTGGTGCCCCGGCCGGCCCGGCTGTCGGCGGCGATGGTGCCGCCGTGCAGGGCCAGCAGCTCGCGGACCATCGCCAGGCCGATGCCGCTGCCCTCACCGGAGCGGGACCGGGCCCGCTCCACCCGGTGGAAGCGCTCGAACAGCCGGGGCAGCTCGTCGGCCGGGATGCCGGTGCCGGTGTCGCTCACGGTCAGCACCGCGGCGTCGTCCGCGGCCTGCAGCCGCACCGTGATGCCCCCGGTGAAGGTGAACTTCAGCGCGTTGGACAGCAGGTTGAGGACGACGTTCTCCCACATCTCCCGGTCGACGAACACCGGCTGCGGCAGCGGCGGGGCGTCGACGGTCAGCCGCAGCCCGGCGCGCTCGACGGCGGACCGGAAGACGCTGGCCAGCTCGGCGGTCGCGGCGGCCAGGTCGACCGGCTCGAACCGGGCGGTGAGCCGGCCGGCCTGCAGGCGGGAGAAGTCCAGCAGCGTGTTGACCAGCCGGCCCAGCCGCTGCGCGTTGCGCTCGATGACCGCGAGCTCGGTGCGGGCGGCGTCGTCGGCGGCGATCGCCGGGGAGCTGCGCAGCTCCGCCAGCGGGCCGGTGATCAGCGTCAGCGGGGTGCGGAACTCGTGGCTGACGTTGGAGAAGAAGTCGGTCTTGGCGCGGTCCAGCTCGGCCAGCGCCTCGGCGCGGCGCCGCTCCGCCTCGTAGCTGCCGGCGTTGACCAGCCCGGCGCCGACCTGGCCGGCGACCAGCTGCAGGAACCCGGTGTAGGCGTCGTCCAGCCGCCGGTGCGGGTTGAGCCCGACGACCACGAACCCGGCGACCGGGCCACCCGCGCCGTCGTCGTCCGCGCCGTCGTCGTCCGCGCCGGGCGCCGCGGGGGCGGCGGCGAACGGCACGACCACCGCCTGGTGCGGCGGCCGGTCCCAGGCACCGCCGGGCAGCGACCAGCCGCGGTCGGCGAGGTCCTCGACCAGCACCGGCCGCCCGGCGCGGGCGCCGTCCACCGGCCAGGTGGGGTCCGGGTCGCCGGCCGCGATGCGGTCGGGGGCCGCGGGGGAGCCGGCCGCGATGCCGGTCGCGGCACCGAGCCGGGCGCCGTCCTCGTCGAGCAGGTAGACGAGGCTGAACGGCAGGTCCCGCGGGTTGCGGCCGAGCTGGGCGGCCACCGCGGAGAGCACGTCGGACTCGGTGCGGGCGGCGGTGACCGCGGCGGCCAGGTCGCGCAGCGTGGCCATCCGGCGCTCGCCGACGACCCGCTGCGTGGTCTCGGTGACCACGCACAGCATGCCGTCGGCCCGCTCGCCCCCGCCGCCGCCGAGCGGGCTGTAGGAGAAGGTGTGGTACGTCTCCTCCGGGTAGCCGTGCCGCTCGAGGAACAGCAGCAGGTCCTCGTCCCAGGTGGCCCCGCCGGTGCTCAGCACCGTCTCGATCCGCGGTCCGATGTCGGGCCAGATCTCCGCCCACATCTCGCTGGCCGGCCGGCCCAGCGCCCAGGGGTGCTTGGACTGCAGCGTGTCGCGCCAGTAGGCGTCGTTGTAGAACGAGGCGAGCTGCGGGCCCCACGCCATCCACATCGAGAACCGCGACGTGAGCAGGATGCGCACGACGTTGCGCAGCTCGGCCGGCCACGTCGACGGCGGGCCGACCGGGGTGGCCGACCAGTCGTGCCGGGCCATCGCGGCGCCGACCTCGCCGGTGCCGGTGAACAGCGGGTCCGACGGCTCCTCCGGACGTCGTCCGACCACTCGACTCGTGCCTCTTCCTGCGTGCCGGACCATGGGTGCTGCGCCCTGCGACAGCCGGTCGATCCTCTCACCCCCGGCGGTGTCCCACCCGGTGGAGCGCGGCCGGCCCGGCAGTCCCGGACCGGCAGCACCGTCACCCCGGCAGCAGCCACCGCGTGCCGAGCACCAGCGCGCCGACGTCGACGAGCAGGAAGACGCCCACCCAGCACAGCCCGGGCAGCCGGGTGAGCCGGGCCAGCTGGTCGGCGTCGGAGTCCGGTGCGGCGCCGCGCCGGCGCTTGGCCTGTAGCTCCAGCACGGTCTTCGGGGCGGCCAGCAGCAGGAACCAGGTGACGGCGTGCGCGAAGGCCGCCTGCCCCGCCGCGGGCAGCCACCAGGTGGCGGCGAGCACCACCGCTCCGGTGACCAGCACCGCCCACAGCCCGTACCAGTTGCGGATCTGCACCAGCAGCAGCGCCAGCAGCCCGAGCAGCACCCAGAGCAGGCCGACGGCGTACCCGGCGCCGAGCAGCGCCGCCGCGCCCAGGCCGAACAGGCCGGGCCCGGTGTAGCCCGCGGCGCAGGTGAGCACCATCCCCGGGCCGGTGGGCCGGCCGGCGGAGACGGTCAGCCCCGAGGTGTCCGAGTGCAGCCGGATGCCCGACAGCCGGCGGCCCGCGGCCAGCGCGGCCAGCCCGTGCGCGCCCTCGTGCGCGATCGTCACCGCGGTGCGGGCCGGCCGCCACAGGCGGGGGGAGAGGACCAGCAGCAGCGCCGCGGCGGCGCTCAGCGCGAGCAGCCAGCCGGGCAGCGCGGGGGCCTGGGCGCTCACCCGTGCCCAGGACCGGTCCAGCGCCTCCACCGCCCGATCATCACCGGTCCGGGGGACGACGCGACGAGCGCCACACCGTGCCGGGTGAGATGCCTACGACTCTGCAATGCGGATGACACATCCACCGACGATCCTGAGGTCATGTCGCTGATCGAGGCCTCGGTGGAGGAGCACACCCCGCTCCCGGTGACCGTCTCCTTCACCCGCCGCGCCGACCCGGCGCACGCGGTGCAGATGACGGCGTGGATCCGCGCCGGGCTCACCCTGGCCGAGGGCTTCCCCGGCTTCCTCGGCGGTGGCTGGGTGCGCCCGCGCTCCGGCGCCGACGAGTGGCACATGCTCTGCCGGTTCGACTCGCCCGCCACCCTCGCGGCGTGGGAGGCGAGCCCCGAGCGGCGGTGGTGGCTCGGCTCCGCGCAAGGGCTGGCGGAGGTGACCCGCACCGAGCGCCGCACCGGCATCGAGGGGTGGTTCGACCCGCCGGTCGAGGCCGCCACCGAGCCGGCCGAGCACCCCCGCCCGCCGGCGCCGCCCCGCTGGAAGCAGGCGGCCACCATCTGGCTGGTGTTCTTCCCGCTCAACCTGCTCGCCACGGTCACCCTCGGCCGGCTGCTCGCCGACGTGCACGTGGTGCTGCGGGTCGCCGCGATGACGCTCACCCTCACCCCGGTGATGACCTACCTGCTGCTGCCCTGGGTCACCCGGCGGCTGGAGTGGTGGCTGGCCGGCCGCCGGTTCCGCGACCGCCGCGCCGTCAGCCGATGACGACGGCGTCCGACGTGCCGACCTGCACCCAGCGCACCGTCGTGCGCACGTTGCTGGCCGTCTGCTCCTCCAGCCAGAACACGTAGGGCACCCCCGGCTGCAGGCCCGCCACCGTGACCGACAGCTGCTGGCAGTCCTCGACCTGGTCGACCGTCCGCTGCACCGGCGCCGGCTGGGTGCCGCCGACCAGCTGCTGGCTGACCGCGCTGACCCGGTAGCCCAGCACCTCCGGCTGGTCCGAGGCCTGCCAGGTGACCACCGCGGACCCCCGGCCCGGCGTGACACCGGGGGAGACCCGGCGCGGGCGGGTCGCGCCGCCGCAGCCGTCCGGCTCCGGGCTCAGCGTGGGCGAGACGCCGACGGGGGAGTAGGGCACGTTGAGGTTGCGCAGGTCCGGCCGCGGCGGCTGCGGCACGTAGAAGTCGTCCCCGAGGCCGTTGACCGTCCCGGTCCGGTTCTCCGGGACGTCGCTGCCGCCGCCGGAGGAGACGAACCACGAGGACGCCGGGGCCGCGGCGGTGGCGGCCGCCGGCGTGACCGCCGCGTCGCCGGTGGCCGTGCACCCGGTGAGCAACCCGCCCGCGGCGAGCGCCGCGCCGACCGCGCCGAGCCGTCCCCGTCGTCCTGCCGTGCTGCCCAACCCGGTCTCCTGACGTCGACGGTCCTCGTCCTCATCGTCGGCAGGTGGGGCCGCGGACTTGACCCGGGCAGCTGCCCCGACGCTGTGTCCTTCAGCCGTTATCCCCAACTCAGCCGGGTTTTCGCGACAAACAGAAGCGCTCAACGAGGGGGAGCGGCGGCGAGGTCGAGCAGCACGTCGGCGTGGCACGGGCCGTCCAGCGGGCACCTGCAGGCCAGGTCGCGGCCGGCCAGCTCGGTCACGTGCGCGCGGATCCAGGCCAGGTGGTCGGCGTGCTCCGGCGTCCACCAGGGGCTGTCCGGCCCGCGACGGACGGCGTCGGCGAACCGCTCGACCACCAGCGCGCGGCCCGCCGCGGGAGTGGCCGCCTCGCACGCCGCGAGCACGTCGGCGATCGTGAAGGGGTTGCCCCAGCGGCTCGGCCGGGCCACGACCACGGCGTCCGGCGGCTTGCGCCACCCGCGCGCCCGGGACAGCCGGATCCGGCGCGCCACGGTCAGACCAGCTCGGCGTCGTGGGTGAGCAGCGCGATCTGCACCCGGTTGGTCAGCTCCAGCTTGGTCAGCAGCCGGGACACGTGCGCCTTCACGGTCGCGACGCTCAGGTACAGCTCCGCGCCGATATGCGCGTTGCTCAGCCCGCGGCCGACGGCCAGGGCCACCTCCCGCTCGCGGTCGCTGAGCGTGGCCAGCCGGGCCGCGGCCCGGTCCTTGCGCCGGTCGGCGGCCGGCGCCGGCTCGGCCCCGGCGACGTGCGCCATCAACCGGCGGGTGACGGCGGGGGAGAGCATCGGCTCACCGGCGGCCACCCGGCGGACGGCGTCCACGATGGCGGCCGGGGCGGTGTCCTTGAGCAGGAAGCCCGCGGCGCCCGCCCGCAGCGCGCGGAGCACCTGCTCGTCGGCGTCGAAGGTGGTCAGCACGACGACGGCCGGGGCGCCGGGGGAGGACTGCAGCCGCTCGGTGGCGGTGAGCCCGTCGACCCCGGGCATCCGGATGTCCATCAGCACCACGTCCGGGGCCGCCGCGGCGACCGCGGCCGGCACCTCCGCGCCGTCCGCGGCCTCGCCGGCCAGCAGCACGTCGTCCGCGCCGCCGAGCACCATCGCCAGCGCGGCGCGCACCAGCGGGTCGTCGTCGACGACGAGCACCCGCACCGGTCCGGTCACGCTCCCTCACCGGTCCGGGTCCCCGCCGGCGCAGCCGCCCACGGCAGCTCGGCGCACAGCCGGAACCCACCGTCCGCCGTCCGGCCGTGCTCGAGCCGTCCGCCGGCCAGCGCGACGCGCTCGGCCAGCCCGACCAGCCCGGTGCCGCCGCCGGGCAGCGGCGCGGGGTGCTCGCCGGTCGGTGCCGGGTTGCGCACCTCCAGGGTCAGCCCCGCTCCGGGGGCGCCGGTCACCCGGACGTCGGCGACGGTGCCCGGGGCGTGCTTGCGGACGTTGGTCAGCGCCTCCTGGACCACCCGGTAGGCGTTGCGACCGAGCGCGGCGGGCACGGTGGCCGGGTCGGGTACCTGCTGCTGGCTGCGCACCCGCAGCCCGGCCGCGCGGCTCTCCTCGACCAGGGCGGGCAGGTCGGCCAGCGTCGGCTGCGGCCGGGTGGCGCTGGGGGCGTCCGGGTCGTCGCGGAGCACGCCGATGACCTCGCGCAGGTCCTCCAGCGCCTGCCGGGCGCTGGCCCGCACCACGCCCGCGGCGCGGGCGACCTCGGCCGGCGGGGCGTCCGGGCGGAACTCCAGCGCGCCGGCGTGCATGCTCAGCAGCGACAGCCGGTGGGCGAGGACGTCGTGCATCTCCCGGGCGATCCGGGTGCGCTCGGACTGCTGCGCCTGCTCGACCCGCAGCCGCTGCTCACCCTCCGCCCGCGCCGCCCGCTCGTGCAGGGTGAGCACCAGCTGCCGGCGGGCCCGGACGAACATGCCCCAGGCCACCACCGCGGCGGTCAGCATGGTGCCCAGCGCGGCGAAGACCCAGGCGGGCAGGTCGGGGTCGGGGCGGACCACCACGTAGACGGCGAACGACGCCAGGTTCACCCCGCTGACCAGCAGCACGGTCGGCCAGCGGCGGTGGACCGCCACGGTGAACAGGCTGACGAGCACCGCGATGCCCGCGGTGTCGGAGAACGCCCCGGCGAGGGCGAGCACCAGGGCCAGCGCCACCGGCCACCGGCGGCGGGCCCACAGGGCGGTGCAGGCCACCACGCCGGCGACCAGGTCGGCGAACAGCAGCCCGTCGGCGGGCGGGGAGGGGTTGCTGGCGGCCGTGCCGAGCAGCACCAGACCGTCCAGCAGCGAGACCAGGAAGATCCCGACGTCGACCGCCCAGTCGCGCACCGACCGGCGCACCCGGCCGGGGTGCCGGCCGTCCCGCGGGTCCGGCTCGGCCACCGGCAGCAGGTGCGCCGGGATGAACGACGGGTGGTCGACGCCTGCCAGCCGCGCTCGGGTGGGTGCGCTCACAGCAGGAGGCTACGAGCCGGGACCCCGCGCGCACAGCGACCTCCGGCCATGCCACCCTCTGACTTCGGTAGGGGGTCCCCGCGGCCGGCCGGCGTCCCCGGAGCCGACCGGCGGCCGATGTGCGCAGCCGGGTGGCCGGGCCAGCGTGGTCGCCGTGATCAGCATCGAGCACCTGACCAAGCGGTACGGCACGCAGGCCGCCGTCGACGACGTGTCCTTCACCTGCCCACCGGGCACGGTGACCGGCTTCCTCGGCCCCAACGGCGCCGGGAAGTCCACCACCATGCGGGCGCTGTGCGGGCTCACCCTGCCCACCAGCGGCACGGCCACCATCGGTGGCCGCCGCTACCGCGACCTGCCGGCCGCCGGCCGCACGGTCGGTGTGCTGCTGGACGCCGGCGCGCAGCACCCCGGGCGCACCGGCCGCGAGGTCCTCGTCCTCGCCGCTCTCGTGCTCGGCGTGCCGCGCTCCCGGGTCGACGAGCTGCTGGAGACCGTGGGCCTGACCGGGCGGGCCCCCGGGAAGCGGGTCGGCCAGTACTCCCTGGGCATGCGCCAGCGGCTGGGGCTGGCGACGGCGCTGCTCGGCGACCCGCCCGTGCTGGTGCTCGACGAGCCGGCCAACGGCCTGGACCCCGACGGCATCTTCTGGATGCGCGGGCTGCTGCGCGGCTTCGCCGACCGCGGCGGCACGGTGCTGCTCTCCTCGCACCTGCTGCGCGAGGTCGAGGCGGTCGCCGACCAGCTCGTCGTCGTCGCGGGCGGCCGGGTGGTCGCCTCGGGCGCGAAGGAGGAGCTGCTCGCCGCCCGCGGCACGCTGGTCCGCGGGCCGGACCGGGCGGTGCTGCAGCAGGCGCTCGAGCGGGCCGGCATCGGGTGGCGGCCGGGCGAGGGTGACGCGCTGGTCGCCGACGCGCTCGTGGACGCCGTCGGGCGGGCGGTCGCCGCGGCGGGTGCGGTCGTGACGGAACTGCGGCCCGGTGGGGGAGAGGGGCTCGAGGAGCTCTTCCGCTCGCTCACCGCCCCGGCCGGCCAGGAGGTGGCGGCATGACCGCCGCGACGCTGGACCGGACCGCGCCGGTGACCGGCGCCGCGCCGTCGCTGGCCCGGCTCACCCGGGTGGAGCTGCGCAAGAGCTGGGACACCCGCGCGGGGCGCTGGCTGCTGGTGGTCATCGGCGTGGCCGCGCTGGCGGTGGTCGCGCTGCAGCTGTTCTTCGACGACGCGGAGAACCGGACGTTCGCGATGTACCTGGCCGGGACGCAGCTGCCGGTCGGGGTGCTGCTGCCGGTGCTGGGCATCCTGCTGGTCACCAGCGAGTGGTCGCAGCGGACGGCGTTGCAGACGTTCGCCCTGGTGCCGCAGCGGTCCCGGGTGCTGGGCGCCAAGGTGCTGGCCGCCGTGGTGCTCGCCCTGCTGGGTGCGGTCGCCACCGGGGTGGTCGCCGCGCTGGGCACGGCCCTGACCCCCGCGCTGGGCGACACGGCGGCGGACTGGTCGACGTCCGCGGCCCAGCTCGGCCAGATCGCGCTGGTCGACGTGCTCTTCGTCCTCGGCGGGGTGGCCTTCGGCCTGCTGCTGCTCAGCTCGCCGCTGGCGATCGTCACCTACTTCGCCCTGCCGATCGCCTTCACCATCCTGGTCAACGCGGTGTCCGCGCTGGACTGGGTGCGCGACTGGCTGGACCTGTCGACCACCACGACGCCGATGTACGACGGCGAGCTCGACGGCCAGGGCTGGCTGCAGGTGGCCACCTCCGCGGCGCTGTGGGTCCTGCTGCCCATGGCCGCCGGGTGGTTGCGGGTGGAGCGGTCGTCGATCAGCTGAGCTGCTCGCCGGTGCCCGCGACGCGCCGTCGGTCGCGGGCACCGGCGGTCTCCGCTCGCGGGGCCGTACCGTCGGCCGCCACCGCGTCACCGGAGTCTGATCGACCTCAGCCGTTATCCCCAACAGGGTCGTCGAACACAATCGACAAGCAAGAACGCAATGACGCGGCAGGGGAGCCGGACTGCCGAATCGTCCGACGTCTGCTCTAGCGTCCGCGGCGACCGTCCCGACGGATGAGGAGCCCGCCTTGACCACGCTGACCGACCGGACCGGAACCGCCCTCGTGGTGATCGACGTGCAGAACGGCGTCGTGGACGACGCGCTGCGGAGGGACGACGTCGTCGGCTCGATCGCCGGGCTCGTCGACCGGGCCCGCGCCGAGGGGGTGCCGGTCGTGTGGGTGCAGCACTCCGACGAGGGGCTGGTGCGCGGGAGCGCCGAGTGGGAGTACGTGCCGGAACTGGCGCCGGCCGAGGGGGAGCCGGTGGTGCACAAGTCCTACGGCGACTCGTTCGAGGGCACCGACCTGGAGCAGGTGCTCGCCGCGGCCGGCGCCGGGCGGCTGGTGGTCGCCGGCGCCGAGACCGACGCGTGCATCCGGTCGACCATCCACGGCGCGTTCGCCCGGGGCTACGACGTGACGCTGGTGGAGGACGCGCACACCACCGGCGACAAGAGCGCGTGGGGTGCGCCGGAGCCGGCCGCGGTCATCGCGCACACGAACCTGTACTGGAAGTTCCAGGCGGCACCGGGCAGGACCGCCGCGGTCACCCCGTCCGCCGAGATCACCTTCACCGGCTGAGTCGTACTGGCACGATGCGCCGGTGAGCGGACGCAGCGACTGGCCGGACCAGGGGGAGTGGGACCACTGGGAGGCTGCGCTCCGCGACGTGGCCGACCGACTGCGGCAGCAGCGAGGCGTCGAGGACCCGTGGAGCCTGACGGTCGAGTTCGGTGGTCTGTGGGCGAACTACGGCGACTTCCGCATCCAGGTCGCCGGGCCCCATACCGACGCCGACCCGTTGGACACCTCGACCTTCTCCGACGAGATCGACGACTGGGTCGCGTGGGATCGTCGCAGCGGTCCGGGCGTGCGGCTCGATCGCGACCTGCAGGCGATGGCGGACTGGCGGGCACGGTTGCCGCTGCTGCAGCAGCTGTGGGAGCAGGCCGCCCCGCGGGTGTTCCGGGACGTCACCGCGGCGGCCGGCCGCGACGTCCCCTGGCAGGTCGTCCTGCAGGAGACCGAGACGGTCTCGCCGGACTGGCCGGGTCCACCTCGTCAGGGCATCTGGATCGTCGAGGGGGAGGTCGAGCTCCGCGAGCGGGAGCTGGACTTCCCGAGGATCGTCCTGGAGCTGCCGCACACCACGATCCACCTGATGCCGCTGGCCGAGGACGAGGACGTCGAGGACGCGGTGGCGACGCTCGCCGGCGAGGTGCAGGACGAGGTCATCGAGGAGGTGCACGGCGCCTGGCCCACGTGCCTGGCGCACGAGCACCCGATGCGGGCCAGCTCGACCGAGGAGGGCCCGGCGAGATGGCGGTGCCCGACGGACCACGGGGTGAGCGTGCCGATCGGGCAGTGGGACCCAGTGGTCGCGGGGTGGCGGTCGTGACCCCCTCTCCGCGCATGACTTGACATAATGTCGATTATCGGCGCAGCGATGACCAGGGCCGGGAGGGGCTCACGCCGGCCGGCGACCAGGTGTCGTCCATGTCGTTCCTGACCGGATGAGCCGGTGCGTCCCGGCTCTCGTCGCCGGTTCGATGTGGCGTGCCGACGTCTGTGCCCTGACGTGGCGGCCGAGTCCCGGCGGGCGTCCCGTACGGCGGCGGGTCGACCGGTCGGCAGGCGGTAGCCGAGTCGTCCACCCACTGCCGGCGGCGCTCCATGATCAACTCCCCCGGCGGCTCGCCGCCGACCAAGATCATCCGTTGTGCTGCCGGTCTCGGCGGCGCGGATGGTCCTCTCGGGCGGTCCGGCGCCCTGCTCCCCTGGTACCGCGGACACCCCTCGGGATACGTCACTGTGACGTATCGGCACGGGTCTGGCCGGTTCCGACGCGCGGTGCGCGCCAACCCTTCGTAGGGTCGGGTCATGAACATCCGACGTCCGGTGGCCGCCCTGCTCCTCGCGCTGACACTGGCCGGCGGGCCGGCCGTCCTGACCGCCTGCAGTGGAGACGCCGCCGGCGGCGGCACGGAGCGCAACGACGGCACGACCGACGACGACAGCACGAGCACCGAGGGTGCCGACCCGGGCAGCACGTCCCAGGGTGCGGTCCCCTCGGCGCAGGACCCGGCGAACACCACGCCCAACAGCGACCGCGACCAGAACGAGGACCCCGACAAGGGCTGACCGTGGCGGTGGTCGCCGGGTGGGTGTGCTCCCCCGTCGACCGCCGTCCCCGCCCCTCGTTCCGTCACGGTGACGCAATCGGGGTCACCCGGGCGCACCTCAGCCCGCGGCACGCCCCGACAACCACAGCCGGTCGAGCCGCCCGGTCGACCGGACCAGCTCCGCCAGCGAGGCCTCGAGCTCGGCCTTGGTGGGCTTCTCGGTGAGCAGCGTCTGCACGTCCTCGATGGCGCACCGCAGCTGGTAGAGCCGGTCCTGCAGCCCGTCGAGCTCCGCCCGGGTCACCAGCACCACGTCGTCGGACAGCCCCGCCTTCGCGGTCGCCGAGCGCTGCTCGTACGCCCGCTGCCGGCACGCCTGACCGCAGTACAGCCGGGGCCGGCCGACGGACTCCTGGGTGGGCAGCACGTTCCGGCACCACCCGCAGCGACGCTCCTCGGCGGCCTCTCGGCGACGGCGGGCCCCCCGGCGGGTGACCGCCTCCTGCTCAGTTGCCACACCGGGACCGTAGACGCCGAGTTCCGCGACGCCCGCGCGGACACGCCCGCCGGCCGGCCCACGAGGACACGCCCGCCGGCCGGCCCACGAGGAGCGCCGGACGGGCCGCTGGGGACCCGGGGAGCGCGCCGTCGGGACGGTCGCTAGCGTGACGGGGTGCCGGGCTCGCGTTTCGCCTTCCTCGACGAGCCCACCCCGTTGGCGATGGCCCACCGCGGCGGTGCGATCGAGCACGTCGAGAACACCATGCCGGCCTTCGAGGCGTGCGTGGAACTGGGCTACCGGTACCTGGAGACCGACGTCCGGGTGACCTCCGACGGCGTGCTCGTCGCCTTCCACGACCCCACGCTGGACCGGGTCACCGACCGCGAGGGGCGGATCGAGTCGCTGCCCTGGCGGGAGGTGTCGACCGCGCTCATCGGCGGTCGCCACCCCGTCGTCCGGCTGGAGGACCTGCTGGGCGCCTGGCCGGACGTGAAGTTCAACCTCGACGTCAAGGCCGCCGGAGTGCTCGCCCCGCTGGTCCGGCTGGTGCGCCGGCTGCGCGTCGAGGAGCGGATCTGCCTGGGCTCGTTCTCCGACGCGCGGATCGCCGCCGCCCGCCGGGTCTTCGGCCCCGAGGTGTGCACCTCGCTCGGGCCCAAGGGGGTGGCGGCGCTGCGGCTGTCGTCGTACTCGCCGCGGGCCGCCGGGCTGGTGCGGATCCAGGCCGGCTGCGCGCAGGTGCCGCTCAACCTCGGCGGGCGCCCGCTGGTCGACGAGCGGTTCATCGCCGCCGCGCACGCCCGCAGCCTGCAGGTGCACGTGTGGACCGTCGACGACGAGCAGGAGGCCGCCGACCTGCTGGACCTCGGTGTCGACGGGATCATGACCGACCGGCCGCGGATGCTGCGCGACGTCCTCAAGGACCGCGGCGCGTGGACGGCCGCGTGAGCCTGCGCGCCCGACTGGCCGGCTGGCGTCCGGCTGCGCCTCCCCTGCCGCCGCACCTGGCCGGCGAGGTCGCGCCGGACGACCCGGACTGGTTCGCCCGCGAGCTCGCGATCGCCGCCTCGCCGCCGTGGTGGTTCTGGCGGCTGATGCTCACGGTCTGGACGCCGCCGGTGGCCCACCTGCCCGGCCGGCTGCAGGTCACCGGCTCGCTGCCCGAGGAGCTGCGCCGCGGCCCGGTGCTGTTCGCCGCCAACCACATCGGCGACTACGACACGCTGCTGGTCGCCGCCGCGCTGAACAAGATCGGCGTCACCCCGCGGTTCCTGGTCACCCGCGGCATCATCACCACCCCGGTGGTCGGCCCGCTGCTGGAGCGCTCCGGCGGCGTCCGCGTCGACCGGGGCACCGACGTCGCCGCGCACGCCCTGCGGGTCACCAGGACCGCGTTGGCGCACGGCGCGCACGTCGTCGCCTACCCCGAGGGTCGGGTCGGCCTGGCGCCGGACGGCTGGCCCGAGCGCGGCCGCACGGGGCTCGCCCGGCTGGCGCTCACCGCCGGCGTCCCGGTGGTGCCGGTCAGCCAGTGGGGCGCGCACGAGGTGCTCCGGTACGGCAACGACTGGGGCAAGCTGCGCACCCTCCTGCGGGCGGTGTGGCGCCAGCCCGCGCTGCGGGTGCACATCGGCCCGCCGGTGCGGCTCGACGACCTGCAGGCCGGCCGGGTGGGTGACGCCCACCGGGCGCGGATGCGGATCGCCGCGGCCATCACCCGGGGCCTGGTGCCGCTTCGGGCCGGGGAGCCGGCCGACCGGGTCGCCTTCGCCGACCCCACCCGGCCGACCACCGCGACCGCGGCCTACCCCGGCGGGGTCGTGCCGGACGACGTGCCGTGACCCGGCCCGCCCGGTGCTGGACCGGCGCCCGGCCGGCTGGCACGCTGCGCCGGTGCACGAGCAGGTGAGCGGCCAGCCGGTCGGCGGGGCAGGGGTCGGCGGGGCGGGTGCCGCGGTGGACCGCGCCCAGCGCCGCGAGCGGTTCGGCTGGTACTCCTACGACTGGGCGAACTCGGTGTTCACCACCTCGGTGACCACCGTCTTCCTCGGGCCGTACCTGACCAGCGTCGCCGAGGACGCCGCCGGCAGCGACGGCCGGATCCACCCGCTGGGCATCGCGGTCCCGCCGGGCAGCTTCTGGGGCTACCTGCTGTCGCTGTCGGTGCTGCTGCAGGTCGTCGTCCTGCCGGTCACCGGCGCGATCGCCGACCGCAGCGGCGCCAAGCGGCAGCTGCTGGCGGTGCTGGCCGGCATCGGGTCGGTGGCCACCCTGGCGCTGTTCACCGTCAGCGACGGCCGCTACCTGCTGGGTGCGGCGCTGTTCATCGTGGCCAACCTCTGCTACGGCGCCAGCATCGTCGTCTACTACTCGTGGCTGCCCGACCTCGCCGACCCCGACTCCCGCGACGCGGTCTCCAGCCGCGGGTGGGCGATCGGCTACGCGGGCGGGGCGCTGCTGCTCGCGGCGAACCTGGTGCTGTTCACCGCGCACGACTCCCTGGGCCTCACCGAGGGCCAGTCGGTGCGCATCTGCCTGGCCTCGGCCGGCGTCTGGTGGGCCGGCTTCTCCGTGGTCAGCGTCGCGCTGCTGCGCAACCGGCCGCCGCGCGCCGTCGTCCCGGCCGGGGGCGGCGCGCTGTCCGGCGGGTTCCGGCAGCTCTGCGACACCCTCCGGCACCTGCGCGGGTACCGGCTCACGCTGTGGTTCCTCGGTGCCTACCTGCTGTTCAACGACGGCGTGCAGACCGTCATCGGCGTCGCCGCGCAGTTCGGGGACGACGAGCTGGGGCTGTCCCAGACCACGCTCGTGTCGGCGATCCTGCTGGTCCAGGTGGTCGCGTTCGCCGGCGCGGCCGTGCTGGGCCGGATCGCCGTCGCGGTCGGCGCCAAGCGCACGGTGCTGGGCAGCCTCGTCGTCTGGACGGCGGTGCTGGTCGCCGCCTTCTTCATCGCCGCCGGGTCCGCCGTCCAGTTCTACCTGCTGGCCGCGGTCATCGGCTTCGTGCTCGGCGGCACCCAGGCGCTGTCCCGTTCGCTGTTCAGCCAGCTCATCCCGCCGGGCCGGGAGGCGGAGTACTTCGGCCTCTACGAGATCAGCGACCGCGGCACCAGCTGGCTCGGCCCGTTCCTGTTCGCCCTCACCTACCAGCTCACCGGTTCCTACCGGAACGCGATCACGAGCCTCGTGCTGTTCTTCGTCGTCGGCGGCCTGCTCTTCTGGCGGCTGCCCATGCGGCGGGCCATCGTCGAGGCCGGCAACACCCCACCGGAGCGTCTGTGACCCCCCTGCCCGACTCCCTGCCCGCGCCCCACAGCGTCCCGGTCGCCGGGGACCGCCGCCGGCACCCCGCGCCCGCGCACCTGGTGTTCTTCCACGGGCCGATGGACTGCGGGAAGTCCACGCTCGCGCTGCAGGTCGACCACAACCAGCACCGGCAGGGCCGCCACGGCCTGCTGCTGACCCAGGGCGACCGCTCGGGGGCGCCGCAGATCAGCTCGCGGGTGGGGCTGACCCGGCCGGCCGTCGACGTCGACGCCGGCACCGACGTCCGGCTGCTCGTCCGGGATCGGTGGGCGGCGGGCTCCCGGGTCGACTACCTCATCGTCGACGAGGCGCAGTTCCTCACCGGCGAGCAGGTGGAGCAGCTGGCCGAGCTGGTCGACGAGTCGCACGTCGACGTCTTCGCGTTCGGGCTGACCACCGACTTCCGCACCCGGCTGTTCCCCGGCACCCAGCGGCTGTTCGAGCTCGCCGACGAGGTGCAGCGGGTGCAGGTCCAGGTGCTGTGCTGGTGCGGCCTGCCCGGGCTGCTCAACGCCCGCGTCGTGGGCGGGGCTGTGGTCCGCGAGGGCGAGACGGTCGTGGTCGCCGACACCTCCCCCACCCCGGCGGCGGACGACGGCGGCCCGGTGCACTACCAGGTGCTCTGCCGCGGCCACCACGTCCGCGGACAGCTCGGCCCGACCCCCACCGGACCGGGGCAGCTGGCCCTGCGCTGACCGGGCCGGACGGGGCCCGAGGTCACCCGTAGGGGGTGGTTGAGGGTGCATCCATCACCCCGTGCGATGATGAACTGCTGACGACAGCGGAATCTCATCCCGCAATCTGTCGTTGACCCCTGCGACACCCCGCACCGGATGCGTACGCATGCGGCTGCCCGGGAAGTCCACGAACCGACCGACATCAGCACGAGAGGACGGTGTGCCATGGGCGAGCGATCCCTGCGGGGCAGCCGACTGGGCAGCGTGAGCTACGAGACCGAGCGCAACACCGCGCCGATCGAGCGGCAGTACGCCGAGTACAAGTGCGCGCAGGGCCACCTCGTCACGGTGCCCTTCGCCGACGACGCGGAGATCCCGGACACCTGGGAGTGCAAGTTCGACGGCAGCGCGGCCAAGCTGGTGGGCGGCTCCGAGCCGGCCCCCAAGAAGGTCAAGCCGCCGCGCACCCACTGGGACATGCTGCTCGAGCGGCGCTCCGTCGACGACCTCGAGGAGGTCCTCGCCGAGCGGCTCGAGGTGCTCCGCGGTCGCCGCACCCGCGCCAGCTGACCTGAGCTGGAGATCGGCCCCGGTGGGAACTCCCACCGGGGCCGATCTGCGTTCAGCGGACGATCTCGCCCTCGATGACCCGGGGCCCCTCCCCCGGGTGCGGGGGCACCGCTCCGGTGGTCGCCGGGCCCGACCGGGTGGCCTGCACGTGCACCGGGCCGCGCAGCCGGTCGGGCAGCCGGCGCAGCAGCCCGCGGGCGACCAGCGCCCGCGGCAGCGCCCGGGTGCCGGGCAGCAGGCACAGCAGCCCGAGCAGGTCGCCCAGGAAGCCGGGCAGCACCATCAGCAGGCCACCGGCCGCGACGAGCCCGGCATCGCCGAGCGCCCGGCCGGGCGCCCGGTTCTCCTGCGCCCGGGTGCGCAGCTCGGCCAGCGCCCGGGTGCCCTGCCGGGCGAGCAGCAGCCCGCCCAGCGCACTGGTGGCCAGGGTGAGCAGGATCGTCCAGCCCAGACCGATCTGGCTCGCGACGAGCACGTAACCGGCGACCTCGGCCGCCGCCCAGAGCCCGAACACCAGCCGCAGCCGGGACGACGCGCGTCCTGCAGGCATGTGCTCCTCCTCATTCCCGCGCCGGACGGCCGGTGCTGCACCTACTGCAGCGCCTGGGTCCGCCGTCCCCCGCGGGCTCGCGCCGGCACCGGACGGCGGACCCTGCCCGGCAGCCAGTCGGCCAACCGGTCGGTCAGGCCCCACCAGGTGACCCGTGCCAGCGCTTCCCCAACGATCGAGGTGCTCATCTTGCTCCGGCCGGCTGTGCGTTCGCTGAACGTGATCGGCACCTCGACCACCCGGGCGCCCGCCCGCACCGCCCGCCAGGCCCAGTCGACCTGGAAGCAGTAGCCCTGGCTGGCCACCTCGTCGAACGGCAACTGCGCCAGCAGCCCGGCCCGTGCGGCCCGGAAGCCGCCGGTGGCGTCGGCCAGCGGCATCCGCAGCGCCCAGCGGGTGTAGACGTTGCCGATCCGGGAGAGCGCCAGCCGGTACCGCGGCCAGTCCAGCACCCGGCCGCCGGGCACCCAGCGGGAGCCCAGCACCAGGTCGGCCCCGCGCAGCGCGGTCAGCAGCGCCGGCAGCCGCTCCGGCGGGTGGGAGCCGTCGGCGTCCATCTCCACCACGACGGCGTAGCCGTGCTCGGCGGCCCAGCGGAACCCGGCCACGTACGCCGGGCCCAGCCCGGACTTCCCGGGCCGGTGCAGCACGTGCACCCGGGGGTCCGCGGCGGCCCGCGCGTCGGCGAGCTCCCCGGTGCCGTCCGGCGAGTCGTCGTCGACCACCAGCACGTGCGCGGTGGGCACGGCGGCGGCCAGCCGGTCCAGCACCGGACCGAGGTTCTCGACCTCGTCGTAGGTGGGGACGACGACCAGCACCGGTCCGAGCTCGCCGTCCGGCAGCTGCGGCTCGCTCACCGGTTCCCCGCCCGGCGGCGCCGCACCCCGGCGGCGACGACGACCAGCGCGGCTCCGGTGCCCAGCGCGGTCAGCACCCACTCCGGGCCGGCGCCCAGCCGCTGGGCGAGCGTCGCCTGCGACCGCTGGGCGACGTCCCGCACGAACGTGTCCGCGGTGAACAGCTCCGACCGGTCGACCAGCGAGCCGTCCGGGGCGATGACCGCGCTGATGCCGCTGGTGGCGGCCACCACGACGGTGCGGCCGAACTCGACGGCGCGCAGCCGGCCCATGGCCAGCTGCTGCGCGCTCTCGTCGGTGCGCCCGAACGTGGCGTTGTTGGTCTGCACCACGACCATGCCGGCGCCGCCGCGGACGACGTCGGAGACCAGCCCGTCGTAGGCCACCTCGAAGCAGATGACGTCCCCGACCGCCGCGCCGCCGATCGCCAGGTTGCCGCCGCCGGTGCCGTGCACGAAGTCGTGCACCCGGTCGACGTCGGAGCTGAAGAACCGGAAGAACGACCGGGCCGGCACGTACTCGGCCAGCGGCACCGGGTGCTGCTTCACGTAGGTGTCGCCGGGACCGGTGACCGGGTCCCAGACGATGCCGGTGTTGGACAGGTACCGGCCGGGTCCCTCGACGACCGCGCCGACCAGGATCGGTGCCCCGATGGCCCGGGCGGCGTCGGAGATGGCCGCGGCGGCGTCGTCGTTGGTGTACGGGTCGATGTCGGAGCTGTTCTCCGGCCAGATGACCAGGTCGGGCTGGGCGGCCCGGCCGGCGGCGACCTCGGCGGCCAGCCGCCGGGTCTGGGTGGCGTGGTTGTCCAGCACCGCGCGGCGCTGGGCGTTGAAGTCCAGCCCGGCCCGCGGCACGTTGCCCTGCACGACCGCCACGGTGCGGGTGGGGCCGCCCTCGGTCAGCGACGGGCCGGCCAGCGGCAGCCAGGCCAGCGCGCCGAGCGCGGGGACGGCGACCGCACCGGCCAGCGCCAGCACCCCGGCCCGCCGCCGGCGCCGGGCCACCGCCAGCACCGCGGCGGCCAGCAGGGTGCCGGTGAGCGCCACCGCGAAGCTGACCAGCGGCGCCCCGCCGTAGGCGGCCAGCGCGGTGAAGGGGCCCTCGGGCTGGCTGAAGGCGAGCCGGCCCCAGGGGAAGCCGCCCAGCGGCCAGCGGCTGCGCAGCGCCTCGTCGGCGACCCACAGCGCCGCAGTCCACAGCGGCCAGGCCGGCAGCCGGGACACCAGCGCCGTGGCGCCGCCCAGCAGCGCCAGGTAGAGCGCCTCGGTGACCGCCAGCGCGAGCCAGGGGAAGGCGCCGACGTAGATGCCGGTCCAGGACAGCAGCGGGGCCAGGAACACCAGGCCGAGCACCAGGCCCAGCCACAGCCCGCCGCGGAACCGGCGGCCGTGCACGGCCAGCGCGAGCGCGGCGGGGCCGAGCGGCGCGAGCCACGACACCGCGGCGCCGGGGAAGGACAGGAAGAGGGCGAGACCACCGGCGGCGGCAAGCAGGGTGCGCCAGGGCAGCAGGCGTCCGGGGCGGGCCGGGGTGGCGGGCGGGGTCTGCGCGGGATGCGTGCCGGTCGCGACCACTGCCGGCACCGCCGCCCTCCGTGCTGGCCGGGGCCCAGTGCCCCGGCGGCGCCTCCAGCATCGCATCCCGGGCTGGGCGCCTGCCGGACCTCCACCGCCGGAACTCCACCCGGGACGCGCGGCCGCGGGAAGGTGGACGACCGGCCGGGGAGCCCCGCGCCTTCGGGCCGCCGCCGGAGGCCGCTGGATGCGGCCGTGGCGACGTTGTCTGGTGACGCGGGGCCCCGCACGGCGGACGTCGGGAACACGGTCCCGTGTGGAGCTGCCGTGGACCCTAGGGACTCCTCGGCGGGCCGCCACGCCATCCGGTGTGCACGTGATGGTCCGTTATGGAACCGTTACCCCAGATCTTGCTGCGGCTGCACCGAGACGGCGTCGTCCGAGGTCGGGGCGGGGACGACGAGCGTCGCGGTGGCCTCGACCACGCGCAGCGGCGGGTCCAGCACCCGGGCCGCCGAGGGGCCGCGGTCGGGATCGGCCCGGGCCACCACCTCCGCCCAGCAGCGCAGCTCGCGGCTGCGCCGGCCGACCCGCACCACCTCGCAGGAGGCCTCGAGCACGTCGCCGGCCTGCACCGGAGCCAGGAAGCTGACCTCCGAGTACCCGGCCAGCAGGCCCTCGTCGCCGTCGCCGCGGATCGCGACCTCGGTGGCGACGTCGCCGAACAGCCCCAGGGTGTACGCGCCGTCGACGAGGTGTCCGCCGTAGTGGGCGTGCGCGTACGGCACGTACCGGCGGTGGGTGACCGTCAACCCGAGCCTGAGGTCGGCGTCGCTCATGTCGTCTCCTCCGTGGGCACCAGGGCGTGCACCAGGTAGCTGGCCACCTCGCCGGGCGTCGTCCCCCGGCCGAAGACCTTGTCGACGCCGAGGTCGGCGGCCATCGCCGGGTCGAACCGGGGGCCGCCGACGACCAGCAGCGGCCGGGACTCCCCCATCGCCTCCCGGAACGCGCCGGCGAGCTCCCGGGTGTTGCGCAGGTGCGCGTCCTTCTGGGTGACCACCTGGGAGACCAGCACGGCGTCGGCCCGGCGGGCGCGGGCGGTGCGCACCAGGTCCGGCACGCTCACCTGGGCGCCCAGGTTGGTCACCTGCAGCTCCCGGTAGTACTCCAGGCCCTTCTCCCCCGCGAACCCCTTGAGGTTGAGGATCGCGTCGATGCCCACGGTGTGCGCGTCGGTGCCGATGCAGGCGCCGAGCACCACCAGGGCGCGCCGCAGCCGGGTCTTCACCGCGGCGTCCACCTCGGACGGCGACAGCAGCGGGTAGGCCCGCTCCTCCACCTGGACGGCGTCGAGGTCGACCAGGTGCCGCACCGGCCCGTAGACGACGAAGAACGTGAACTCGGCGCCCGACGCCCCGCCTCCGATGCCGTGGCTGTGCACCACCATCGCCGGCTCGATGCCCATCTTCGCGGCGAGCTGCAGCGCCGCGCCGTCCGCCCGCGGCCCGGGGGGCACCGGGAGGGTGAACGACGTCTGCACCATCCCGTCGCCGGTGGTGTCGCCGTAGGGCCGCACGATCGTGCCGTCAGGCATGGACGGCCGCCAGCAGCTCGAGTGCCGGGTTGTAGGCGCCGGGGGCGAGCCGGGCCACGCCGTCCAGGCCCTTGCCGCCGTCCGGGGACCGCTTGGTGATGCCGAAGGTGCCGTCGGCGATCGCCTGGATCAGCCCCTCGGGGTGGTCGGCGATCCGCTCCAGCAGGCCGACCGCCTCGATGAGCACGGTGTGCGCCCGGCGGTCGATGAACCCGCCGGGCGGCGGCGCGAAGTCCTCGGCCAGCCCGCCGGCGGCGTCGAGCACGTACCGGACGTTGCGCAGCGCCAGGTCCCGGTCGCTCAGCCACGGGGTGACCACGGCCTCGGTCATCATCCCGACCAGCAGGATGCCCTGACCGGTGAGCGCCCCGGCGAGGTTGAAGAACCCGTCGAGCAGGTAGCCGCGGAAGACGTCGCCGGTCATGTGCTTGGTCGGCGGCATCCACTTGAGCGGCGCGTCGGGGAACAGCGCGCGGGCCAGCAGCGCGTGCGCGAGCTCCAGCCGGAAGGACTCCCGCCGGTCCGGGTCGATCTCGAACGCGTGGCCCAGGCCCAGCTGCCAGTCGGCCAGGCCCGCCTCGCGCGCGAGCCGCTCGTTGAGCAGCTGGCTGACGGTGACGGTGTGCGCCTCGTCGACGGCGTCGGCGGTGGTGAGGTAGTTGTCCTCGCCGGTGTTGATGATGATCCCGGCGCGGGCGTGCACCATCCGGCTGAACCGTTGGTCGACGAAGGTGCGCCGCGGGTTGATGTCGCGGAAGAGGATCCCGTACATCGCGTCGTTGAGCATCATGTCCAGCCGCTCGAGGCCGGCCAGCACCGCGATCTCGGGCATGCACAGCCCGGAGGCGTAGTTCGTCAGCCGGACGTAGCGGCCGAGCTCGGCGCCCACCTCGTCCAGCGCCGCGCGCATGATCCGGAAGTTCTCCTGGGTGGCGTACGTGCCCGCGTACCCGGTGCGGGTGGCACCCTCGGGCACGTAGTCCAGCAGCGACTGCCCGGTGGAGCGGATGACGGCGATGACGTCGGCGCCCGCGCGGGCCGCGGCCTGGGCCTGCGGCACGTCCTCGTGGATGTCGCCGGTGGCCACGATCAGGTAGATCCACGGACGGCGCGGCGGGTCCCCGAGCTGCGTGACCAGCTCCTCCCGGCGGGCCCGGTTGGCGTCGATCCGGGCGATGCCCGCGGAGACGGCGGCCCGGGCGGCGTGCCGGGCCGGCTCCGGGTCTGTGGGCAGGGTGAACCGGGCGGTGCCCGCGCCGACCTGCTCGGCCAGCTCCGGCAGCCCGGACGCCCGGCCGCTGGTGATCGCGTGCCACACCGGCAGCGCCACCCCGTGCTCCAGGCCGACCTGCTCGCGCACGGCGTCGACCACCCGGTTCACCCACGGCACCCGGTCGGTCTGCTCCCCGGCCCGCCCACCCGTGACCTCCCCCGTCACCGGGTCGGTGCCGGTCAGCCCGGCCAGCCGCAGCACCGCCCGCTCCACGCTCACCGTGGTGTGCGTCTGCGCGAGGTCGACCACCGGGGCCGCGGCCCGGGCGGCGAGCTCCCGGGCCCGCGCCACCAGCGCCGGGTCGAGGGTCAGCCCGCTCATCGTGCTCCCTTCCTCACCTGGGGACCTCCTCCCCCGCCACCAGCAGCGCCCGGCAGGCCGGGCGGGTGCGGGTGGCCAGCACCGCGGCCAGCGTCTCGGTGGTCTCCCACAGCGCCAGGTGCGCGGGCGCCCCGATGCCCAGGGGGCCGGCGGCGTGCTCGCGGCGCGCCGCCACCCACCCGCCGTGGGTGGCGGCGTCGAACGCGTCGAACGGGCGCAGCCCGGAGCCGGGGGTGGTGTGGTCGACCGCGGCGTACACCCCGCCCCACGGGTCCAGCGGCGTGACCGGCGCGTCGCTGCCCAGCGCCAGCGGGACGTCGCCGTCGATTAGGTCGGCGAACGGGTTGGTGGCCGCGGCCCGCTCGACGCCCAGCCGCTCGGCGTACATCGCGGTCGGCCCGCCCCAGGCCGCGTCGAAGGCCGGCTGCACGCTGGCGACCATCCCGAGCCGGCGCAGCTGCGCGATGGTCGCGTCGTCGACCATCTCCAGGTGCTCCAGCCGGTGCCGGCAGGCCCGGACGGCGGCCTGCCCCAGCTCGTCGGCGACGGCGGCGACCGCGGCCACCACCTGGGCGACCGCGGCGTCCCCGATCACGTGGAAGCCGGCCTGCACGCCGGCCGCGGTGCACGCCCGCACGTGCTCGACCAGCTGGGCGTCGTCGAACCGGAGCGCGCCCGAGGTGCCGGGCCGGTCGGTGTAGGGCGTCGAGAGCGCGGCGGTGTGCGAGCCGAACGCGCCGTCGGCGAACAGGTCGCCGCCCGCGCCGGCCAGCCGCAGCTCGCGGACGACGTCCAGCCCGCCCAGCGACGCCAGCTCGCCCCAGTAGCCGACCACCTCCGGGCCGGGCCGCTCGCCGGCCAGCTGCAGCAGCCCGGCCAGGTCCTCGGCGCCGGAGACCTCGGGGCCGGACATCTCGTGCAGCGTGCCGATGCCCAGCCGCGCGGCGGCGTCGAGGGTGGCCCGCTGCGCCGCGCGCCGCTGCGCCGGGTCGACCGAGCCGTAGGCGACCTGCCGGACGGCGTGGTGCGCGTCGAGCCGCAGCTGCCCGTCGGCGGAGAACCCGGGCAGCTCGCTGATGCCGGGCACCCGGTCCAGCAGGGCGGTGGAGACGGTCGCGGAGTGCACGTCGACCCGGGCCAGGTAGGCCGGGCGGTCGCCGACGGCGGCGTCGAGGTCGGCGCGGGTGAGGCCGCGCCCCTCCGGCCAGCCGGTCTCGTCCCACCCGGTGCCCAGGATCGTGCCGGTGGGCTGCGCGGCGGCCTGGGCGGCGACCGCGGCGACCGTCTCGCGGACGCTGCCGGCGCCGTGCAGGTCCAGCCCGGTCAGCGCGAGGCCGGTGGCGGTGGCGTGCACGTGCCCGTCGACGAACGCGGGGGTGAGCAGCGCGCCGGCGCAGTTCAGCACCCGCCCGGCCGCCCCGCCCCGCCCGGCCGCCCCGCCCCGCCCGGCCGCCCCGCCCCGCCCGGCCTGCGGCGCGTCGGCGGCATCGCCGAGCCAGGCGATCCGGCCGTCGACGACGTGCAGCGCCCGGCCGTGCCGGTCGCCCACGGTGACGTCGGTGAGCAGCACGTCGCTCATCGGGCGCCCACCCGTGCGTCGAACAGGGCCCGCACCCCGGCGGTGGACCGGTACAGGTCCATCGCCAGGGCCGCGTGCCCCGGTGTGTAGCCGTTGCCGACCAGCATGGTCACGTCCGCTGCCATCCCCTCTGCGCCCAGGGCCGCCGCCGGGAACGACGTGGCCATGGAGAAGAAGACCACGGTGCCCCCGTCGGCCGTCGCGAGGACCGCCCCGTGCTCGGCGCCGGGCACGTCGACGCAGACCACGGTGACGTCGACCGGCTCGCCGACCGCGGCGGCGACGGCCAGCGGATCGGTGGCGTCGGCGACCACCACCTCCCCGGCCAGCCCGGTCGCGCGCAGGGTGGCCGCCTCCCGCTCGTCGCGCACCACACCGACCAGCCGGCCGGCGCGGGCGTCGCGGGCGGCGGCCAGGCTGAGGCTCCCCGACTTCCCCGCCGCGCCCAGCACCGCGACCGAGGCGTGCCTACCGGCCCGGTGCACCACCCGCTCGGTCAGCGCCGGGGCGCCGCACACGTCCAGCAGCGCCAGCGCCACCGGCTCGGGCAGGTCGTCGGGCAGCACGGCGGCGATCGAGCGGGCGAAGAGCACCGCCGTCCCCTCCGCGGGCACCTGCTCGCTGCGGCCGTCCCAGCGGGCCAGCCCGTCGGTGACCCGCAGCGGGGTGAGCGTCAGCGACACCAGGGTGGCCACCCGGTCGCCGGGGCACAGGCCCAGCGGCGAGTCGTGGCCGACCTCCTCGACGACACCGGTGAGCATGCCGCCGGAGCCGGTCACCGGGTTGTGCATCTTGCCGCGGCGCTCGATCGTCGCCAGCACGGCGGCGCGCACCGCGGCGCCGTCCCCGCCGTGCTCGTCGGACAGCTGCCGGAACGACGCCGCGTCGAGGTTGAGCCGGCGGACGCCGATGCGCACCTCGTCCGGCCCGATGGCCGGGTCCGGGTCGAGCCGGTCGGCCGCCTGGGGCAGCACGCCGGGCGGGTCCAGCACCCGGTGCACCCCGAGACTGCGCTGGAGGGCGCTGATCGCCACCCGTGCTCCTTCCGGTCGGTACCGGCATCCTGCCGGAAGAGACTCTGTGCTGGTCGCCTTTTGACGTGGTTCTTCCGTACGCTGCCCGCATCCGATCCGTCGGCGACGGGAGCACCCGTGCTGGAACAGCCCTATGAGTACACCGCCCGCGAGCTGGTCGAGCCCGACTGGCGGCGGCTGCCCGGGTTCGCCGGGGTGACCGACGCCGAGTGGCGCAGCGCCCAGTGGCAGCGTGCGCACTGCGTCAAGAACGTCCGCCAGCTCCGCGCGGTCTACGGCGACCTGCTGGACGAGTCGTTCTACGCCGACGTCGAGGCCGACCAGACCGGCCGGGCGACGATGTCGCTGCTCCTGCCGCCGCAGATGCTCAACACCATGGCGCCGGGTGGGGACGGTACGGCGGTGCCCTCGACCGCCGCGATGTTCGCCGACCCGGTGCGCCGGTACATGCTCCCCGTGGCCTCCGACCGGCTGCCCGGGGAGCTGGCCAGCCACCCGCACGCCGCCCGCGACTCGCTGCACGAGCACGAGATGTGGGCCGTCGAGGGGCTCACCCACCGCTACCCCACCAAGGTCCTCGCCGAGCTGCTGCCCACCTGCCCGCAGTACTGCGGCCACTGCACCCGGATGGACCTGGTCGGCAACTCCACGCCCGCCGTCGCCAAGCTCCGCTTCGACCTCAAGCCGGTCGACCGGCAGGCAGCGATGCTGGCCTACCTGCGGGCGAACCCCGGGGTGCGGGACGTCGTCGTCTCCGGCGGGGACGTGGCGAACCTGCCGTTCCGGGCGCTGGAGGCGTTCGTCGCCGGGCTGCTGGAGATCGAGTCGGTGCGCGACGTCCGGCTGGCGTCCAAGGCCGTCATGGGGCTGCCGCAGCACTGGCTGCAGGACGACGTCCTGGCCGGCGTGACCCGGCTGGCCACCACCGCCCGCGAGCGCGGCGTGGCGCTGGCCGTGCACACCCACGTGAACGCCGCCCAGTCGGTGACGCCGCTGGTCGCCGAGGCCACCCGGGCGCTGCTGGCCGCCGGCGTGCGCGACGTCCGCAACCAGGGGGTGCTGCTGGCCGGGGTCAACGCCACGGCCGGGCAGCTGCTGGACCTCTGCTTCGCCCTCGCCGACGGCGCCTCGGTGACGCCGTACTACTTCTACATGTGCGACATGATCCCGTCGGCCGAGCACTGGCGGGTGTCGCTGGCGCACGCCCAGACGCTGCAGCACGACCTCATGGGCTACCTGCCCGGGTTCGCCACCCCGCGGATCGTCTGCGACGTGCCCTACGTCGGGAAGCGCTGGGTGCACCAGGTCGCCGAGTACGACCGGGTGCGCGGCATCTCCTACTGGACGAAGAACTACCGGACCGGGATCGAGCGCGCCGACGAGGCCGCGCTGGACCGCCGGTACACCTATCACGACCCGGTGCACACCCTGCCGCCCGAGGGGCAGGAGTGGTGGGCCGCGCAGCGCGCCGGCGCCGGGGAGCTGCAGCCCGCCTAGCTCCCGCCGCTGTGCGCTGGATGCTGTGTCGCGGCCGTCGATGCCGCGCCCAGCGCACAGCGGCGAGCGCGGCGCGCCTGGTTTCCCGCCGAGCGGCCGGCGGTAGCCACCGCGGATGGAACTGCTGTGCACCGAGCGGCTGCGGCTCCGCCCGTGGACGGCGCAGCCGGCGGACCTCGCCCGGCTGGCGGACATCTACGGCCGCGCGGAGGTCACCGACTGGGTCGGGGGGCCGCCGACGGTGCCGCTGCCGGAGCTGGTGGAGCGGTGGGCGCTGGTGCACCGGCTGGACCGGCGGCACGGCTGCTGGGCGGTCGACCCGCTGGACGGCGGCCCGACCGCGGGCACGTTGCTGCTCAAGCCGCTGCCCCGCGGCGTCGGCGAGGTGGAGGTCGGCTGGCACCTGCACCCGGACAGCTGGGGCCGCGGCTACGCCACCGAGGCCGCGAGCGCCGTCCTGGACCGGGCGTTCACCCAGGGCCTGCCGGAGGTCTACGCCGTCGTCCGGCCGGGCAACGAGCGGTCGCTGGCGGTGTGCCGGCGGCTGGGCATGACGCCGCTGGGGCGCACCCGGCGCTGGTACGACGTCGAGCTGGAGGCCTTCCGGCTCGACGCCCCCGAGGACTGAGGGCGGGCAGAGCGGGAAGGGCGGGAGAGGAGACGGTGGACTGGTTCGCCGATCCCGGTGCCTGGCTGCCCCGGCTGGTGTTCACCCGGGGCATGGCGCTGGTCTACCTGCTGGCGTTCGTCGCCGCCTGGCGGCAGGGGCCGGCGCTGATCGGCAGCCGGGGGCTCACCCCGGTGCCGCGGTTCCTGGAGTGGGCCGACCGGCGGAAGGCGCCCAGCATCTTCCTCCTGCACTGGTCCGACCGGTTCTTCACCGCGTGCACGTGGCTGGGCGCCGCGCTGTCGGCCGCCGCGCTGGTCGGGGTCGCCGACCAGCTGCCGCTGGCCGGCTGGCTCGCCTGGTGGCTGGTGCTCTGGGCGCTGTACCTGTCGATCGTCAACGTGGGGCAGATCTGGTACGGCTTCGGCTGGGAGTCGCTGCTGCTGGAGGCCGGCTTCCTGACCGCGTTCCTGGGCCCGGCGCACGTCGCCCCGCCGACGCTGGGGATGTGGCTGCTGCGGTGGCTGCTGTTCCGGCTGGAGTTCGGCGCCGGGCTGATCAAGATGCGGGGCGACCGGTGCTGGCGGGACCTGACCTGCCTGCAGTACCACCACGAGACCCAGCCGATGCCCAACCCGCTGAGCTGGTGGTTCCACCGGCTCAGCCCGCGGCTGCACAGGGTGGAGACGGTCGCCAACCACGCCACCCAGCTGGTCGTCGTCTTCGGCCTGCTCGGGCCGCAGCCGGTCGCCGGGGTCGCGGCGCTGGTCATGGTGGTCACCCAGGGCTACCTGCTGGTCAGCGGCAACTTCGCCTGGCTGAACGCGCTCACCCTGGTGCTGGGGCTCTCGGTGCTCGACGGCCGCTGGTGGGCCGCCGTCCTGCCCGTCGACCGCCCGGCGCAGCTGGACTCCCCTGCCTGGCACGTGTGGCTGGTGGTCGCGCTCGCCGCCGTGGTCGCCGGCCTGAGCTGGGGCCCGGTCACCAACATGCTCTCCCCGCACCAGCGGATGAACACCAGCTTCGACCCGCTGCGGCTGGTCAACAGCTACGGCGCGTTCGGCTCGGTCACCAAGGTGCGCCGGGAGGTGGTCATCGAGGCCACCGACGCCCTCGGCCCGGACGCGGTCTGGCGGGAGTACGAGTTCAAGGGCAAGCCGGGCGACGTCCGCCGGCGCCCGCCGCAGTGGGCGCCCTACCACCTGCGGCTGGACTGGCTGATGTGGTTCTTCGCCCTCTCCCCCGCCTACGGCCGGTCGTGGTTCCGGCCGCTGCTGCGCAAGCTGCTGGACGCCGACCCGGCGACGCTGCGGCTGCTCCGCTCGGCGCCGTTCGGGGCGCAGCGGCCCGCGGCGGTGCGCGCGCTGGTGTACCGCTACCGGTTCACCACCCGGGCCGAACGGCGGGAGACCGGCGCCTTCTGGCACCGGACGCTCGAGCGCGAGCTCGCCGGCCCGGTGGTCCGGGACGACGCCGGCGCTGGGGTGTGAGCAGCGCCCGGGTCAGCGGCGGGCGAGCTTCACCAGGGCGCGCGCGGCCTGCCGGACCCGGACGACGGGGTGCGGGCGGGGGAGGTGCGGCTTGTGGCCGGCCGCGTCGGAGACGTCCCGGGCCGCGACCTCCTCGGGCGCCGGCGCCGTGCCGCCCAGGTGCGCGGGCAGCCACCAGCGGTCGTCGTCGCCGGCCGGGGCGTCGGGGTACTCCCGCTGCGCCCGGTCCAGCAGCTCCTCCATCGCGGCGCGGGTGCGACGCAGCAGCGGGGCGACCTTCTCCCCGGGCAGGGGCACGATCGGCTCGCCGACGAGCACGGTGACCGGCAGCCCGCGGCGCAGCTCGACCGAGCGCCCCTTGGTGGCCACCCGCTGCCCGCCCCACACCGCGGCCGGGACGATCGGCACGCCGGCGTCGATCGCCATCCGGGCGGCACCGGCCTTGAGGTCCTTGACGGTGAACGAGCTGCTGATCGTCGCCTCGGGGAACACGCCGACGACCTCGCCGTCCTTGAGCGCGCGCACGGCGTGCTCGAACGCCGCGGCCCCGGCCTTGCGCTCCACCGGGATGTGCTGCATCCAGCGCATCAGCGGGCCGGAGACCCGGTTCTGGAACACCGACGCCTTCGCCATGAACCGCACCATCCGGTACTGCGGGAGCGCCGCCAGCCCCAGGAACATGAAGTCCAGGTAGCTGACGTGGTTGCTGCACAGCACCGCGCCGCCGGAGGCGGGCACGTGCTCGGAGCCGCGGATGTCGAACCGGAAGCCCATCACCCGGAAGAACGCCAGCACGACGCGGTCGAGGAACCGGTAGCGCCGGTCCCGCGGGTCCGGGGAGGGGCCGAAGAGATCGCGGCGGACGACGTCACTCCAGCGCGCGGTGTCCATGGGCGGACGATAGCCGCCGGTGCCGCCGGTCGGCTCAGCCGGAGTGGGTGACCTGCACCGCGGAGCGGACGACGGCGGTCAGGTCACCGGTCTCGCCGAAGACCGCCCGCTGGTGCGCCGCCCCGGTGCCCCGGCGGAGCAGCTCGGCGACCCCGTGCTCGACCCGCTCGAGGTCGCCGGCGTCGGCCAGCGCCGGGCGCACGTGGGCGACCAGGTCGCGCAGCACGGTGCCGGCCGGCGCGGGGCGGCCCGTCCGCGGGTGCACGAGGTCGCCGGTGAGCCCCGACCGCCCGGCCCGCCAGCCGGCGACCCGCACGACCTCGGTGCGGGTGTCCGGCGCCGGCAGCCCGGCGCGCCACTCCGCGGCCGCGGTCTCGACCAGGCCGCGGACGAGGCCGGCGAGCACCACGGCGTCCTCCACCCGCAGGCAGACGTCGGCCACCCGCACCTCCACCGTGGGCCAGGTCGCGGACAGCCGGGCGTCGAAGTAGACCATCCCCTCGTCGACCACGGTGCCGGTGGCGAGCAGGTCCGCGGTGAGCCGGTGGTACTCGGCCGAACTGCCGTAGGGGCCGTTCACGCCGGCCGAGGGCCACCGGTTCCAGGCCTGGCTGCGGAAGCTCTGGTAGCCGGTGTCGCGGCCCTGCCAGAACGGCGAGTTGGCCGACAGCGCGGTCAGTGCCGGCAGCCAGACCCGGATCCGGTCCAGGACGGCGACGCCCTCCTCGTCCCCGTCGACCGAGACGTGCACGTGGCACCCGCAGGTGAGCTGCTCCTGCGAGGTGACGCCGAAGGACTCCTCGATCCGCTCGTACCGCTCCCCCGGCGTCCGCAGCGGCTCGACGGCGACCGGCGAGGTGGCCAGCGCGGCGACGCGCGCACCGACGGCGGTCGCGGCGGCATCGGCCTCGGCCCGCCAGTGCCGCAGCCGGGCGGCGACGGCGGACAGCTCCCGGCAGACCTCGGTGCCCAGCTCCACCTGCTGCTGCTTCAGCTCGGGCACCAGGTGGGCGCCGTCGGGCGTCTCGAACTCCCCGCGCTCGGCCCGGTCGTGCTGCTCGACCGTCTCGCCCTCGCCCCGTCGCGCCGCCACGTCGAGCAGCGCCGGCCCGAGCGGGACCGTCACCCCGCCGGGGTCGACGACGAGCAGCTCTTCTTCCACTCCGACGGTGCGCACCGGCTCATGATCACCTGGGGCGGCCGCGTCCGCACCGGTTGGGGGAATGGTCGTGTCATTGCGCCGGCGCCCGGAGGGCGCGGTTGCCGGCAAGGGCAGGTGACCACCAATTCGGGGGTGGAGAAATGTTGGGAATAACGGCAGAATTGGTCCATGACAGGCTCGTGGCAGCTCCCCCTGCCCGACATGCCGGTGCCGCCCGCTGCGCGGGCATGGCGGCGCATCCCACCACCCCAGGGCTACGAGCCCCAGTGGCGGCGGCTGGTCGAGGCGGCCCTCGAACTCGGCATCGGTCCCGACGACCTGCTGGCCGGCGGGATCGAACCGATCGCCGCGGCCCGCGGCTGGAAGCCGGCGACGGTCGCGCTGTACAGCAAGGTGGCCCGCTACGGCGGGCTGGCCGTCCCGCTGGTCCGGACGCCGGAGCCCGATCCGGTGCTGCTGGACCTCCGGCCGCTGACCGAGGTGCGCGGCTCCGCGCCGGAGCACCTGCGCACGGTCGCCTGGTGCGCCCTCGCGCTGGGCTGGCCCGGCACGGTGACCCAGTTCCGCAACCTGCGCCGGGACCAGGTGCACGCGACCAGCAAGCGGCTGCTGCTGAGCACCGACGACGGCGACTGGTCGGTGCCCGGCGCGTTGCTGGCCTGGCACGCCTGGGAGACCGCGCGGTCGCGGTTCCCGGCGCTGGCGGCGAGCCCGTGGGTGCTGCCCGCGCTGCGCCGCGGTCCCGGGGTGAACAGCTCGGTGGGCGGTCAGCTGTCCACGCAGGCGCTGCAGGTGACGTTCACCAAGCACGCGGTGCGGACGGCGCTCGAGCTGCAGGCCACCGCGGCGCCGTCGCAGCGGGCGGTGGTCGAGGAGCTGGCCAAGGACTACGGCACGCTCTCCTACGACTCCTACCGGCGGCTGGCGCTGGCCGCCGGGGCGGCGCCGGTCGCGCCCCGCGGGGCGGTCCGGGCGCTGCGCAGCGTCGGCCGTGCCGCCCGGATGGCGGGCTGACCGTCCCCGCGCACGAGCTCGCTGCTGACGGCCGGGGTGCCGGCCGTCAGCAGAGGGCGAGCTGCTCGGGCTCGTCGGCGGGCGCGGCCACCGCGTTCGGCGCCGGGTGCGGCAGGCTGCCGACCGGGAACCCGGCGGACTCGTCGCCGGGCAGACCCGACGACGAACCGGCGAGCCCGCGCGCGTCACCGCCGGACTGCCGGTCCAGCCCGTGCCGGGCGAGGATCGGCGCGACCCGCTTGGCCAGCCAGCTGCGGTACTCGGCGGGCACGTAGGCGCCGCGGCCGTAGAGCTGGCGGTAGCGCGGCACCAGCCCGGGGTGCTCCCGGGCGAGCCAGGCGGTGAACCACTCCCGGGCGCCGGGCCGCAGGTGCAGCGGCAGGACGGTCACGCCGGTGGCACCGGCGGCGGCGATCGCGCCGATGGCCGCCTCGAGGTGGTCGACCCGGTCGGTGAGGCCGGGCAGCACCGGGGCGAGGAAGACCCCGCAGGGCAGACCGGCGTCGGTGATCGCCCGCACCAGGTCCAGCCGGGCGCGCGGCGTGGGCACCCCGGGCTCCAGGGCGGTGTGCAGCTCGTCGTCCCAGATGGCCAGGGAGACGCCCATGCCGATCGGCACGTCCCGGGCGGCGGCGGCCAGCAGCGGGACGTCGCGGCGGGCCAGCGTGCCCTTGGTCAGGACGGAGAACGGCGTGCCCGAGGAGGCCAGCGCGTCGATGATCCCGGGCATCAGCCGGTACCGGCCCTCCGCGCGCTGGTACGGGTCGGTGTTCGTGCCCAGCGCGACGTGCTCGCGCTTCCAGCTCGGCCGGGACAGCTCCCGCCGCAGCACCTCGACGATGTTGGTCTTCACCACGATCTGCTGGTCGAAGTCGGTGCCGGTGTCCAGCTCCAGCCACTCGTGCGTGCCGCGGGCGAAGCAGTAGACACACGCGTGGGAGCAGCCCCGGTAGGGGTTGATCGTGTGGCCGAACGGCATCGCCGACTCCTTCGGCACCGCGTTCAGCGCGCTCTTGGACCGCACCTCGTGGAACGTCAGGTCCGGGAACTCCGGCACCTGCACCCGGCGCAGCAGCCCGCGGACCGTGGGCAGGCCGGGCAGCGTCGTCGGCTCGTCGAGGTCGAGCTTCTGGGCGTCCCACCGCATGCCGTCATACGAACACACGTTCGAAGCCGTGTCCACTGCCCCGCGCGGCGCGGCGGACCGTGCACGGCCGGATCAGAGGGGCGGGCGGTCCTCGTAGTAGGTGGTGAGCACGACCGTCGTCCGGGTGGACACGTTCGCCGCCGCGCGGATCTGCGCCAGCAGCGCCTCGAGGGCGTTCGGCGAGGGCACCCGCACCTTGAGCAGGTAGCTCTCCTCCCCGGCGACCGAGTGGCACTCCTCGATCGCCGACAGGTGCGCCAGCCGGGCCGGGGCGTCGTCCGGCTGCGCCGCCTCGATCGGGGTGATCGCCACGAAGGCGGTCAGCGGCAGCCCGAGCGCGCCCGCGGCCAGGTGCGCCGAGTAGCCGGTGATCAGCCCGCGCTGCTCCAGCCGGCGCACCCGCTGGTGCACCGCGGACACCGACAGCCCGACCCGCTCGGCGAGCTCGGTGTAGCTGGCCCGCCCGTCGCGGGCCAGCGCCGCCATCAGCTGGCGGTCGACGTCGATCGGGGCGCCCGGCCCCTCGACCGGGTCAGCCGGCGAGTTCGACGAGCTCACGGGGGCCCTCGTTCAGCACGCGCACGCCGTCGTCGGTGCACACGACGATGTCCTCGATCCGGGCGCCGGCCTCGCCGGCGAGGTAGATGCCGGGCTCCACGGAGAACGCCATCCCGGGCTCCAGCGGCCGGTCGTTGCCGGCGACGATGTACGGCGCCTCGTGGGTGTCCAGACCGATGCCGTGGCCGGTGCGGTGGATGAAGTGCTCCCCCCACCCGGCGTCGGCGATGACGGTGCGGGCCGCCGCGTCGACCTGCTCGCAGGTGGCACCGGGCCGCACGGCGCCGGTCGCCGCGGCCTGGGCGGCCTGCAGCACCCCGTACCACTCGGCGGTCCGCGCGCCGGCCGAGCCGCCGACGACGTAGGTGCGGGTGCAGTCGGACCGGTAGCCGGTCGCGGTCTCCCCGCCGATGTCGACGACCACCACGTCACCGGCCCGCACCACCCGCTCGGACAGCTCGTGGTGCGGGCTGGCCCCGTTGGGGCCCGAGGCGACGATGGTGAAGTCGACCGCCACGTGCCCCTCGGCCAGGATCGCCGCCGCGATGTCGGCGCCCACCGCGGCCTCCGTGCGGCCGACCCGCAGCCACTCCCCCATCCGCGCGTGCACCCGGTCGATGGCCGCGCCGGCCAGCGCCAGCTCCTCGACCTCCGCGGGCGTCTTGACCATCCGCAGCCGGTCCACGACCGGCGCCGCGAGCTCCAGCGCCGAGCCGGGCAGCGCGCGCTGGACGCCGAGGGCGTGCTCGGCCCAGGTGCGGTTGCCGACGGCGACCCGCGCGGGCGCCGTGCCCAGCCGGGCGGTGACCGCCTCGGCGAGTCGGGTGAACGGGTCGTCGGTCTCGTCCCAGGCCAGCAGCTGCAGGCCCAGCGACCCGGCCGGTGAGGCGTCGACCATCGGCGCCTCCAGCCGCGGCACGACCAGCAGCGGCTCACCCCGGCGCGGCACCGCCAGCGCCGTCAGCCGCTCCATCGCGTGCGCCGCGTACCCGCACAGGTAGCGCAGGTCGGAGCCGGGGGTGACGACCAGGACGTCGATGCCGAGCTCGTCGGCGACGGCGCGCGCGGCGTGCAGCCGGTCGACGGTCACCAGCGGGGAGACGGGAGGAGCCACGCGCGCAGACTAACGGCGGCCCCCGACGGCGCCGACGGGCTCGTCCCGGGAGGAGCCGGGGCCGCTACCGTCCCGGGCGTGACGACGATGCTGCTGGACTCCGCGAGCCTGTACTTCCGGGCGTTCTACGGCGTGCCCACGAGCGTCACCTCCCCCGACGGGCGCCCGGTCAACGCGGTCCGCGGGTTCCTGGACATGACCGCCCGGCTGGTCACCACCCACCGCCCGCAGCGGTTCGTCGCCTGCTGGGACGACGACTGGCGGCCGGCCTTCCGGGTCGAGGCGCTCCCCTCCTACAAGGCGCACCGCGTCGCCCCGGACGGCGGGGAGGAGACCCCCGACGAGCTGGGCCCGCAGGTGCCCGTGCTGGTCGAGGTGCTCGCCGCCGCGGGGCTGGCCCGGGTCGGCGCGCCGGGCTACGAGGCGGACGACGTCATCGGCACGCTGGCCACCCGGGCCCGCGGGCCGGTCGACGTCGTCACCGGCGACCGCGACCTGTTCCAGCTCGTCGACGACGCCCGCGGCGTGCGGGTGCTCTACACCGCCCGCGGCATCACCGACCTGGAGTTCGTCGACGAGGCCGCGGTCGCCGCCAAGTACGGCGTGCCCGGCACGGCCTACGCCGACTTCGCCGTGCTGCGTGGCGACCCCAGCGACGGGCTGCCCGGGGTGGCCGGCGTGGGCGCGAAGACCGCGGCCGCGCTGATCACCGAGTTCGGCACGCTCCCTGCCATCCGCGAGGCCGCCGCGCGCACCGTCGTCCCCAGGGCGCCGCTGACCGCGGCGGTGCTCAAGCGGCTGGCCGCCGCCGGCGACTACCTCGACGCCGCGCCGGCCGTCGTCCGGGTGGTCACCGACATCGACCTGCCGGCCGTGGACGGCGACCTGCCGGCCCGCCCCGCGGACCCCGACGCGCTGGCCGCGCTGGCCCACCAGCACGGCATCGGGTCCTCGCTGCGCCGGCTGGGCGCGGCCCTGGGCTGGCCGGACGACGCCGTCGTCCTCGACTGAGCGGCCGGCTCAGCGGCCGTCGGACCAGGTGTAGGCGCCGTCCCGGCCGGTGACCCGGATGGTGATGTCGACCCGCGCGTCGTCGGCGGTCGTGCCGCTGCACCGGTAGGTGCGGTCCACCTCCACCGGCATGTCGTCGTCGCAGCGCAGCTCGACGTCCCCGCCGCGCAGCTGCTGGTACTGGGCGGCGACGTCCCGCTGGACCGACACCGGGTCGAGCGCGGTCGGGCGCAGCGCCAGCGGCACGGTGGCGGCGGCGGCCACGACCACCAGCAGCAGGGCGAACAGCAGCCACGGCCACGACCGCTGGCGGCGCACCGGCGGCGGAGGCGGCGGCCAGCCGCCGGGCGCACCCCACGGCTGGCCCTGCCCCCAGGGCTGCCCCCAGGCCTGCTGGGGTCCCGGGGCGGGCGGTGCCCAGTGCTGCGGCGGCCCGTACGGGTGCGGCTGGCCCCAACCGGGCTGCGGCGGGGGCGGGTAGGGGCCGGCCGGGCGCTGCGGGCCGGCCGGGTCGGCGTGCCCGTCGCCGGGCCCGGGGCGCTGGTCGCCGGGCCCGGGGCGCCACGGGTCGTGCGGCTGGCTCATCGTCGTCCCCTCCGGCTGCCCGGCCTGCTCACGGTCGCGGCACCCATCCTGGGGTGGTCAGCCGGTGAGCGCCACGGCGACGACCCCGCGGCGCACCCGGCCCACGGCGGCCCGGGCGACCCCGGCCAGCGGCTCGTCGGCGACCTTGGCCAGCTGGTCGAGCAGGTCGACCAGCTGCCGGGCCCAGCGCACGAAGTCGCCGCCGGAGAGCTCCACGCCCGCCTGCTCGGCGCCGGACAGCACCCGGTCCAGGGTCTGCCCGTCGGCCCAGCGGAAGGCGGCCCACACGAAGCCCAGGTCCAGGTCCCGGCTCAGCGGCACCCCGTGCTCGGCCTCGACGTCGGCCAGCCGGCCGCGCACCCGGCGCATCTCGGCGAGCGCACCGGCCACCTTGCCGGCCGGCACCGGCGGCTGCCCCGGGCCCTCGCGGCGGGCCTCGAACACCAGCGCCGACAGCACCGCGGCGAGCTCGGCCGGCGTCAGCCCGCGGAAGACGCCGGCGCGCACGCACTCGGCGGTCAGCAGGTCCGACTCCGACCAGATGCGGGCCAGCCGGCGGCCGGCGTCGGTGACCAGCGGGGACGCCTCCGGGGCGATGCCGTCCTCGGTGACCTCGACGGTCGGGCCGTCCTCGTCGGGCGCGGCCTCGGGGTGCAGGTAGCCCAGCTCCTCCAGCACGTCGCAGGTGCGGTCGAACTGGCGGGTCAGCGAGCCGGTGCGGTCGGCCATCCGGGCGTGCAGCGTCTCCGCCTCGCGCAGCTCCCGCAGCCAGCGGTCGGCGGCCCGCACCCGCTCCTCCCGGTCGGGCAGCGCGTGCACCGGGTGGGCGCGCATCGCGTGCCGCAGGTCGGCGAGCACCGGGTCGTCGGCGGCCGCCGAGCGGCTGCGCGCCAGCCGGGCGCCCAGGGCCTGCTCGGACCGGGTGTTGCGCAGCGTGGAGGCGAGGTCGCGGCGGGCGTGCGGGCTGCGGTGGTTGAAGTTCTTGGGGACCTTCACCCGGGCCAGCGCGCTCACCGGCGAGGGGAAGTCGCCGGACCCGAGCCGGCCGGCCCAGCGGTCCTCGGTGAGCACCAGCGGGCGGGGGTCGGCCAGGTCGGTGACGCCCGGGTCGAGCACGACGGCCAGCCCCTGGCGCCGTCCCGAGGGCACCCGGATCACGTCACCGGGCCGCAGCGCGGCCAGCGACTCGGCCGCCTCGATCCGGCGCTTGGCCTGCGAGTCGCGGGACAGCGACTTCTCCCGGTCGGAGATCTCCCGGCGCAGCCGGGCGTACCCGGCGACGTCGAGCGCCGGGTGGGTGTCCCGGCGCATCTCCGCCTCCAGCTGCAGCGCCGTCTCCTCGTGCCGGGCGGCGCTGCGGGCCAGCCCCACCACCGACCGGTCGGCCTGGAACTGGGCGAAGGAGGAGGCGAGCAGCTCGCGGGCGCGGGCCCGGCCGAACGCGCCGACCAGGTTGACAGCCATGTTGTAGCTGGGCCGGAACGAGGACCGGAGCGGGTAGGTGCGGGTGCTGGCCAGGCCTGCGACCAGGGTCGGGTCGACGTTCGGCGCCCAGACGACGACCGCGTGCCCCTCGACGTCGATGCCGCGCCGGCCGGCCCGGCCGGTGAGCTGGGTGTACTCCCCCGGCGTCACGTCGACGTGCGCCTCGCCGTTCCACTTGACCAGCCGCTCCAGGACCACCGTGCGGGCGGGCATGTTGATGCCCAGCGCCAGCGTCTCGGTGGCGAACACGGCCTTGACCAGGCCGCGGACGAAGCACTCCTCGACGGTCTCCTTGAACGCCGGCACGAGCCCGGCGTGGTGGGCGGCGAACCCGGCCAGCAGCCCCTCGCGCCACTCCCAGAAGCCCAGGACGTGCAGGTCCTCCTCCGGCAGCGACCCGGTGCGGCGGTCGATGATCTCCGCGATCTCCTGCCGCTCCCACTCGTCGGTCAGCCGCAGCCCCGACAGCAGGCACTGGTGCACCGCCTGGTCGCAGCCGTTCCGGCTGAAGATGAAGGTGATCGCCGGCAGCAGGCCCGCGCGGTCCAGCCGGGCGATGACGTCGGGCCGCGCCGGCGGCTTGAACCGCGGCTTGTGGCTGAACCCGCCGCGCGCGCCACCCCCGCCGCCGGACCAGCTGTCGAACCGGCGCTCCTGCTCGTGCACGTAGCGGACCAGCTCGGGGTCGACGACGGCCGCGCCCCGGTCGCGGGTCGAGCGGCCGCGCGGGGAGTCCTCCCACTCCCCCGCGTGCGCCGCGGGCCGCAGCGCGAACAGGTCCATCACCCGGCCGTTGACCAGCATGTGCTGCCACAGCGGGATGGGCCGCACCTCGCTGACGACGACCGCCGTGTCACCGCGCACGGTGACCAGCCAGTCGGCGAACTCCTCCGCGTTGCTGACCGTCGCCGACAGCGAGACCAGGGTGACGTGCTGCGGGAGGTGGATGATCACCTCCTCCCACACCGCGCCGCGGAACCGGTCGGCCAGGTAGTGCACCTCGTCCATGACCACGTAGCCGAGGTCGCGCAGCGCCGGGGACTCCGCGTAGAGCATGTTGCGCAGCACCTCGGTGGTCATCACGACCACCGGGGCGTCGCCGTTCACGGCGTTGTCGCCGGTGAGCAGGCCGACCCGGTCGGCGCCGTAGCGGTCGACCAGGTCGTTGTACTTCTGGTTCGACAGCGCCTTGATCGGGGTCGTGTAGAAGGCCTTGCGGCCCTCCTGCAGCGCCTTGTGGACGGCGAACTCCCCCACCACCGTCTTGCCGGCGCCGGTCGGCGCGCAGACGAGCACCCCGGAGCCCTCCTCCAGCGCCTCGCAGGCCTCCACCTGGAACGGGTCCAGGGAGAAGCCCAGCTCGGCGGTGAAGTCGGCGAGGGTGGGGTGGGCGGTGCGCCGCCGGGCCGCCGCGTAGCGCTCAGCCGGGCTGGACATGCCCCCACAGTAGGTACCCGCCCGACCCCCTGCAGGGAGGCGCCTCAGGGGCGGGTGCCGACGACCCGCAGCGCGCCCGGCACGCAGACGGCGGTCGCCGGCAGCGGCTGCACCCGCTCGCCGTCGGCCCAGGTGACCAGGCCCGCGCCGTGCAGCGACACCCGGCGGCCGCGCAGCACCTCGACCGCCGGGTGGGTGAGGTGGGTGCCGTCGGTGAGCCGCGGCTTCGTGCGCACCAGGTCCAGCCGGGTCACCGGTCCGATCACGACCACGTCGAGCAGGCCGTCGTCCGGGGTGGCGGTGGGGCTGATCCGCATGCCGCCGCCGTAGGTGCCGGTGTTGCCGACCGCCACCAGGGTGACCTCGCGGCTGCGGACGGTCCCGTCGACGGTGAGCGTCACCGGCCGGGGGCGCAGCCGGGCCAGCTCGGCCAGGACGGCGACGTCGTACCGGCGCGGGCCGCGCGGCCAGCGCAGCCGCTCGGCCCGGGCGGTGACCGCGGCGTCGAAGCCGCAGCACAGCACGGTGCCCCACCACCGGTCCCCGGTGCGGCCGAGGTCGACCCGCCGGTCGGTCCCCGCCGCCAGGTCCGCGGCCGCCGCCCGGGCCGCGGCCAGCGGGTCGGCCGGCACCCCCAGCGCGGTGGCCAGGTCGTTGCCGCTGCCGGCGGGCAGCAGGGCCAGCGGCGTGCGGGTGCCGGCCACGGCCTGCAGCGCGGCGTGCGCGACGCCGTCCCCACCGAGGGCGGCGACCGCGGCCGCGCCTCCGGTGACCGCCTGGTGGGCCTGGCGCTCGGCGTCCGCCCGCGTGGGTGCGGTCAGCACCCGCGGGGTCACGCCCCCGGCGGTGAGGACGGCGGCGACGTCGTCGGCGATCCGGGCGCCGCGGCCCCGCCCGGCGGCGGCGTTGACCAGCAGCGCCACCTCCGGGAGCGGCACCCGGTCAGGGTGCCGGACGGCCGCGCGGCAGGTCGGCGGCGTCGAGCGGGTGGGCCGGGTCGGGGTCGGAGTCCGGGTGGAGCCGGGACGGCGTGGCGTCCAGCGGGGAGGCCTCGTCGTCGTCGAGGTCGGCGAACCCGCTGAGCGCCTCGCGGCGGGCACGCCGCTTGTCGACGACCCGGGCGATCTGGATGGCCAGCTCGAACAGCACGATCATCGGGATGGCCATCAGGCACATCGTGAACGGGTCCTGGGTGGGCGTGATGAACGCGGCGAACACGACGGTGAGGAAGTAGATCCACCGCCGGCCCTTGGCCAGCACCGCGTGGCTGAGGATGCCCACCAGGTTCAGCGCCACCGCCAGCAGCGGCAGCTCGAAGCTGACCCCGAACGCGAGCAGGATCGAGATGACGAAGCCCAGGTAGTCCTGGGCGGTGAGCGCGACCGCGACGTTGTCGCCGGCCAGGCCCAGCAGCAGGGTCAGCCCGGCGCGCAGCGAGACGTAGGCCAGCACCGCGCCGAGGGCGAACAGCGTGCTGGCGGCGGCGACGAACCCGGCGCCGTAGCGCTTCTCGTTGCGCTTGAGGCCCGGGGTGATGAACGCCCAAGTCTGGTACAGCCAGAACGGCGCAGAGACCACGATCCCGGCGATGAAGGCGATCTTCAGCCGGATGAGGGCGCCGCCGAACACGTCGGTGACCAGCAGCTTGCAGTCACCGCTCGTGGTGCCGGTGCCCAGCGCCCGGTTGTCGGCGGGGATGCCGCAGTAGGGGGCGCGGATGAACGTGCCCAGGCCGTGGTCGTACCACCAGAAGCAGACCGCGGTCGCGGCCAGGACGAACAGCAGCGCCACCGCGATGCGGTTGCGCAGCTCGCGCAGGTGCGCGACCAGGGTCATGGTCGCGGCGGCGTCCCGCGGGGGACGCCGCCGGCGGCGGGTGCGCTCTCGCCCTGGGGCGCTCACGGACGGGGGGAGGTCGGGGATCAGCGCGCGCTGTCGGCCGCGGCGCGGGCGCGCGCCAGCTCGGCCCGGGCACGCGCGTCCGCGGCGGCCTTCTCCGCAGCCGCGGCCTCGGCCTCGAGGTCCGCGGCCGACGGGGTGGCGACGACCTGACCGGTCACCGGCGTGGTCCGCGCGGCGTCCCTGGTGCGGACGTCGTCGTCCTTCATGCCCTTCATCTCGCCCTTGAAGATGCGCAGCGAGCGGCCCAGCGAGCGGGACGCGTCGGGCAGCTTCTTGTAACCGAAGAGCAGCAGGATCGCGAGGATGATCAGGCCGATCTCTGCCGGGCCGAGGTTCATCGGTTCCTCCGAGTGGTGGGGCGGTCGTGCCGAGCCTACGCCGGGGAGCCGACCGTCCCCGGTCCCCGCGCGGGCGGTCAGGCGGTCGGCTGCTCCTTCGCCCGGACCGCGGCGGCGCGCTCGGCGGTGGCCTGCACCTCCGCGAGCACCGGCCGGACCTCCCGGTCCAGCGCCCGGAACTCCTTGCCCAGCCGGCCGACGGCGCCCAGCAGGCCGTAGCCCAGGACGCCGAGCACGAGCACGGCCAGGACGGCGACGCCGATCCACACCCACAGCAGCACGGCACCGACCCTAACGGGCGCTCAGTCGGCGTACCGGGCGAGCGCCGCGCGCGCCTCCGCGGCGACCTGCCCGGCGAGCTCCGCCGGCTCGTCGACCAGCCCCGACCCGCCCAGCGAGGCGACCAGCCGGCGGGCCCAGCCGAGGTCCGCCGTCCGCACCGCGACGGCCAGGCCACCCGGGGGGTCGTCGACCTCGGCGACGTCCTCGACCGGGTAGTAGTCGGCCACCCAGCGGGCGGTGCGGGCCAGCCGCAGCCGCACCACCGGGGCGTCGGCGGGCGGTTGGTAGAGCCCGTCGTCCAGGTCGCGCTCGGTCGCCTCCGGCGGCGGGGCGGCCGGCTCGTCGAGCACGGTGACCTGGTCGATGCGGTCCAGCCGGAACAGCCGGGTGCCCTCGACGTTGCGGCACCAGGCCTCCAGGTACCAGTGCCCGTCGACCAGCAGCAGCCGCATCGGGTCGACCACCCGCTGGGTGCGCTCGTCGCGGCTGGGCACGTAGTAGTGCAGGTGCAGCGCGCGCTTTCGCTCCAGCCCCGCGCGGACGACGGCCAGCGACTGCTCGCGGGCGCCGACGCTGACCGCGACCGGGGTGCGCTGCTCGGCGGCGTGCCCGGCGGCACCCGCGACCTTGGCCAGCGCGCGGCTGACCGCCTCCCCCTCGGCGAGACCGGGCAGCTCCAGCAGGGTGCGCAGCGCGACGATCAGCGCGACCGCCTCGTCGGTGGTCAGCCGCAGCGGGCGCACCATGCCGGCGGTGAAGGTGACCCGGACCAGGTCGCCCTCGAAGGACAGGTCGATGAGGTCGCCGGGGCCGTGCCCGGGCAGCCCGCAGACCCAGAGCAGGTCCAGGTCGCGGCGCAGCTGGGACTCGCTCACCCCGAAGTCGGCGGCCGCGTCGGCCAGCCGGACGCCGTCCGGGCGGGCCTGCAGGTAGGGCACGAGGGCGAGCAGCCGGACCATCCGGTCCGCGGTGGTCGGGCTGGTCATGCGCTCGCCCCGTCCATCGCCGCGAGCCGGGTCAGCCGCTCGACGACCGCCTCCCGCATCCGCTGCGGCGCCTCGACCACCACGTCGGCACCGTAGGCGGCCAGCTGGTCGGCCAGCGACTCCGGCTCGGTGGTGCGCACCTGCAGCCGGTCGTCGTACCCGCCGCGGCCGTCGTCGGCGGGACCCAGCGGCTCGGCGGTCCGGCGCAGCCCGTTCGCCGTCCCCGGGCGTGCGCGGACGACGACGAGGAACTCCTCCCGGCTCACCGAGCGCTCCACGACCGCGGCGAGGTCCAGGTCGGCCGGGGGCTCGAAGGCGCCGGCCTCGCCGACCGGCGTGGGCGAGCCGACGACCCGGGAGAGCCGGAAGACCCGGGGCGCCTGCCGGTCCTGGTCGTGGCCGACGAGGTACCAGCGGCCGTGCCAGGCGACGACGCCCCAGGGCTGCACGCGGCGGGTGCTGGGCGTGCCGGCGTCGGGTCGCCGGTAGTCGAAGGTGAGCTCGCGCCGGTCGCGGGCCGCGGCGTAGCAGGGCTCGAAGGCGGGTTCGCCGGCGTCCAGGCGTGGCTGGATCGGCAGGGTGCGCGACGGGTCGACGTCCACCCCGGCGGCGCGCAGCTTGACCAGCGCGCTCTGCGCGGCCCCGGCGAGCTGCGCGGACTGCCAGAGCCGCAGGGCGAGGCCGACCGCGGCGGCCTCCTCGCCGGTGAGCGTGATCTCGGGCAGCTCGTACTCGGCGCGGGCGATCCGGTAGCCGTCCTCGGTGTCGAAGATGCTCGTGCGCCCGGTCTCCAGCGGGACGCCGATCTCCCGGAGCTCGGCCTTGTCGCGCTCGAACATCCGCTTGAAGGCCTCGTCGGCGCGGGCCGAGCCGTCGTGCGGCTCGTAGCCGGGCACCGTCTCCCGGATCCGGGCGGCCGAGACGTACTGGCGGGTGCCCAGCAGCGCGATGACCAGGTTGACCAGCCGCTCTGCTCGCTTCGCCGACACGCGCACAGGTTAGTGGGAGCGCTGGCTACCCTGCCGGGGTGACGGCAGCCCCCTCCCCCGGTTCCCGGATCCGCTGGCGGCGTGGCCGCGTCACCGCCCTGGGCCGGGCGTGGACCGACGCGCAGGAGATGACCGTCGAGGTGCCCGGCGACGGGACGCTGCAGGCGCTGGCGCACCCCTCGGTGGTCGGGCTGCCGCAGGTCGGCGACGACGTGCTGCTCAACACCACCGCCTGGGCGCAGCGGCTGGGCACCGGCGGGTACGCGCTGGTCGTCGCCGTACCCGACCGGCTGCCGGCCGACCCGGCCGGGCCGGGGCACCTGGTCAAGGGGCGGTACACCGGGCTGCAGGTGACGGTGCAGGGCGTCGACGAGCAGGAGACGCCGCACCACGCGGTGATCGCGGACGCCGAGGACGTCGGCGGGATGCCGGTGGTCGTCGCCGACCTGCACTCCGCGCTGCCCGCCGTGCTCGCCGGCGTGCACGCCACGGACCCCGGCCTGCGGGTCGCCTACGTGATGACCGACGGCGGGGCGCTGCCGGCCGCGTTCTCCCGGACCCTCGACGCGCTGGCCGACCGGCTGGCCGGGGTGGTGACCGTCGGGCAGGCGTTCGGCGGCGACCTCGAGGCGGTGACCGTGCACACCGGGCTGCTCGCGGCCCGGCACGTGCTGCGCGCCGACGTGACGATCGTGGCGCAGGGGCCGGGCAACCTGGGCACCGGGACGCCGTGGGGGTTCTCCGGCGTCGCCGCCGGGGAAGCGTGCAACGCGGCGCACGTGCTGGGCGGGCGGGCCGTGGGCGCGCTGCGCATCTCGGACGCCGACCCCCGGCCCCGGCACCGCGGCGTCTCGCACCACTCGCTGACCGCGTTCGGCCGGGTGGCGCTGGCCGGGGTCGAGCTGGTCGTGCCGTCGGGCCTCTCCCCCGAGCTCGCCGCGCAGGTCGAGGAGGACCTGGCCGGGCAGCCGGCGCGGAACCCGGTGGTGCACGTGCACGCCGACGGGCTGGACGACGCGCTGGCCGCCGTCCCGGTGCGGCTGTCGACGATGGGCCGCGGACTGGCCGAGGACCACGCCTACTTCCTGGCCGCGGCCGCCGCCGGCCGACGGGCCGCCCAGCTCGTCACTGCGTGAGTTCTTTGTGCCGTTGGCACCGCGCGCGGTGCCAAGTTGGGGATAACGGTTCTGTTGCGGATGGCGAGTCGCACTCGCGATCAGGAGGACGTCGACCAGCGCGGCGGTTCGTCGTCCGCGCGGGTCCAGTCCGCCGGCTCGCCGAGCCCAGCCACGTCGGTGAGCCACCAGGTGGCGTCCGGGTCCCAACCGGCCAGCACGGTGCGGACCGGCGGGCCCGGGACGCCGACGGGCCAGGCCTGACCCGCTGTCGCGAGGTAGCCGTCGACGGTCAGGTGGACCCCGTCGTGCTCCTCCGCGACGGTCGCCCAGTCGGGGATCGCCCAGCGACCCGCCCAGCCGGTCACCCGCCACCAGTCGTGCCGGCGGGAGGCGCTCACCTCCAGGGGGAACCTCTCGACCAGGGACGTCCAGTCGGCCGGTCCGGTGATCTCCAGGACCCGTGCCGTGCTGGGCACGGCCACCGGCCAGGTGCGGGCGGTCTCCCAGCCGGCCTCGTCCTCGACGAGCAGCAGCCCGAGCGGGGCCGGGACGGTGGCGATCCCGGCCGGCAGCGTGCGGGTGGTGGCGACCCGGTCGGTGACCGCCGGGGTCGACCACCAGTGGCCGCCCCAGTTCGCGCGCGGGTCGGCCGGCCGCTCCCGGACGGCGTGGTCCTCGTCGAGGAGGGTGTCGGTGCGCCACTGCACGAGCGCCGTCCGGGCGCCGGTCGTCGACGGCGGGGTCAGGTCGGCGGTCGGCCAGCGCACCGTGGACTGGCCGACCGGGTCGAGCGCCGTCGCCCACCACGCGGACGCCGGGGCAGCGGCGACCGCGTCGGCGACGGGGCGCAGCTCGGCGGCCACGTCGTCGACGGCGAGCAGGGCGTCGGCGTCGTCCGGCTCCTGCCAGTACCGGGCCGCGTCGACCGTGCCGAGCAGGGCGGGCAGCAGTTCGACCGGGTCGGTGCAGCGTGCCAGCGCCGCCAGGTCGGCGCCCGCCACGGCCGTGGCGAGGGACCGGCGGGCGTCGTCCCGGTCGAGCCGGCCCACGGGGTGCCCGGCCGGTCCGCCCGACCAGGCGAGCGCGGGCCAGCCGGGGACGACCGGGTCGAGCACCAGCCCCAGCAGCAACCGCCGGCCGCGCGGGCCCGCGAGCAGCAGGTCCGCGCGGTCGGTCACCGCGGCAGTGTGCCCTGCGGCGTCACATGCTGGCGATCAGCTTCTCGACCCGGTCGTCGACGGCCTTGAAGGGGTCCTTGCACAGCACGGTGCGCTGCGCCTGGTCGTTGAGCTTGAGGTGCACCCAGTCGACGGTGAAGTCGCGGCGCTTCTCCTGGGCCCGCCGGATGAACTCGCCGCGCAGCTTGGCGCGGGTGGTCTGCGGCGGCACGTTCTTGGCCTCGAAGATGCGCGGGTCGTGGGTGACCCGGTCGACCTGGCCGGCGGCCTGCAGCAGGTAGTACAGCCCGCGGCCGCGGCGGATGTCGTGGTAGGCGAGGTCCATCTGGGCGACCCGGGGGCTGGACAGCGGCAGGTCGCGCTTGGCCCGGTACCGCTCGAGGAGCTGGTACTTGATCGCCCAGTCGATCTCCCGGTCGATGAGGCCCAGGTCGCCGGTGTCGACGGCCTTGAGGGTGCGCCCCCACAGCTCCAGCATCTGCCGGTGCACCGGGCCGTAGCCCTCGCGGTCGACGAACTCGGCGGCCCGGTCGTGGTACTCCTGCTGGATCTCCAGCGCCGACATCTCCCGGCCGTTGGCCAGCCGCACCTTGCGGCGTCCGGTGATGTCGTGGCTGATCTCCCGGATGGCCCGGATCGGGTTCTCCAGGGTCATGTCCTTGATCGGGACGCCCTGCTCGATCATCCGGAGCACCAGGTCGGTGATCGCGACCTTGAGCAGCGCCGTCGTCTCGCTCATGTTGGAGTCGCCGACGATGACGTGCAGCCGGCGGTAGCGCTCGGCGTCGGCGTGCGGCTCGTCGCGGGTGTTGATGATCGGCCGGGAGCGGGTGGTTGCGCTGGAGACGCCCTCCCAGATGTGCTCGGCCCGCTGGCTGACGCAGAAGACCGCGCCGCGCGGGGTCTGCAGCACCTTGCCGGCGCCGACGACGACCTGGCGGCTGACCAGGAACGGGATGAGCACGTCGGCCAGCCGGCTGAACTCCCCGTGCCGGCCCACCAGGTAGTTCTCGTGGCAGCCGTAGCTGTTGCCGGCGGAGTCGGTGTTGTTCTTGAACAGGTAGATGTCGCCGGTGACGCCCTCCTCCTTCAGCCGCAGCTCGGCGTCGACCAGCAGGCCCTCGAGGATCCGCTCGCCGGCCTTGTCGTGGACGACGAGCTCGGTGAGGTCGTCGCACTCGGCGGTGGCGTACTCGGGGTGGCTGCCGACGTCGAGGTACAGCCGGGAGCCGTTGCGCAGGAAGACGTTGGAGCTGCGGCCCCAGGAGACCACGCGCCGGAAGAGGTACCGCGCGACCTCGTCGGGTGACAGGCGCCGCTGGCCGCGGAAGGTGCACGTGACGCCGTACTCGGTCTCGATGCCGAAGATCCGTCGTTCCACCTCGCCGAGCCTATGCCCGCGCGGCGCGCTCGGCGAGGGTTGCGAGGGCGGCCCGCCGGTGACTGGACGGGGCCCCCCCGGGTGTCGGGGGGGGCGGGGGGGGCCCTACCGGCG